>JAJYWT010000234.1 GCA_021791345.1 bacterium
TCCGATCTCCCGCGCTCGGCCACGAGGCGGACTCCACGCTCGGCCCGGTACGGCTGACCCTCGGGCCGGTCACCCCGGCTCCGATGCCCGAGTCAGCGCCCGGGTCTCGTGATGCGAGAGGGAGCACCTGCCCTCAAGCGACGCGTGAGCACTGCACCGGGTCCGTCCGCGCGAGCGACCATCCGCCGCCACCGATCCGGTCCACTACAGCTGTGCGGGTGGTCTCGCTCAGCCATCGGAGTTCATCCGGCCCGGGGGATTCCCTGACCGCGACAGCTCCGCTTGAAGCAGCACCATCGCCCGGTAGAGCCCTGGACAGGTGTCGCAGCTGGCGACGTGCGCGAGCACTGCCTGCCGATCGCCCTCTCCGATGTCGCCGTCCAGCATGTCCGCGGCAAGGTCCCGGGCCTCTCCACAGGTGAGCACCCTCACTGCGAAGCCTCCGCAAGGATGGTCACCAGGGCCTGGCGCCCCCGGCGCAGGTGGGATTTCACGGTCGGCAGCGGGGTGGAGGTCATCTCCGCTATCTCCGCGGCGGTCCACCCCTCCACGTCGTGGAGGACGACGGTCCGGTTCTGATCGGGGCTGAGCTCGGCCAGTGCCCGGCGCAGCTGCGACGCCTGCTGCGCCGCCAGCGCGACCACCTCTGGGTCGACGGTGTACTGCGGGTCCTGCCATAGCGCCTCCCTCATCAGCTCTCTCTCCGTGGCCTCCGCGGAGTGGCGGCGCCGCAATCGGTCGTGGCAGGTGTTCACGCAGATGCGCTGGACCCAGGTGCAGACGTTGGCCTCGGATCTGAAGCTCCCCCGCTTGGAGATCGCCTTCAGCGCCGAATCCTGGAAGGCGTCCTCGGCCGAGTCGGGGTCACCCAGCATGTAGGTGGCCATCCGCACCAACCGCGGGCGGACAGACTCCAGACAGGAGTTGAGGTCCGCCTCGCTCAACGGTTCCACCACGGCGCAAGTATGGATGAACCTCATAGCGCCGTGCCGTAGTTTGGTCTCCCCGCTGGATTCCATCCGTGGTAAGATTGGACAAAGTCCAAGTTTGAGGAGGATGCCATGCCTGTGATCGAGGGCGCGTTGCCCAAGCCGGTGGCCACCGAGGTGAGCGCGCAGATGCAGAAGCTGCTGGTGGATTTCACGGACCTGGCGATCCAGGGGAAGCAGGCCCACTGGCATGTGATCGGGCCCAACTTCGAGTCCGTGCATCTGCAGCTGGATCAGATCGTGACCGACGCCCGGCTGTGGGCCGACACCATGGCTGAGCGGGCGGTCGCCCTGGGCACGGCGGTAGACGGCAACGCCGCCACCGTGGCGGCGCAGAGCTCCCTGCCCCCGTTCCCCCCCGGCTACCAGGACGCGCATCTCGTGGTTGCCGAGATCGCCGACCGGATGCGGCTGGTGATTCAGGATGCCCGCCTCGGCCTGGACCGCCTTGGCGAGCTCGATCCGGTGAGCCAGGATCTGGTGATCGGGATCCTGGAGGCGCTCGAGAAGCACCTCTGGATGTTCCAGGCGCAGCTCAGCTGAACCAATCCCCGGACCGCCTGCTGGTCGCCGCCCAGCTCCGCAATCGAGGGCTGCGTGCGACCACGCCCCGGATCGCCGTCTACCAGGCGCTGGCGGAGATGGGCGGGCACCGCTCCGCCGACGAGGTGGTGGGCCACCTGCACAGCACCGGCCGGCCGCTGGCAAGGGCCTCGGTCTACAACAGCCTGGAGGCGATGGCCGCTGCCGACCTGATCCTGCGCGCGGACGCCGGCCCCGGCGCCGCCATCTACGAGGTCAACCCGGGATGGCACCACCACTTCGTCTGCCGCCGCTGCGGGCTGGTGGTGGACGTGCCCTGCGTGCGCGAGACCCGACCCTGCCTGGAGCCGGACCCCGCGCTGGGCCTGTTGGTGGACGAGGCGCAGATCATCTTCCGGGGGCTCTGCCCCCAGTGCGCGAACCTGCCGGCCTGAGCTGAGGCTCGGTCCAGCAAGCCGGCGGCCGGGCGCCCCAGAGGGGGTACGGCCCGCGATATTCGATCTCAAACTCCCGGTGGTGCCGGGAGCTGGAGCCGGCCGGGAGCACTCCCGGCCGGCTCAGCGGTCTCAGTCGGCGGTAGGCTCCAAAGCCGCCACCGCCTCTGGAACCTCCAGGGCCAGCGGCTCTCCGTCGGGGCTCACGGATCCGTCCGCCGGAGTCTCCGCCTCCTCCAGGAACCTGATCGCCTCCTCCCGCAGCTTGCGGTAGTAGTCGAGCCCGGTCCCGGCCGGAATCAGCTTGCCGATGATCACGTTCTCCTTGAGGCCGCGCAGGCGGTCCACCTTGCCGGAGATCGCGGCCTCGGTCAGCACCCTGGTCGTCTCCTGGAAGGACGCTGCCGAGAGCCAGCTGGCGGTGTTGAGCGCAGCCTTGATGAGGCCGAGCAGCACCGTCGACGCGATCGCCGGCTCGCCTCCCTCCGCCAGCACCTCGGCGTTGGCCTGGTCGTACTCCCACTGGGAGACGATCTCGCCCGGAAGCAGCTCGGTGTCGCCACCGGACTCGACCCTCACCTTGCGCATCATCTGGCGCACGATGACCTCGATGTGCTTGTCGTTGATGTCAACACCCTGGGAGCGGTACACCTTCTGGACCTCGCGGACCAGGTAGTCCTGCACCGCCTCCCGCCCGCTGATGTAGAGCAGCTCCTGTGGGCTCACCGAGCCTGCGGTGAGCGCATCACCGGCCTTGATCTCATCCTCGTCGGCCACCCGAAGCTGGGCGCCGTGGGCGATCGGGTACTCCTTCACCTCTTCCTCGAGGGCCCGGATGGTGATCTCGCCGCCGGAGGCACCCATCTTCAGCTTCGTGATCCGGCCACCGATCCGCGCCTGAAGGGTCACCGCCTTGCCGGCCTTGGTCCCGCGGGCCAGCACCTGGCCCTCACCCACCAACGCGCCCTCAGCGATCGCGGAGTCCAGCTCCATCCCCTTCTCGATGGCATGGCTCACGTCGTACTCCTCGTGGGCCACCACCCGCACCTTGCGGGTGCCGTCAGAGCGGATCACCTCCACCCGCCCGCCAGACTCGGCGAGCGTCGCCTTGCCCTTGGGGATGCGGGCCTCGAAGAGCTCCTCCACCCGGGGCAGTCCCTGGGTGATGTCCAGCCCGGCGACCCCGCCGGTGTGGAACGTCCGCATGGTCAACTGGGTGCCCGGCTCCCCGATCGACTGGGCCGCGATCACCCCCACCGCCTCCCCGATCTCCACCAGCTTGCCGGTCGCCAGGTTGCGCCCGTAGCAGAGCCGGCAGACGCCACTTCTCGCCCCGCAGGTGAGCACGCTGCGCACGCGGGCACGGTCCACCCCGGCCGCCACCACCTGGCGGGCCAGAGCATCGGTGATCTCCTCACCGGCGGCCACGATAACCCGGCCGTCGGGATCGGCGATGTCGGCGGCCGCGGTCCGCCCCTGGATGCGCTCCAGGAACGACTCCCCCTCCTGACTGAGGTCGGTGAGCCAGATGCCGGCGTTGGTGCCGCAGTCCTCCTCGCGCACGATCACGTCCTGGGCCACGTCCACCAGCCTTCTGGTGAGGTAGCCGGAGTCCGCGGTCCGCAGCGCGGTGTCCGCCAGTCCCTTGCGGGCGCCATGCGTGGAGATGAAGTACTCCAACACGGCCAGCCCCTCGGAGAAGTTGGCCTTGATCGGCATGTCGATGATCCGCCCGGTGGGATCGGCCATCAGCCCCCGCATGCCGGCCAGCTGCCGGATCTGCTGGACCGAGCCTCGAGCCCCCGACTGGGACATCAGCAACACCGGAGAGAAGGTGTCGAAGTGACGCATGGTGGCCTGGGTCACCTGGTCGGTGGCCTGGGTCCAGATCTCGACGGTCTTGCCGTAGCGCTCGTCCTCGGTGATGAGGCCGCGGCGGTGCTGGAGCGAGACCTCCTCGACCTCCCCGTCGGCACTTGCGATGATTCCCGCCTTCTCCGGGGGGGTCTTGATGTCCATCGCCGACATGGTGGTGCCCGACCTGGTCGCGAAGGCGAAGCCCACCCGCTTGATGTCGTTGACCACCTCGGCGGTGACCAGGTTGCCGTAGAGCCGGAAGCAGGTGGCCACCAGTGCTCGCAGCTCCTTGCGGTCGAAGGCTCGGTTCTGGAAGACCATGGGGTCTCCGTCCGCACCCTCGCGGACCGGCCGACCCAGCGGCAGGATCTCGTTGAAGAGCACTCGCCCAGCGGTGGTCTTGACCATCACCCGCTCATCGGGGTCGGCACCCTCGGCCACCACCTCCACGTGGCTGCGAGGCATCCTGACCCGCACCGGCTCGTGGGGGGCCAGGTTGCCGGTGTCGTAGGCCAGCAGCACCTCATCGGGAGAGCTGAAGCTGCGCAGCTTGCTGTCGTCGGTGGTGGCCAGCGGCTCGCGCTCGACCGTCAGCCAGTACGCCCCCAGCACCATGTCCTGGGAGGGCGCCACCACCGGGTTGCCATCACTGGCCGAGAGGATGTTGTTGGAGGACATCATGAGGTTCTTGGCCTCGGCGATGGCCCCGCTGAAGAGCGGCACGTGCACCGCCATTTGGTCCCCGTCGAAGTCGGCGTTGAACGCGGTGCAGACCAGTGGGTGAATCTGGATCGCCGAGCCCTCGACCAAAGTCGGCATGAACGCCTGGATCCCCAGCCGGTGCAGGGTCGGGGCGCGGTTCAGCAGCACCGGGTGGTCCTGGATGACCTGGTCGAGCACGTCCCACACCTCGGGCCGCACCCGCTCCACCATGCGCTTGGCGCTCTTGATGTTCTGGGTGAAGCCCTGGCTCACCAGCTCGCGCATCACGAACGGCTTGAACAACTCCAGGGCCATCCGCTTGGGCAGCCCGCATTGGTTCAACTTCATCTCCGGGCCGACCACGATCACCGAGCGGCCCGAGTAGTCGACGCGCTTGCCCAAGAGGTTCTGGCGGAACCGGCCCTGCTTGCCCTTGAGCATGTCGCTCAACGACTTCAGCTTGCGGTTGCCGGTCCCGGTGATCGCCCGACCGCGCCGGCCGTTGTCGATCAGGGCGTCCACCGCCTCCTGGAGCATCCGCTTCTCGTTGCGCACGATGATCTCGGGGGCTCCCAGCTCCAGCAGCCGCTTGAGGCGGTTGTTGCGGTTGATGACCCGCCGGTAGAGGTCGTTGAGGTCGGAGGTCGCGAAGCGCCCGCCGTCCAGCTGCACCATCGGGCGCAGCTCGGGGGGGATGACCGGGAGGACCTCCAGGATCATCCAGGTGGGCTTGGTCTCACTCTTGCGGAAGGCCTCGACCACCCGCAGCCGCTTGACCGCCTTCTGCTTGCGCTGGCCGCTGGTGGACAGCAGCTCCTCGCGCAGGTGGATGGACTCCGCTTCCAGGTCGATCCCTTCCAGCATCTCCTTGATGGCGGCGGCGCCCATGGCGGCCCGGAACACCGACCCGAACTTCTCGGTGAACTCGCGATACTCCGAGTCCGTCAGCAGCTGGCGGACGGTGAGCGCCTCCAGCCGGGTCCTGGTCTCCTCCAGCTCGGCCCGGATCCGGGCCAGCTCCTCGTCACCGACGGAGTTCCCCGCCTCCCGGCGCTCCTCCATCTCCTGGCGCAGTGCGGAAGCCTCTGCGGCCCGCCGCTCCCGGATCTGGCTGACGGTGGTGGTCTCCTCCGCGGAGATCGCCGCCAGCATCTCCGCCAGGGTCGAGCGCAGCTGCTCGGCGTGCTCCTCGGAAAGCGGGGTCCCCCGCTTGACGATCACCTGCTTGTCGTCCCGGTCCTTGAGGGCCATGTCGCTGGGCGCCTTCTTGCCCAGCCCGGCCTCGATCCGCTGGCTGAGGGACTCCGCGTCGGCCTCCAGCTTCTCGCGCCTGCCCTCGGCCTCAGCCTGGGCGGTGGAGATCTCCTTCTCCGCCAGCTCCTCCACGTCCTTGACCTTCTGCTCCTGGGCCTCCAGGAAGCTCTCCAGCTCCGCGGAGGCGGCGCGCTTCAGCTCGGCGACCCGGTCACTCTTGTCCGGGTCCAGCTCAGCCAGCGCCTGGGCGCGGGCGTCCTCATCGACCTTGGTGACGATGTAGTTGGCGAAGTAGAGCACCTTCTCCAGGTTGCGCGGAGACATGTCCAGCAGCAGCCCCAGGCGGCTCGGGATGCCCTTGAAGTACCAGACGTGGGAAACCGGGCTGGCCAGCCGGATGTGGCCCATCCGCTCCCGGCGAACCTTGCTGCGGGTCACCTCCACCCCGCACTTGTCGCAGATGATGCCCTTGTACCGGTAGCGCTTGTACTTGCCGCAGTGGCACTCCCAGTCCTTGGTGGGACCGAAGATCTTCTCGCAGAAAAGACCGTCCCGCTCCGGACGCAGGGTCCGGTAGTTGATGGTCTCCGGCTTGGTCACCTCGCCGTGAGACCAGGAGAGGATCGTCTCCGGGCTGGCGAGGGACAGCTTCAGGGCATCGAAATTCTCAAGCTTAAGCAAGGCTTGTCCGCCTCCTGGCGAATTGGTGGATGAGCGGGTACCCGAGCGCAGTCAGCTCGCCGAGATCGGCTGCGCCCACAGGGGAATCGGAAATGAACGTCACTCTCAGCGGCCGATGTCCTCGGCATCGTCGCGTTCGTCGCGCTCCAGGTTGATGCCCAAGCCCAGCGGCAGATCGGGCATGTCGTCCTCCGCGAACACGATCTGTTCCTCGTTCTCGGACATGATCTCCACCCCCAGGCCCAGCCCCTGGAGCTCCTTGACCAGAACCCGGAAGGACTCCGGGATCCCGGCATCCAGGGTGTTGTCACCCTTGACGATCGCCTCATAGGCCTTGACCCGGCCCACGATGTCGTCGGACTTGATGGTGAGGATCTCCTGGAGGATGTGGCTGGCCCCGTAGGCCTCCAGCGCCCAAACCTCCATCTCCCCGAACCGCTGGCCCCCGAACTGGGCCTTGCCTCCCAGCGGCTGCTGGGTGACCAGGCTGTAGGGGCCGGTGCTACGGGCGTGGATCTTGTCCTCGACCAGGTGGTGCAGCTTGAGCATGTAGATGATCCCCACCGTGATCGGCTGCTCGAAGTACTCCCCGGTGCGGCCGTCGCGGAGCATCACCTTGCCGTCGCGCGGCAGGCCCGCCCGCTCGAGCTCGTCCTCGATCTCCGGCTCGGTCGCCCCGTCAAACACCGGGGTTGCGACCTTGATCCCCAGCGCCGAGGCGGCCCAGCCCAGATGGGTCTCCAGGACCTGGCCCAGGTTCATCCGGCTGGGGACCCCCAGCGGGTTCAGCACGATCTCCACCGGGGTCCCGTCCGGCATGAACGGCAAATCCTCGATGGGCAGGATCCGGGCGATGACGCCCTTGTTGCCGTGGCGGCCAGCCATCTTGTCGCCCTGGCTGATCTTGCGCTTCTGGGCGACGTAGATCCGGATCAGCTCGTTGACGCCGGCCGGCAGCTCGTCCTTGTTGGTGCGGCTGAAGTGCTTGACATCGACCACCACCCCGCGCTCTCCGTGCGGCACCCGCAGTGAGCTGTCGCGGACCTCCTTGGACTTCTCCCCGAAGATCGCGCGCAGCAGGCGCTCCTCAGCGGAGAGCTCGGACTCCCCCTTGGGAGTGGTCTTGCCGACCAGGATGTCGCCCTGCTGGACCTCCGCCCCGACGTACACGATGCCGCGCTCGTCCAGGTTGCGCAGGCTCTCCTCGCCCACGTTGGGCAGCTCCCGGGAGATCTCCTCGGGGCCGAGCTTGGTCTCCCGGACCTCGACCTCGAACTCCTCGATGTGGATGGAGGTGTACTTGTCGTCGCGCACCACCGACTCGCTGATCAGGATCGCGTCCTCGTAGTTGTAGCCCTCCCAGGGCATGAAGGCGACCAGGACGTTCTGGCCCAGGGCCAGCTCACCCCGATCGGTGGCCGGGCCGTCCACCAGGACCGCGCCCGCCTCCACGTGGTCACCGGGATTGACGATCACCTTCTGGGAGAGGCACGTCCCCTGGTTGCTGCGCACGAACTTGTGCACCCCGTACCAGACGTCGGGCCCCTCGCCATCGGGGTGGAAGAGGATCCCGAGGCCGCTGTCCTGGCCGCTGCGGACGATCTTGACGCGCTCGTCCACCTCGCCCAGGGGCACGTTGATCCCCACCACCGTCCCCGCCGAGGGAGCGGTGATGAGCTCCCCGCTGTCCTTGGCGGCGTAGAGCTCCATGCCGGTGCCCACCACCGGAGAGTCGCTGTTGACCAGCGGCACCGCCTGGCGCTG
Organism: bacterium; assembly: GCA_021791345.1. The sequence goes on from JAJYWT010000234.1 coordinate 8,225, forward strand.
CATGTTCGAGCCCATCAGCGCCCGGTTGGCGTCGTCGTGCTCCAGGAAGGGGATCATCGCGGTCGCGACCGAGACGATCTGCTTGGGCGAGACGTCCACGTAGTCCACGTCGACGATGGGCACATCCTTGAAGGTGTGGCGGGTGCGGGCGGGGGTGTGCTCCACCAGGAACTTCCCCTCCGGGGAGATCGGGGCGTTGGCCTGCGCGACCGTGTACTTGTCCTCCTCGTCAGCGGAGAGGAAGTTGATCTCGTCGGTGACCCAGGGGACGATCGAGACCTCGGTGACCCCCGCCTTGGTGAGGGTCGCCAGCTCGGAGGCGCCGACCACGGTCCCGGCGGGCAGCCCCGCCACCTCCTCGCGCAGCTCCCGGCCGATCAGGAGCTCGCCGTCCTTGGGCAGGGTCAGGGAGTGGTGGATGCGCCGGAACGGGGTCTCGATGAAACCGAAGTCGTTGACCCTGGCGAAGGTCGCCAGCGACCCCATCAGCCCGATGTTCGGCCCCTCGGGGGTCTCGATCGGGCAGATCCGGCCGTAGTGGCTGCTGTGGACGTCCCGGACGTCGAAGCCGGCCCGCTCCCGGGAGAGGCCACCCGGGCCCAGCGCCGACAGCCTCCGCTTGTGGGTGAGCTCGGACAGGGGGTTGGTCTGGTCCATGAACTGCGAGAGCTGGCTGGACCCGAAGAACTCCTTGATCGCGGCCACCACCGGTCGGGCGTTGATGAGGGAGGCGGCGGTGACGGTGGTCGCGTCGCAGATCGTCATCCGCTCCTTGATGATCCGCTCCATCCGCAGCAGCCCGGTCCGGAACTGGTTCTGCAGCAGCTCGCCGACCCCGCGGACGCGGCGGTTGCCCAGGTGGTCGATGTCATCCGGCTCGCCGTGACCGTTGTTGAGCTCGATCAGGCGGCGGATGATGTTGATGAAGTCCTCGTGCGCCAGCACCCTCAGCTCGGGGTCCTCGGCACGGCGCCTTGCCTCCGCCTCGGAGAGCCCGAGCCGCTTGTCCAGCTTGAACCGGCCGACCCGGCCCAGATCGAACCGGCGGGGGTTGAAGAAGAGCGCCTGGAGCAGGTTGCGGGCGTTCTCCACGGTTGGGGGGTCCCCGGGCCGGATCTTGCGGTAGAGCTCGATCAACGCCTCGTTGACGTCGTGGCTGGGATCCTTCTCCAGCGTGGCGTCGATGTAGCGGTGCTCGGGGTCGACGTCGACCTCGTGGAAGAACTGGCGGATGTCATCGTCGCTGGGGTAGCCCAGCGCCCGGATCAGGGTGGTCGCCTGGAACTTGCGCTTGCGATCGATCTTGGCGGTGAGGATGTCCTTGGTCGAGGTCTCGATCTCCAGCCAGGCGCCCCGGTTGGGGATGAACTTAACGGCGTAGAGCGGCCGGCCCGTCACCGGGTGCTCCGCGCCGGCGGTGAAGTACACCCCCGGCGACCGCACCAGCTGGCTCACCACCACCCTCTCGGTCCCGTTGACCAGGAAGGTCCCCTCCCCCGTCATCATCGGGAAGTCGCCGAGATAGACCTCCGACTCCTTGATCTCGCCCGCCGCCTCCCCGGTCTTGATGTGCAGCCGGGTCATGATCCGCAGCGGCGCCGAGAAGGTCATGTCGCGGTTGCGGCATTCCTCCTGGTCGAACTTGGGCTCCCCGAAGCTGTAGTCCAGAAACCGGAGCTCGTAGTTCTTGCCGGTGTAGTCGGTGATGGGGTTGATCTCGTCGAAGAGCTCGCGCAGCCCCGACTCCACAAACCACCTGAACGAGTTCAGCTGGGTTTCGATCAGGTTGCCTACCTGCAGCATCTCGGGGATCTTCCCGTAGCTGTGGCGGGCGGGCGCGGAGGGCATGGCAGCACGAATTGGCGGCATAAGCTACAGTTCTCCAGGCAAACGGAAACGTAGGGTGAACTTCACGGGTGAGGGAAGCTCAATGCTACCACACCTGCGAGCCGCACCTGCTGGGACACCCCAGCCAATCGATCCCCGGACCGGCTTTCGGGGCGTCTTACTTGATCTCGGCGGTCGCGCCTGCCTCCTGGATCTTCTTGGCCACGGACTCGGCCTCCTCGCGGGAAACCCCCTCCTTGACCGGCTTGGGAGCGCCGTCCACCAGGTCCTTGGCCTCCTTGAGGCCCAGCCCGGTGATCTCCCGGACCGCCTTGATGGCGGCGATCTTCTGGTCGCCGGCCGCGGTCAGGATGACCGAGAACTCGGTCTGCTCCTCAGCCTCGGCGGTGGCAGCGGCAGCCGGTGCGGCCGCGACCGCGACCGGGGCGGCCGCGGTGATCCCGTACTTGTCCTCGATCGCCTTCTTGGCGTTGACCAGGTCGAGGACGGTCCAATCCGCCAGCGCCTCGACGAAGTCCTCTACTGTCACCTTGCTCATAGCACCCTCCTAGGCCACTTACGTGGTTGTTGCAAATTCGATGGAAAACCGAGCGGGTCTCAGGCAGCCGCCTGCTTGGCGTCCAGGAGGCCGACCAGGTCCCGAACCGGGGCCTCCAGCAGCCCGACCAGCTGGGACATGGGAGCCTCCAGCACCGCCAGCAGCTGAGACATGAGGATGTCCCGGCTGGGCAGCTCCGCCAGCTGACGGACCTCGGCTGGGGAGAGCACGTTACCCTCCGCGATCCCGCCCCGGACCATCTCCTGCCGGCGGTTGGTCCGGGCGTACTCCATCAGGATCCGCGCCGGAGCGCTGAGGTCCTGGTAGCTGATGGCGATCGCGGTCGGCCCCACCAGGTGGGGGTTGAGCTCGCTAAGCCCGGCCTGGTCGCTGGCACGGCGGGCCAGGGTGTTCTTCACGACCACGTAGTCGATCCCCTCCTGGCGCAGCGCCTGCCTCAGGCTCTCCAGCTGGGCGACCGTGAGGCCCCGATAGTCGGTGAGGACCGCGGACTTCATCCGGCCCAGCTTCTCCGCCAGCTCGGCCACGTTCTCCTGCTTGGCCTCGGGGATCCGAGCCGCGCCATGCTTGTCGGCGATCATTCCGCAAAGCCTCCTGGAGCGCCGGCCTCAAGACAGGAGGGCTGGGCCGAGCCACCATTGAGGAGGCTCTGCTTGACTCACCTGCGCAGGGTGGGGGTTTGAGCTGGAAAGCCCCTGCGGTCTCGGGTGCCGGCTGATCTCAATGTTCCAACCGTGCTCGCCATTATATAGGAGGGGTACGACCTCTGGCGCCATGCGGTGCAAACTTCGGAGCGAGCCAACCCCTGGTCCGGTCGGGCGACCGCCGCGGCGCCCGGCGGGAAGTGGCGCCCCCCATCCCCCAAAGTCCGGACGGGATGTCGCGCCGCCCACGGTGCTCCGCTGAACGGGTGGGTTGTACACGGTCGCACTACCCGATCGCGCGGGACCGCCACCTCGATCTCAAAATCGTAAGCGCGTGCCCTAAGTCCTGTAACGAGATTGTCATATCGCTTGACCACATCGTGAACCTGGCCCATATTGGGAGCTTCGACGGGAGCCTAGGTGGAAGCAGGCTCCTGTGGCTCTCCAGCCATCCGCACTGGTGAAGTATGGGCATTCGCGACTTCAGCCAAGGGCAGCCACTCCGTGGACGGCCCCGACGACACAAGTCCACCGAGCGGGGCCAAGTCATGGTGATTTTTGCGCTGGCGGCCGTTGCCCTCATCGCCCTGGTGGGCTTGGCCCTCGACGGAGGGCTCGCGTACTTCAGCAGGACTGGCCTCCAGAGCGCGGCCGACACCGCCAGCCTGTCCGCCACCAGGATGCTTTCCTGGGACTTCGACTGCTACCACAACACCGCCATCTGCCCCACCAGCCCACCGTCATCAGTTCCGTTCACCTATGGGGAGATCCAGGCCGAGGTGCCGACGGTCCTACAGGACACCAGTGCCGGAGCCAGCTCGGCCGACGCCGCCGTCGCCTACTTCGTGAACAACGCCAGCCCACCGACTCCGATCTGCTACCTGTACCAATCCGGTCAGTATCCAGTAGGTGCCACCCCGCAGTGTGTGGACCCGGCGACTGTCGGGGAACCCGTCGACGACGCCTGCACCTCCGCCGGCTGCCAGGCCGCCTACGGGGTCGAGGTCGACGTGAGCGGCACCCAAGGCACATCCTTGCTTCCAGTCCTCGGCATCGACCATGCCACCGAGGCGACCACCGCCACCGCGATCCTCAAACCCACCAATGGGCTCACCGGGCCGGACTTCGCCGTCTACTACCTTGACTGCCTCAACGGCGACCAACCGCTGGTGGCAGGTGACGACATCACATACCACAGCCCATCTTGGAACAAGCCCTTCGGCTGCGCTGACATCGGGAACTTCCAATTCAAGGGGTGTCTGCACGACCCCAGCCCGAACCCGGTGCAGGTCCCGGGCTGGATCACGATGAAGAGTGGCGGCGGGTGCAACTTCGTCCCGATCACCAAGGGTGAGACCATCACGGTGCCACTGGTTGACTGCATAGCCCACAACAAGGTCTGCAGCGAGCCACCGACACCCAGCCCCACCCCCACGCCGAGCGCTCCGGGCACAACCGAGGGCTCATTCGATCCCCCCTATTGCAGCACGGCTCAGGCTCCTACCAAGACCACCGGCAAGGACACCGCCTGCGCCTGGGAGCTGGTAACACTGACCGCCGACCAGGCCTGCCTTGGCAACGGGGACACCTGCACGGGGAAGGTCGTGAGCTTCTCGAAGTCCGGAACCGTCAGCATGGGCGAGATCTCAAGTGTGGTCCAGCTGTACAGCTAGACAGGCTTGCCGCCGGCGTTCGTCGCGTCGCGGCCAGAGCCTGGTGGAGTTCGCGCTGGCGTTCCCACTACTCCTGTTGCTGGTGGTTGGGGGCTCCGACCTAGCACGCGCCTACTTTATAGGGATCGAGGTCAGCGAGGCCGCCCGGGCAAGCGTCATGTACATCGCCCGCAGCGGGCCTTTCAACACTCCGGGCTCGTACTCCACGGCCCTGCTGCCGCCAACCGGCTCCTGCACCGGGACCGCCTGCTCCAGTTATCCCGCCATCTCCATCGGCGATCAGTCATTCGCCGGCAGCCTTATCACCTGCCCGCTCTCGGCTACCACCTGGACCTTCTCACCGGCCCCGGACTCTTTCACCCCGGGCACCACCGGCGGCTACTCGTCTGATTCGTTTGAGGTGACCGCGTCGG
>JAJYWT010000168.1 GCA_021791345.1 bacterium
GCCAGCCAATCGGAGGCGGCCACCATGCCGAAGCTCCCGACCAGCTGGGGACGGGTTGGTGAGTTCATGGATGGGACACCTCCAGTGCAAGTTGCTCCTCGACGCGATGGCAGCGGGCCATGTGGCCTTGCCGGGTGATCCAAGTTTCCCCCGGGGACTCCCTCCGGCAGCGGTCGTCGGCCAGAGGGCATCTGGGGTGGAGGCTGCAGCCCGAGGGCGGGTCGGTGGTGCTGGGCGGTTCACCGGGCAGCACCGAGCGGGGGCGGGAGCGCTGCCGGACGGGATCGGCCAGGGGAGCCGCCGCGAGCAGCGAGCGGGTGTAGGGGTGGCGGGCGTCGTCAAAGAGCTGGTCCCGAGAGGCCACCTCGACTATTTCCCCCAGGTACATCACTGCCACTCGATCGCAGAGGAACTCGGCAACCGACAGGTCGTGGGTGATGAAGAGGCACGAGAAACCCATTGATCTCTGCAGGTCGGCGAGCAGGTTGAGGATCCCCGCCCTCACCGAGACGTCGAGGGCCGAAACCGGTTCGTCGGCGATGAGCAGCCTCGGCTCGAGGACCAGGGCCCGGGCCAGGCCCACCCGCTGGCGCTGACCCCCCGAGAGTTCGTGAGGGAAGCGGTCCAGGACTCCTGCCGAGAGACCAACCCGCTCCACGGTCCGAGAGACCATCGCCCTGACCTCCTCCCGGGTGGGGTGGCTGTGGGCGCGCAACGGCTCGGCCACGATCTGGGCGACGGTCATGCGCGGGTCTAGCGACGAGTACGGATCCTGGAACACCATCTGCACCTGACTGCGGATCGGCCGCAGCGCCCGAGCCGGAATGGTGGTTATGTCCCTGCCGTCGAAGGTGATCCTTCCCGCTGTCGGGGTGAGCAACCGGACCACGCACTTGCCGACCGTGGTCTTGCCGGAGCCTGTCTCCCCGACCAGCCCCAAGATCTCCCCGGGGCCGATCTCCAGGCTGACGTCGCGCACCGCCTGCACCCGGTGTCCCCCGGAGCTGCGCGGCGCCCGGAACTCCATGCGGAGTCGCTCCACCTCCAGCACGTGAGAACTCACGACGACGTCCCCGGGAGTGGCTCGGGATTGAAGCAGGCGACTCGGTGGTCGGGGCCCATCTCCTCGAGCATCGGGGCGGCCTTGTGGCACTGCTCGAGGCTCCGTGGGCATCGCGGAGCGAAGGCGCAGGCATCGAGGGGGGCCCGCAGCACCGGGACCAGTCCCGGGATCTCGGCGAGGCGCTCGGCGCCCCCCTCGGTCCGGCGGCCGCCGTGCGGGAGGGCTCTGAGCAGACCCGCTGTGTACGGGTGGCGGGGGGCGGCGTACAGCCGATGGACCTCGGCGTCCTCTACCTTTGCCCCGGCATACATCACCACCACTCGATCGGCCAGGTCGGCCACCACTCCCAGGTCGTGGGTGATGAGGAGGATCGACATCCCCAGCCGCTTCTGCAGGTCGCGGACGATGTCCAGGATCTGAGCCTGGGTGGTCACATCCAACGCCGTGGTGGGCTCGTCCAGGACCAGCAGCTGGGGGTCGCAGGCCAGCGCCATGGCGATCATCGCCCGCTGCCGCATGCCTCCGGAGAGTTGGTGCGGGAAGGCGCGGAGGCGCTGCTCCGGGGCCCCGATGCGGACCAGGCTGAGGAGCTCGGCCGCCCGCTGGCGGGCCTCACGCCCGCGCAGCCCCCGATGCAGGCGGAGCACCTCGATGATCTGGTTGCCGATGGAGAACGAGGGATTGAGGGAGGTCATCGGCTCCTGGAACACCATGGCGATGTCGCCGCCCCGCACCGATCGGAGCTCCCTGATGGAGAGGCGGGTGAGATCCCGGCCTGCGAACACCACCGATCCCTCGACCTGGGCGTCGTCGGGAAGCAGTCGAAGTAGCGCCAGGGCGGTGACCGACTTCCCGCAACCAGACTCCCCAACCAACGCCACCACCTCGCCGGCGCCTACCGACAGGCTGAGGTCCCGGACTGCCAGCACCACACCCCCGCGGTCGAAGAGACGCACCGTGAGGTTGCGGACGGCGAGCAGGGCGGCCACCTATCGCATCGAGGGATCGAACAGATCCCGGAGCCCGTCGCCGAGGAGGTTGAACGCCAGGGTGGTGAGGAAGATGGCGACGCCCGGGAGGATGGCGATCCAAGGGTCGTTGTAGAGATACGTCTGGGCGGTGGCCAGCATGTTGCCCCAGGAGGGGGTTGGCGGCTGCACGCCGAGCCCGAGGAAAGACAGAAGGGCCGACCCCAGGATCGCGGCCGGGATCGACACCGAGGCCTGGACCAAAAGCGGACTCAGCATGTTGGGGAAGAGGTGGCGGAAGAGGATCACTCGATCCCGCACCCCGGTGACGATCGCCGCCTGCACGAAGTCCTGCTCCCTAAGGGCCATCGCCTCGGCCCTGGCGATCCTGATCGAGCCGGGGAGCTGAGCCAGCCCCAGGGCGATGATCACGTTCTGCAGCGAGGGCTTGAAGATGGCGGCCAGGCCCACCGCTATGAGCAGGAACGGGAAGGCCAAGACCACGTCGGCGATGCGCATGGCCACCATGTCCGCGGCCCCCCGGTAGTACCCCGAGGCGATCCCGATCGGGACCGCCAGGACCATGGCCAGCAGGGTCGCCAGCACGCCAACCTCCAGCGTCGACTGGGACCCATATATGAGGCGCGAGAGCTCGTCCCGGCCCAGCTGGTCGGTGCCCAGGAGGTGCCCAGCCACCCCCGGAGGCGCCAGGACGTGGGTGAACTGGCTGGCCACGGGGGACTCCGGCGCCAGCAGTGGGGCGAACACAGCCACCGCGACCACAATCACCACCCCCGCCAGACCCAGTACCGCGGGCGGGCGCCGCCGGAAGCGGCGCCACCACCCCTGTCGGGACGGCGCCGTGACGGCCGTCGCGGATCCGGCACCGGGCGCGGTGGCGACACTCATCCCGGCTCCCCCGCCAGTCGCACCTTGGGGCTCAGGATCATGTAGACGAAGTCCATGAGGAGGTTGATGAGTATCACCAGCGCGGCGGTCAGGAGGGCCACCGCCTGGATGGTGGGGTAGTCCCGCTGGAACACCGCGTTGATGGTCAGCTGGCCTATCCCCGGCAGGCCGAACACCTCCTCCGTGACAGCGACCCCCGAGAGCAATATCCCGAACTGCAGGCCAATCACCGTAGCCACCGTGACCAGGCTGTTGCGCAGGGCGTGCTTGAGCACCACCACCCACTCCGACAGCCCCTTGGCCCGCGCGGTGCGCACGTAGTCGGCCCGCATGGTCTCCAGCAGTCCGGAGCGCGTCTGGCGCATCAGCACTGCGGCTACCCCGGTGCCCAACACGAAGGCCGGCATCAGCATGTGGGTGAGGTTCTGGCCCGGGCTGGCGCTGAAGGAGACGAAGCCCGTGGCGGGCAGCAGGGTGAAGTGCACCGAGAGCAGAAGGATCAGCATGATCGCGAACCAGAAGCTGGGGATCGACAGCCCGAAGAGGGCGAGAGCGTTGCTGGCGTAGTCGGCCGTCCTACCTCTTCTGATCGCTGCCAGGATCCCCGTGGGGATGCCGAGAAGCAGGGCTATGAGCATGGAGAGCACGGTCAGTTCGAAGGTGATCGGAAAGGCGTTCCCGATCTCGGTGGTCACCGGCATCCCGGTGACCGGAGAGGCGCCCAGGTGGCCGGTTACCACCTGCCCGACCCAGTCCACGTACTGGACGGGGAGGGGGTTGTCCAGCCCGTACTCGCGGTTGATGGCGGCCAGCGCTGCCGCGCTGAAGTTGGTGTTTCCGGTGAGGGCGGTGGCCGGGCTGCCCGGCACCGCCCTCACTCCCAGGAACACCACCATGGAGGCGATGACCAGGGTGAGCAGCGAGATCCCCAGTCGCCGGAGGAGGTACCCCCTCACCGGACCGTTGGCCCGGTGAGGGACGCCCTCGCGCTGCGACCACTGGGGACCCCGCCCGGGCTCACGACGCGGTCAGGCCCGCGGAACCGAGGTGGAGGAGCCCATCCGGAGTGAACGAGACCCCGACCACCGACTTCGGGTAGGCGATCTGGTTGGTGAGGTGGAAAAGGTAGATGATCCCGTTGTACTGCAGCATCGCCTTCTCGGCCTGGTAGTAGAGGGCCTTACGGGTGGCGACGTTGGTCGTCGCCTTGGCCTGGGCCAGGGGGCCGAGTACTGACTGTGGAGCCTGCCCCGAGTAGTCGAAGGCGCTCCCCTGGGTGTAGAAGGGCGTGGTGTTCTGGTCCGGGTCCACCCGGCCCGACCAGCCGATGTCGAAGAGCTGGTAGTTGCCCGCCTGGGCGTTGGCCAGCGCCGAGGTGAACTCGGTGGGCTGCACCGTGATGTTGAAGCCGGCGGCCTTGGCCTCGGTGGCCTCGATCTCCCCCTGCTGGACGTTGACGGTTCCCGTGGGCACCATCAGGGTGAGGTTGATGGGAGTTGGCACCCCCGACTCCTGGACCAGCTTCTTGGCCTCGGTGATGTTGGTGGCCGGGCAGCTCAGCTTGGTGTAGAAGACGCTGGCCGGACTGATGGGACCACATCCGACCACGTTGCTGTTCTGGTAGGCGACGGAGTTGATCGTCTGCCGGTCCAGGGTGAGCGCCAGCGCCTCCCTCAGCAGTGGATGGGTCGCCAGCGGGTTGTTGGCGACCGCGGCGGGCTTGAGCCAGCCGTTGCCATTGGTGATGTTGATGGTTATCCCCTCGTAGCCGTTGGATGTCAGCTGGGAGGTGACGTAGGAGCTGTTGGTGGTCAGCAGCTTGTAGTCGTTGGCGGCCAGGCAGCCGGGGCCGGCGACATTGATCGCCCCCGAGAGGAGGTCGGAGTAGCAGGTGGCGGGGTCGGTGATGGCCTCAAAGATGAGGGTCTGGATGTGCGGGGTGCCCCCGAAAAAGTAGTGGGAGCGGGTGAGGATCACCTCGTTCAGGGAAGGCCGCGACTTGAAGGCGAACGGGCCCACGCAGACCGGGTCCTCGAAGAAGTTGGCGCCCTCGCGGGCCAGCGCCGTCGGCGACATTACGATCCCCGACCGCGCCGCCAGGATGCTGGTCAGCGGAGCGTCGGGTGCCGAGAGATGGAGCTGGACGGTCAGGCTGTTGACCACGGTGACGCTCGATACCAGCTTGAGGTTGGCGGCCCGGGCTGAGGTGGGGAGCGTCTTATCGCGCTCCAACGAGGTCTGCACCGCCTGCGCGGTGAGGGGCGTGCCGTCGTTGAACTTGACGCCCTTGCGCAGGTGGATGGTGTACAGGAGCCCGCCATCCGACACGGTAGGCAGCGCCGAGGCCAGCGAGGGGACCACCGCCATCTGGGAGTTGATCCCATACAGGCTGAGGCACATGTTGGCGAAGATGATCCGTCCCACCAGGGACCCCTCGGTCGAGGGATCCAGGGCGGTGGGGGCGTTGGGGATCCCGACGATCAGGGTGCCGCCGTTCTGGATCTTGGGTGCCTTCGGGGTGTGGTGATTGTTGGCCGGGGCCGACGAGCAGGCGGCGAGGAGCAAGGCGGCACCTCCGACGGCTGCTCCCGTCCGCAGACCCCGCGGGGGCCTCAACTTGATTCCCATGATCTCCTCGTGACCTCCACTATTCGCTGCTGTAGTCGACCGGGACCAGGCGTCGGGCCCGATTAATTGCAGACCTGACGGCTCCGGGACCCGCCCGGACCCGCGGCCGTTGCGGCGGCATCCCGCCGGCTGCGGAGTGGTACACCTGGCCGGCCATAAGCCCTTCCTCCCGTGCGTCCGCCGCCCGTTCCCGCGGGGTGCATGGCCACCCCATCGGGCCGGTGTCGATCTCCAGCGCCAATGGCAGGCCGACTGTATACCATCCACCACGTGGGTGTAAAGGGGCAACCGGGACCCGCCGTCGAGCCGTGCCGAGGGGGTCGCGGAGGCGCTGACGGCCCGGCCTGCGGGTGGTAGAGTTTGGCCGATCGGTTTGGTATATGTCACGCCACACGCCAGCCCGGCGGCCGCAGAGCGCGGGCGGTGTCAGCGGCTGGGGAGGCCAGGTGATGTCCGAGTCGGGCGAGCTCAGCGCGGACTCCGGGGCGGGCACCGTCTCCGGGGGGCACCTGGTGGCGCGCGCCCTGCGCGCTGAGGGGGTGGACGTCATCTTCACCCTCTGCGGCGGTCACATCATCGACATCTATGACGGCTGCCTGGACGAGGGGATCCGGATCGTCGACGTCCGCCACGAGCAGGTGGCGGCGCATGCGGCCGATGGGTACTCGCGGGTGACGGGGACGGCGGGATGCGCGGTGGTCACCGCGGGACCGGGCACCACCGACGCCATAACCGGGGTGGCCAACGCCTTCCGGGCGGAGAGCCCGATGCTGCTGATCGGCGGGCAGGGAGCGACGGACCAGCATCGCATGGGATCCCTGCAGGACCTCCCCCATGTGGATCTGCTGCGCCCGATCACCAAGTTCGCGGCCTCGGTGCCCACCACCTCCCGCGTGGCCGACATGGTCTCCATGGCCTTCCGGGAGGCTTACCTCGGCGCCCCCGGGCCGTCCTACCTGGAGATCCCCCGGGACGTGCTGGATCGTCGCATCCCCTTGGAGCAGGCGGTCATCCCCGAGCCCGGCCGTTACCGCGCCTCGACCCGCAGCCTCGGCGACCCCAAGGACGTGGAGAGGTTGGCGGAGCTGCTCGCCAACTCCAGCCGGCCGTGCATCCTGCTGGGCCAGCAAGTCTGGACCTGCCGGGCCGGGGAGGCCGCTGCCGACCTCTGCCGGAAGCTCGATGTCCCCGCCTTTTTGAACGGGGCGGGCCGGGGGACACTGCCTCCGGGCGACCCCCATCACTTCCAGCTCACCCGACGCTACGCGTTCTCCCGCGCGGACCTGATAGTGGTGGTCGGCACCCCCTTCGACTTCCGACTCGGGTATGGCAAGCGGCTCGGCCAGCAGGCCGCGGTGGTCCAGATAGACCTCGACTACCGCACCGTGGGCCGGAACCGCGACCTCTCCCTGGGGCTGGTCGGGGACTGCTCAGTGATCCTGGCGGCGGCGGCGCAGGCCGCCTCCAGCTCCGCCGGGGAGGCCGCCGGAGATCGCCGCGCGTGGCTCCGGGAGCTGCGCTCCGAAGAGGAGCGCCTCCACGCACTGCGCGCTCCCCAGCTGCACTCTGAGGCCTGCCCCATCCACCCCATGCGCCTTGCTAGCGAGATCAATTCCTTCCTCACCGACGACACGATCTACATCGGGGACGGGGGCGACGTGGTCACCACCGCGGGCCAGGTGGTGCAGCCCCATCTGCCCGGGCACTGGATGGACCCGGGGCCGCTCGGAACCCTCGGCGTGGGCATCGGCTTTGCCATGGCCGCCAAGTTGGCCCGGCCCGACCAGGAGGTCCTCTGTTACTTCGGCGACGGAGCTCTGAGCCTCACCGGCTTCGACTTCGAGACCATGGTGCGCTACCAACTCCCCTTCGTCGGCGTGGTGGGCAACAACTCCCATATGAACCAGATACGGTTCGGCCAGATCTCCAAGTACGGCCGGGAGCGCGGGGAGGTGGCCAACCAGCTCGGGGACCTGGCCTACGACCGGTTCGCCCAAGCCCTCGGCGGGTACGGCGAAGAGGTCCGCCTGCCCGCGGACATACGACCGGCCCTGGAGCGGGCGCGCGAGTCGGGCCTGCCCGCCCTCATCAATGTCTGGGTGGATCCCGAGGAGTTCGCCTCCGGGACCGTGAACCAGACCATGTACAAGTGAGCCGGGGTCCCAGGAGGATGCCGGCCTGGCAAGGGGAGTTGCGATGAGCAAGGCGCTGGAAGGGATCCGGGTGGTGGACATGACCCACGTCCAGGCCGGACCGGTCTGCACCCAGATGCTGGCCTGGCTGGGCGCCGATGTGATCAAGATCGAGCCGCCGGGGAGGGGTGACGTCACCCGCACCCAGCTCCGCGACCTCCCCGACGTGGACAGCCTCTACTTCACGATGCTCAACTCGAACAAGCGCAGCCTCACCCTGGACATCAAGCACCCGCTGGGCCAGGAGCTCCTCTGGGACCTCCTGCGCCGGTCCGATGTCCTGGTGGAGAACTTCGGCCCCGGGACCCTCGACCGCCAGGGGATCACCTGGGAGCGGGTTCACGCGGAGGCGCCACGGCTGATCTACGCCTCAATCAAGGGCTTTGGTCCCGGCGACTATGAGAACGCCAAGGCCTACGAGACCATAGCCCAGGCCATGGGCGGAGCCATGAGCACCACCGGCTTCCAGGACGGCCCCCCGACCTCCACAGGGGCGCAGATAGGCGACTCCGGCTCCGCCGTGCATCTGCTGGCGGCCATCTTGGCGGCCCTGCTACAGCGGCACCAGACCGGACGGGGGCAGAGGGTCCAGGTGGCGATGCAGCACGCGGTGCTGAACCTCTGCCGGGTCAAGATCCGCGACCACCAGCGCCTCCAGCACGGTCCCCTCGCCGAGTATCCGAACTCGCAGTTCGGCAAGAGCGTGCCCCGGTCGGGCAACGCCTCGGGTGGTGGCCAGCCCGGCTGGGCGCTGCGCTGTCGTCCCGGGGGGCCCGACGACTTCATATACGTGATCATCCAGCCGCACATCTGGGAGCGCCTCCTGAGGCGGATCGACCGCGATGACCTGCTGGGCAACCCCGCCTGGGACACCCCGGAGGGCCGGCTCTCCCATCTGGACGAGGTCTTTTCAGTGATCGAGGAATGGACCATCCGCCACACCAAGTGGGAGGTCTTCGACGCCTTCAGCGCCATCGACGTTCCCTGCGGACCGGTGTTCGACACCAGCGACCTGGTGGCCGACGGATCGCTGCGGGGCAACGGCATGATCGTCGAGGTGGAGCATCCCCAGCGGGGCACCTACCTCAACGTGGGTTGCCCGCTGCGCCTCTCGGACTCGCCGGTCGAGGTCGGGCGCTCGCCACTTTTGGGCGAGCACTCCGAGGTGGTGCTACGCGAGGTCCTGGGATTTGGGGAGGAGGAGGTGGCTCGAGTCCGCCGGGAGGGGGTGATCTGACCGCCGCCGGGCTGCGCCGCGCCCTGGACCGGGGGGAGGCGCAGCTGCTCGGCAGCGAGCTCTCCGGAGTCTGCTCGGCCTACGGCATCCCGCTCCCCCGGGAGGCGATCGGGCTGGATCCGACGGAGGCCGGCCGGCTGGCCGCCGAGATCGGGTTTCCCGTGGCGCTGAAGGTCGTCTCGCCGGACGTCGTCCACAAGACCGAGGCGGGGGCGGTGGCCCTCGGGCTGGCATCAGAGGCCGAGGTCGTGTTCGAGGGCGGGCGTCTGCTCCAGACCGTGAGCCGTCGCGTTCCCGAGGCGCGGATCGACGGGCTTCTGGTGCAGGCTATGGCCCCTCCGGGCCACGAGGTGATCGTCGGCGCCACCCTCGACCCCACCTTCGGACCGCTACTCGCCTTCGGGATGGGGGGAACGGCGGTGGAGGTGGCACGGGACGTCACGTTCTCCCTCGCTCCCGTCACTCGAGAGGAGGCGCGCCGGATGCTGGACCGGATCGCGGGGGCGCCGATCCTGCGCGGGGTGAGGGGCCAGCCCGGAGTGGACCTGGAGGCGCTGGCGGACCTCCTCCTCGCGGTCTCCCGGCTCATCTCAGAGAACCCGGAGATCTCCGAGGTCGACCTGAACCCGGTGGTGGTCGGCGAGCGAGGAGCATTGGTGGCGGACGCCCGGATCCTCCTCTCCGAGCCCCCACCGGCGCCGCAGCCCCGCCCCTCCCGCGACCAGATCCTCCAGGAGATGACCCGGCTGTTGCGGCCCCGGTCGGTCGCGATCATCGGGGCCTCGGCGGAGCCCGGCAAGATCGGGAACTCTGTGCTGCGGAACCTGATAGAGGGCGGCTACCGCGGGCGGATCTACCCGGTGAACCCCAGGGCCCAGGAGATCCTCGGGCTTCCCTGCTACGCCCGGGTGGAGGACGTCGCCGAGGAGGTCGACCTGGCCATCTTCACCATCCCCGCGGCGGCCGTGATCGAGGGTATGGAGCAGATCGGCCGCCGCGGGATCCGCGCGGCGGTGCTCATCCCCTCGGGCTTCTCGGAGGTGGGGCGGCCCGACCTGCAGCGCCAGCTCCAGGAGGTGGCGCTGCGCCATGGCATCCGCTTCCTGGGCCCCAACATCTACGGCTATTACTACACCCCGGATTCGATCTGCGCCACCTTCTGCACCTCCTTCGACCTGAGTGGCCCGGTGGCGCTGACCTCCCAGTCCGGTGGCATCGGCATGGCCATCCTGGGCTTCGCCCGCTCCACGAAGCTGGGCGTCTCGGCGATCGTCGGCCTCGGCAACAAGGCCGACGTCGACGAGGACGACCTGCTCACCTTCTTCGCCGAGGACCGCACCACCTCCTGCATCGCCATGCACATGGAGGACCTCAAGGACGGCCGGGCCTTCCTCGAGGCGGCGCGCCGGGTCTCGCCGTCCAAGCCAGTCATCGTCCTGAAGGCGGGGCGCACCCGGGCAGGGGCCAGGGCCGCCCGCTCGCACACTGCCGCCCTGGCCGGCGACGACAAGGTCTATCAGGACCTCTTCGCCGCCCACGGAGTGGTGCGCGCCCCCGGCCTGCGGGACCTCCTGGAGTACGCCAGGGCGCTGCCCATGCTGCCCACCCCGCGGGGCGAGAACGTCCTCATCATCACCGGTGCCGGCGGCTCTGGAGTCCTGCTGTCGGACGCCTGCGTCGACGCGGGGTTGGAGCTGATGGAGGTTCCGGACGACCTGGACCGCTCCTTCCGCGCCCATATCCCTCCCTTCGGTGCCGCCGGCAACCCGGTGGACATCACGGGCGGCGAGCCACCGTCCACCTATCGCGCCACCATCGACCTGGGCCTTCGGGATCCGCGAGTTCACGCGCTGGTGATCGGCTACTGGCACACGATCGTCACCCCGCCCCTGGTGTTCGCCGAACTGCTGGTGGACGCGGTCGAGTCGGCCCGGCTCCGGGGCAACGACAAGCCGGTGGTGGTGTCCCTGGCCGGGGATATCGAGGTGGAGGCCGCCGTGGAACTGCTGTTCTCGCACGGCATCCCCGCGTACCCCTACAGCACGGAGATCCCGGTCGAAGTCCTGGGGGCCAAGTACCGCTGGGCCCGGGCCACCGGGAACCTCCCCGTGGCTCCGGCATGAGCCCCGGTTCGGCGAGCCCTCGGGGGCGCGCGCGAAGGGCGGACTCGCCGCCGCCCGAGGTCTTGGCCCCGGGGTCCGGTAGTACGATGAATCCAGTGCTTGCGAAGGGGGCCGGGGCGGGACCCGAGAGCTCCGACGGGTCAGCGACCGGGCGCCGTAGCTCGATCAACCTGGAGCGCCTGGAGGCGGACGTCACGCTCCCGGATCGCGCCTATGAGGCTCTGAAGCGCGCCATCATGGCGATGCGAATCTACGACGGGCAGGAGGACCTGCGCCTCGACGAGCGTCGGCTGGCCCACGACCTGGGGATCAGCCGCACCCCGGTGCGGGAGGCCCTGCTCCGACTGCAGCACGAGGGGCTGGTGCGCACCGTACCCAGGCGCGGGGTCTTCGTGGTGCGCAAGAGCAAGTCCGAGATCCTGGAGGTGGTCCTGGCCAGTGCCGCCCTCGAGGGGATGGCCGGAAGGCTGGCCGCCAGCCGGGCCAGCGACGCGCAGATCGCCCAGGTCCGCACCCAGTTCAAGGAGGTGATCCGCCACCCCTCGAAGCTGAGCCTGGAGGAGTACTCCGCTCTCAATCTGCACTTCCATCAGCACATCGTCGACTTGGCGCACTCCGAGATGCTTTCTGAGTTGGTCGAGACGCTCAAGATTCACATGCGCGCCATCCGGGCCCGGACCATGGGTGACGGCGACCGCATGAAGCGGTCGCCGGTCGAGCACCTGCGCATCCTGGAGGCGCTGGAGGCTCGCGACGCCGACGCGCTGGAGCGCGCGATCCGCCAGCACGGCACCAACCTTGCCGACCACGTCGAGCGCTTCGTCGACTACTTGGACTGAGATCCCCCAGCCACTTCCTCTCGGCGTAAACCTCAATTCCGGGGTGTGCATGTAGCCGCAGCAGCCCTGGTTAATTCCTTGCCGCGGCGTGGCTCGTGCGGCAGACTTTGGACGTGAGTGGGACACGACGCTCCGGTCGGGTGCGCCGAGGCGATACTGCGTAGCGAGAGGTAGCCATGCCTCACGCCCAAGTCGGCGACATCAAGCTGTTCTACGAGGAGCATGGAAGCGGGGATCCGCTCGTGCTCATCCCGGGGTTGGGCTCCGGCACCGGGCTCTTCTCCACTGTGGTCCCGCGGCTCGCAGACCGCCATCGGGTAGTTGTAATCGACCCGCGAGGAGGGGGTGAGAGCGACAAGCCTGCGGGCCCCTACTCCATCGGGCAGATGACCGACGACGTCGCCGGCTTGATGGGCGCGCTCGGGATCACCCGTACTCACGTCATGGGCTATTCGATGGGAGGCAAGATCGCTCTCCAGTTGGCGGCAGATCATCCCGAACTTGTCGACCACCTGATCCTGGCCGCAACTTCTGCGGGGCCGCTGGTCACGCGGCGTCTCTCTCGGGCCTGGCTCATGGTGGACATCATCTCGAGGATCCCCGTGTGGCGTAAGTTCGACGCCCAACCCACCTACGCGTTCGAGGCCCAGCGACGTGCGTCCGTCGCATTCGACGGACGCACCCTTCTCACCAAGGTGACGGCGAGCACGCTGATCATCCAGGCCAAGCGAGACCACATTGTGTCGCCGAGCGCCACGAAGGAGTTGCTGGCGATCCCCATGAGCTCGCTTATCGAGCTCCCCGGGGGGCACGTCACGCTGGTGATGATTCACGGTAAGGAGGTCGCCGGGGCGGTGTCGTCGTTCTTGGAGCCCGCATCCTGAACCTGGTATCCGAAGCTGGCCCAGCAGGGAGAGCGTCTGGACCAGTGACGGTCCGGTTAGATCGGTACCCGTGACATCGATTTTTCGGCAGCGCTCTGAAACCTCGGGACTCGGTGGCCGGGTGGGCGCGGGGCCATGCCCAGCAGGGCACCACCCCCCCCCGTGGTGGGCATGAGGTTGGTAAATGCACCGTCCAAGGTGTCAAGCGTCGGTCTGGGGCGCATCTGCGAATCGGAGCGGTGGTGCTGGAGCGCCCTGACCGCTGGGTCAGCCGAGCGCGGTGGCGATCGGCTCGGCGATCTCCGCCGCCAGCCACGCGGGGCTCACGCCAACCCCAGCGAGAACGACGTGGCGGACCCCCGCCTGGATGAACGCCATCACCTCGTCGCGGGAGCTACCCGGGTCGGCGCCGTGGACGATGAACTGCATGGACCGCACGATCTCCCCCGGGTCACGTC
>JAJYWT010000157.1 GCA_021791345.1 bacterium
CGCTGCTGCGGGCGCCGATGCTGCGCGACTTCTACTGCTTCGAGCGGCATGTGGCGGCCGGGGCCGCGCGGCGCCACGAACCGATCCCCGCCGCCTGGTACCGCCGCCCCGTCTATTACAAGGGGAACCCGGCGACCCTGCTGGCCCCCGGGGCGGTGGTGCCTTGGCCCGCCTACTCCGACCGGCTCGATTATGAGCTGGAGTTCGCCTGTGTGACGTTTCCTGCGGGACAGGATCTGGACCTCACTGCGGCCGGGCGAGCCATCGCCGGGTACACCGTCTTCGCAGACTTCTCCGCCCGGGACATCCAGGCGGAGGAGATGCAGGCTCGCCTGGGACCAGCCAAGTCGAAGGACTTTGCCAGCGGCCTCGGGCCCTGGCTGGTGACAGCGGACGAGGTTGCCGACCCGAGCGAGCTCACCGCGGCCGCCTACGTCAACGGCCAGGAGGTGGCGCGGGGGAGCATGTCGGAGTCCCGCTGGAGCTTTGCCGAGATGGTCTCCTATGCCTCCGGCGCGGAGCCGCTGGCGGCGGCGGAGATCATCGCCAGTGGCACCGTTGGTGGTGGAAGTGGCCAGGAGGCGGGCAGGTTCCTGGAACCGGGCGACCGCGTGGACCTGGAGCTGGTCGGGTACGGGACCCTGAGCCACACCATCGGGCCCAGGCACCAGGGGGGTGGCCGGGTGGTGATGAAGGTGCAGCCGGACCCAATTTGAGCAGCGGCTACAATCAGTGGCCTGGGCTTGACCCAGGAGTTCGCGGAGAGTTGCGTTTGGAGGTAGCCAGTTGGCGAGACGTTCCATGGGCCGCCGGCCCCGTCGCGGCCCCGCGCGCCCCCACGTGGCTCGGGTGACGCCGCCTGAGGAGCAGAAGGAGGAGACCATCGAGCTCGAGGGCACGGTGGTGGAGCCGCTGCCCAATGCCGTCTTCCGGGTGGAGCTCTCGACCGGGCAGACGGTGCTGGCCTACATCTCCGGCAAGATGCGCAAGCATTACATCCGCACCCTCATCGGCGACAAGGTCAAGGTGGAGCTCAGCCCCTACGACCTGACCAGGGGCCGCATCACCTTTCGCTACAAGTAGCCCGGGCCTGCATCGGCGCGCCTTGGCCGCCGGGTCCGGTCAGCGCGACTGGCCGCCCGGGCTGCTACTCGCATCTTCTTTCTCCTCGCTCCTGCCCACCCTGTCGATCAGGGTCGGCCGGGACCGGCTCGGCTGGGGCATCCGGCCGCGGCGGATCCGGTCCTGGATCTCGGCCAGCCGGCTCCGCTCCAGGTCGGGGTCCGGGCCGCCACGGTCGCCGGGCCTGCGGGTGTCCCAGTGGCGCACGTAGAACGCCGCCTTGAGGGCCGTATATGGGATCGCGATCAGGCGGCGCTCCTCGCGGCCCGCCTCCACCAGGTCCCACACTGCGCCGAAGCGCTGCAGGGTGGCCGGGCTCACCACCTGGGCCCGCAGCACCTGCCCGTCGAGAAAGTGCAGGGCGACCCGCGGGAGCTCCTCCGGCCGGCGGCCCTCCTCCAAGGCTGGGGCGGTGCGGGCCTCCACCTGCCGGACCGCGGCGGCGGGCACCAGCGCGTGGCGGGCGTTGCCATCGAGGCTGTGCATCTCCACCTCCAGGAACGGCTCGTCGAGCTGGAGGGCGGCGACCTCCCCGTAGACGGTCTCGCCGTCCAGGAAGGACAGGATCACCTCAGGCACCGTGCTCTCCTCCCGGTTGCCGAGTGGTTAGACAGCGACTCGCGATCTTGTCATCGGACCGTGTGGTGGGCGTCATCCCATCGCTACCTCCGGGATCCCCCGCAGCCCGCCCTGGCAGGATACGGTGGGGACATCATAGGGCGGGTGCCGACCGCCGTTCTCGACTGCCACCGGACGAAGGGGCCGGGGCGGGCCGGACGGGCACCCGGCAGGCCACCGGAGGCGCTCGGAAGTCCCATTGGCATCACCGCCCAGTTCCTCGCGTAGACGAAGGCGCGCCTCGTTCGCGTTCCAGTTCGCTTTGATCCTGCTCGGAGTCGGCCTGGCGACCGCGGTCGCCGCTGCCGCCGTCGCCTGGTTCGAGACCCAGGGCATCAGCTCCCAGCAGCAGCTGAACGCGGCCGCCCGTTCCTCGCGGTTGGGGGTGGGAGTGGTTCGCCTCGAGACCACCACCGTCAGCGCCAACCTGGTCTGCGAGCTGGCGCCGCTGCCGCGGACCCAGGCTGACTTTGAGGCCGGCCGCGGCGCTCTTGAAACCCTGGCTCAGGCGGTGGTGAGCGCCAACCCGGGGCACCTGCTCTTCCTCATGAACCCGTCCCGGGCGGTGCTGGCCAGTGCCGGGCCTGCTGCCGAGCTTTCCCGGCTCCAGCCGCTCGCGGTACAGGCGCTCGCCCACCCCCGGCCCTGTTCCAGGGGTGGCATCTTCCTGGCCGCCGGCTCCACGCTGGCCGGGGTTTCCGTCGCTCCGGTTGCGCTCCACGGCCGTCCCCTGGGCTATGTGGTGGCTGTCACCCCGATCACCTATGCCACGCTGCGGTTCACCTCGCGGCTCATCTCGACCCAGGCCGGCTCCACCTCGGTGCTTTTGGTCAGCACCGGGCGGGCTGACCTCGCGGGCCAAGTGGGCCGCCTCAAGGTGGTGGCCGGGACCCCGCTTCCCCAGGCGGTTGTCACAGCGCTCAGCAGCCGCGGGGGGGCGGGCCCGGCCGATGTCGCCGGCACGGCCCTGATGGTCGCCGGACAGCCGATCGATGGCCCAACCGGCCGTCCCCTGGCGACCCTGGTGGTGGTCGAGGGCGCGGCTGGGGTCGGACCCAGCGCGGCTCAGCTCGGGATCCCGGTCGCCCTGGCCGTGGCCTGCGTGCTGCTGCTGGGGATGGTTGCGGTCTTCCTGCTCGCGGAGAGGTACCTGAACCGGCCGCTGCGGCGCCTGAACGAGGCGGTCCAGCGCCTGGGGCAGGACGTCTACGCCGACGCCGTGGTGATCGACGGCGCCGAGGAGATCACCCGGCTGGCCTCCAACTTCGAGATCATGCGCCGGCGGCTGCGGCATCAACTGGCGCTGGCGGTGGGTCGCAGCGTGATCGCCTCAACGCTCACTGGCAACGCACCCCTGGAGCAGGTTCTGACCCAGGTGTTGATGAACCTCAGCTCGGTCCTCGAGGTGGAGATGGCTATGCTCGTGATCCGCTCCCAGGACCCCAACCATCCCCACTTCATCATCACCTGGGGAATGGGCAACCCCGCCCTGGAGTGGGAGGAGCTGGAGCAGAGCCCAGGCATCGTCGGGCGGCTGCTGCGCGCGCCGCGCTTTGTGGCCCGCGCTTTCCTCAGCCCCGAAGAACGCGGGCCCCTGGAGCGGCGCCTGGGCATTCGCGACTGTCTGGCCGAACCGCTCACCGCGGATGGGCGCAGCCTGGGGCTGCTCCTGGTCGCCAACAAGCGCAGC
Source organism: bacterium (assembly GCA_021791345.1). The sequence goes on from JAJYWT010000157.1 coordinate 3,431, forward strand.
CCGTACCTGGATGAGGACACCGCGCTGGTCAACGCGGTGGCGGTCCAGGTGGTGGGTGCCGTGGACAAGAGCATGCAGCTGGTGGTGACGCGCCACGAGGCGACCACCGATGCGATGACCGGCCTCTACAACTACCGCTTCCTGATCAGCTATCTGGACCAGCAGGTGAACGTGGCCGAGCGCGCCGGCTCCAGCCTCTCGGTGCTGATGCTGGACCTCGACCACTTCAAGGCGATCAACGACACCCACGGCCATCTGGCCGGGGATGCGGTGCTGCGCGCGGTCGCCAGCCTGGTCGTCGAGACCATCCGCAAGTCCGACCTGGCCGCGCGCTACGGCGGTGAGGAGTTCGTGATCGTGATGTCCAACACCGGGCGCGAGGACGCGGAGCTGGTGGCGGAGAAGGTCCGCCAGGCCGTGGCCGCGATGGAGGTGACCTTGGACGAGGGATTGCGGGTGGGGGTCACGGTCAGCATCGGCGGGGTCAGCTTCCCCGACGGCACCCGGGGGGCGCGCAACCTCCTCGATCTGGCCGACCGCGCCCTGTACCAGGCCAAGCGCGCCGGCCGCAACCGCGTCGAGTTCGTGGACTTGGCGCTGACCTCGGGCGGCTGAGCGCTGCACCCGGGCGGTTAGCATGGGGCTGGAGTTGGACACCGTGATCGACCTGCGCAGCGACACTGTCACCCGACCCAGCGCGGAGATGCGCCGCGCCATGGCGGCCGCCGAGGTCGGCGACGATGTCTACGGCGAGGATCCCTCCATCCGGAAGCTGGAGGAGCGAGTCGCCGAGCTGATGGGCAAGCAGAGTGGCCTGTTCTGCCCCAGCGGGACCATGTCCAACTTGATCGCCATCGCCTCCCAGGCCGACCGCGGCCAGGAGGTCTGGGTGGACTCAGAGTCCCATGTGCTGCACTACGAGCTGGCCGGCAGCGCGGTCATCGCCGGCGTCCAGCTGCGGACCTTCGACGCGGCCAACGCCGGCTGCCCGACCGCGGCCGAGCTGCGGTCTCTGCAGCGGCTGGCGGACCCCGCCCATGAGCCGGACGCCACCCTTGTGTGCCTGGAGCAGACCCACAACCGCAGGGGCGGCAGCGTCGCCACTCTGGGTGCCCTGCAGGAGGCGACGGACACCGCGCACGCGCTGGGGATGAGGGTGCACCTGGACGGCGCCCGCCTGGGCAACGCCGCGGTGGCGCTGGGAGTGCCGCTGCGGCAGCTGGCGGCGGGCGCCGACAGTGTCAGCTTGTCGCTCTCCAAGGGGCTCGGATGTCCGGTCGGATCCGTCTGGGTGGGGTCTCAGGAGACCAGGGCACTGGCGCACATCTGGCGCAAGCGGCTGGGCGGCGGGATGCGCCAGGCGGGGGTGCTGGCGGCGGCGGGGCTGTGGGCGCTGGAACATCAGCTGCCGCGGCTCGGAGAGGATCACCATAAAGCCCGGCGCTTTGCGGAGCTGGCCTCGGAGATCCCCGGCCTCACCGTGGACCCCGCCCAGGTCGCGACCAACATCGTGCTGCTGGAGACGCGGGCTCCGGCGGCGGATGTGCTGGCCCGCGCGGAGGCAGCGGGGGTGCTGATGGTGGCGTTCGGACCGCACACGGTGCGGGCTGTGACCCACCTCGACGTGAGCCTGCGACAGGTGGAAGACGCGGCCTCACGGCTCCGGACGGCGCTGCTCCAACCATAGAGAAGGGGACGGGTCCGAACGACCCGTCCCCTTGCGCCAGCGCGCCGCTGCGCGGCCGCGAACCGCTCAGCTGGCCGCGCTCTCGCCGCCCAGGGTGACCCGGGTCCGGCGCTTGGGAGCCGGCTTGGTCGCGGGCACCGACGCCGCGGTCACCCGCTGCGCCCTGGGCCGAGGTGCGCTCTTGGTGGTGCGGGCTGCGACCGCGCGGCGACCGGCGGGCTTGGCCGCGGCGGGGCTGCGTCGCGGCGTGGCCGCGACCCGCGGCCTGCGGGGGGCCGCAGTGACGGCGCGACGGGTTGCGGTCGCGCCCACGGTCCGTCGGGTGGCAGGTCGCCGTGCCGCAGTGCTCTGCGCACGCGCCGCGGTACGGCGACGCGGCGCGGCAGTCGGAGACGCCGCCCGCCTGGTGGTCGTGCGCGCCGCGGCACGCCGCGTCGGAGTGCGGCGGGTGGTGCTGCGCACCGTGCCTTCGCTTCTGGTGATGGCGCGGTCAAGCTTGCGCTCGATGTCCGCGAGCCGACGCTCCAGAGCCTTCAGCTGGGTCGCCAGGCTCTTGTTCAAAGCCGCCGGTGACATGCGGCTGAGCGGAGTCCTGCTGGTGGGGGCGCGCCGCGCCGTCGTCCGCTTGGGGGCGGCGCTCCTGGTGGTCGTCCGGCGCGCCGCCGGCCGAGCGGTCGAGCGGCTGGGCGTGCGCGTGGTGCGCCTAGCCGCGGTTCTCCTGGTGGTGCGGGGCATGATTTGCCTCCTCTGTGATTTGGCGGCGTTCATGTCGCCGCACGATGGTCAAGAGCGGTGAAGCGCGCGTGCGAACGGGGGCAACTGCTGCTCTCCCCAATTCGCACCGGCGAATCCACTATCCAATACTTGCGATTGTTGCACACAAGCAGGGAGTCGCGTCATTTGTCATCTCTGGTCGCCGCGTGAGCATGCATTGCCGCAGCACAGGCGGTGGCGCTGACGACCAGTGCTTGGCATCTACGCGGGGTCCTGTCGCAACCGGCGAGGGCGTGCCTATACTGCGCTCATGAGTACAGCCACCGCCGCGGTCGAGGATCTCTACACCACCGGTCAGCATCGTGTCGACGAGGCCGCAGCCTTCCTGAATCTGAGCGATGACATCCACGCGGTGCTGCGGGATGTCAAACGCGTCTTCCAGGTCCAATTCCCAGTCATGCGGGACGATCAGAGCGTCGAAGTTTATTCCGGATTCCGGGTCCATCACAGCCTGGCCCGGGGACCCGCCAAGGGTGGGATCCGCTACGAGCCACACGCCACCGTCGAGGGCACCAAAGCCCAGGCGATGCTGATGAGCTGGAAGACCGCAGTCATGTCACTGCCATTCGGTGGCGCCGCCGGCGCGGTGCGCGTCGCGCCCGAGCAGCTGAGCCAGCGTGAGCTGGAACGCCTCACCCGACGCTTCACCACCGAGATCGCGATCCTGCTCGGTCCGGAACGCGACATCCCCGCTCCCGACATCGGCACCGGGCCGCAGGTGATGGCCTGGATGATGGACACACTCTCAATGCACGCCGGTTATTCCGTGACCGCGGCTGTCACCGGCAAGCCGATCGTCGCGGGGGGCTCGGTGGGACGGATCGAGGCCGCCGGACGCGGACTGGCGACGGTGCTGATGCACACCGTGCGCAACACCGGGCTCACCCTGGAGGGAGCCACCGTCGCGGTCGAGGGATTCGGCAGTGTGGGGGCGACCTGCGCGCGGATCTTGGCGGAGGCCGGCTGTCGCGTGGTGGCGGTGTCGGATCACACCGGGGGCTGGCACAACGACCAGGGGGTGGACCTGGCGGCGCTGGAGCAGGTGAAGGCGGAGCGCGGGCATCTGCATGAGGCCGGGGTTCCCGGTGAGGCCATAACGCGCGAGGAGCTGCTGGCCCTGCCGGTGACCGTGCTGGTGCCGGCCTCGGTGGAGAGCGTGATCAACTCCGGCAACGCCGCCCAGGTCAAAGCGCGGATCGTCGCCGAAGGCGCCAACGGGCCGGTCACGCCGTTGGCGGAGGCGGTGCTGCGCGAGGATGGCATCGTGGTGGTTCCGGACATCCTCGCCAACGGTGGCGGGGTGACCGTCTCCTATTTCGAGTGGGTCCAGGATCTGCAGTCATTCTTCTGGGATGAGCAGGAGATCTCGTCGCAGCTGGAGCGGGCGATGGTGCGGGCATTCGACCATGTGTGGGCGTACTCCGCGCACCATCACATCTCCCTGCGGGAGGCGGCCTACGCGATCGCGGTGGGGCGGGTGGCCCGAGCCTCCGCCGCCCGCGGCATCTATCCGTAGATCAGACGCGGAGGAGCTGTCTCAGCGGAGCAGCTGGGGATGCTGCGGCAGCATCTGCTCGCGACCTGGCTGATATTCGAAGCGATAGCCGGCGCCGATCACCACATGGATGTAGTGGGGGCCGTCGGCACGGGGTTGGATCTTGCGACGCAGGCGATACAGGTGGGCGTCCAACGAGTGCACCTGATGGGGTTGGCGGCGCCGCCACACCTCCGCGATCAACTGGGGTCGGGAGATCACCCGACCGGGATTGCGCGCGAGGGCGCTGAGAATGCCGAATTCGGTGGGGGTGAGGGAGATCGTGCGCTCCTCCTGGCGCACCTCATGCCGCGCCAGGTCGATCACCAGCCCTGGGAATGAGAGGCGGTCCTGGGTCTGATCCTGCTGCGCATATTGCGCCCGGCGCAGCCGCGCGTTGATCCGCGCCAGCAGTTCGCGCACCTCGAAGGGCTTGCGCAGATAGTCGTCGGCGCCGACCTCCAGCCCCACGACCACGTCCTCGGCGTCGTGCAGGCAGGAGATCATCAGTACCGTTGAGGTGACCCCGGCCGCGCGCAGGCGGCGGCAGACGTCGACGCCGCTCATGTCCGGCAGCACCAGATCCAGGAGGATCAGGTCCGGCTCCTCCTCTATGGCCAGCCGCAGACCCAGCGCCCCCGAGGCGGCGACATCCACGGAGTAGCCGTTCTCGGCGGCGATCAGCTGCACCAGCTGCAGCATCGCGGGGTCGTCGTCGACGATCAGGAGCTTGGCGGAGCCGGCCGGCAGGGTCGGAGGTGGCGGCTCCCACCCGCCGGTCTGGGTGGGGCTCGCGGCGATTGTCTGCGTCACGCTGGGATTGTGTGCCGGGCCGGCTCGCCTGCTCGTCCGGAATCGACAACGACTGCGTAACGAGCTCCCCGCCCGCTGTGACGGGATCGGACTTTGCAGCAGTCGTCTAACATGACAATCGGTCAAGGAGGATGCGCGATGGCGAAGCGGCTCGCGGGGGGAACGCGGCGGCGGCGCTTGGCGACCGCGCTCACCGGTCTGGGCGTCGTCCTGGTCCTGGTGGGGATCGGGATCCTGGTCCCGCCCCTGCTCGGGGTGCTGCATCGCAGCTCCGACGACCACGAGCTGCTGCAGAAATGGCTCGGCTCCAACGGCGCTCTGACCAAGGTCATCCCCGGGCAGACCGAGAGCCCCCTCAACTCAGGGTCGGCGGCGACCGCCCCCGCCTGCGGCAGCGGGTCGCCCAGCTCCGAGTACGCGCTGGTCAGCTTTCCCAGCCTTCCTGGCATCGAGGGGGTGGCCGGCAACGGGACCTGGGCGATGCTGACCCAGCGGTCGGTGGTCCACTACTCGGACTCGCCACCCCCCGGTGGTGTCGGCAATGTGCTGATCGCCCTTCACCGCGAGCCCAACTTCGAGCCTCTGAACCAGCTCCGCCCGGGCGACCAGATCGTGGTCACCGCCCGCAACTGCGAGCGGTACGTCTACACCGTGACCCGCACCTGGGTGGAGTCTCCTGACCAGGTGACCCAGCTCGCCTCCATGAGCTCCGGTCATTACCTGACCGTGATCACCTGCACCCCGCTGTGGGTCGACACCGAGCGGATCGTGATCCGGGCCACCCTGACCGCGACCCAGCCCACCGCCTCCTGACCGAGCGCCGGAGCGGCCACCAGATACGGGGTGCTGGACGGCTCGTACCCACTAGATAAGGGGTTGTCGGGGGGGTGCGGCCCGGGTTCCTGCTATCCTTTCTCGGGCAGGGGCAGCGCGGTGATCTTCATGCCGGCACACCCCAAGACGGGCGGACTGGGAGGTGGCCTTGCTTGGACATTGAACTGGGAAGGGGCAAGAGGGCCAGGCGGGCCTACGGGTTCGACGAGGTTGCGCTGGTCCCCGGCAAGGTGACGATCAACCCGGACGAGATCGACATCCGGATGAAGATCCGCGACGTCGAGATCCCCCTCCCGATTCTGGCGGCGGCGATGGACGGGGTGGTGGATCCTCATTTCGCCATCGAGATGGCGCGCCTGGGAGGGGTCGCGGTCCTGAACCTGGACGGGATCAACTGCCGGTACCAGGACCCGCAGGCGGTCTACGAGGAGATCGCCGAAGCTCCCAGGGAGAAGGTGAACCAGCTGCTGCAGCGGCTCTATCTGGAGCCGGTCAAGGATGAGCTGATCGCCTCTCGGATCGAGGAGATCAAGCGTGAGGGCGCCGTCTGCGGGGTGTCCAGCACCCCCGCGGACGCCGAGCGCCGGCTGCCGATCGTGACCGAAGCCAAAGCGGACATCTACTTCGTCCAGGGGACGGTGCTGACCGCACGCCACATCTCCCGCTCCTACCGCCAGCTCGACTTCGCCCACCTGATGCGACAGGCGCAGCTTCCCGTCGTGGTCGGCAATTGCGTCGAGTACTACACCGCGCTGGAGCTGATGGCGACCGGGGTCGACGGGATCCTGGTGGGGGTCGGCCCGGGTGCCGCCTGCACCACCAGGGGCGTGCTCGGGATCGGGGTTCCCCAGGTGACCGCGACGGCTGACGTGGCCGCCGCCCGCAACGACCACCGTCGCACCGGCGGCAAGCCGGTCACAGTCATAACCGACGGGGGGATGCGGGTGGGTGGCGATGTCACCAAGGCGCTCGCGTCGGGGGCCGACGGGGTGATGATCGGTTCGGTCTTCGCGTCCGCCGAGGAGGCCCCCGGGCGGGGTCACCACTGGGGCATGGCAACTCCGGACCCGAACCTACCCCGCGGGACCAGGATCAAGGTAGGGACCAAGGCGACGCTGCGGGAGCTCCTGCTCGGTCCGGCGCGGGTCGACGACGGCACCCAGAACCTGGTGGGGGCGATCAAGACCGCGATGGGGGTCTGCGGCGCCAGGACCATCGAGGAGTTCCAGCAGACCGAGCTGGTGATCGCACCGGCGATCCTGACCGAGGGCAAGCTGTTCCAGCAGGCCCAGCAGGTCGGGATGGCCCGCTGAGGCCCGGGACAGCCGAGATGGTCACCACCGCCCCCGAGCGTCGAGAGGCGGTGGGCGGCGGGGTGGGGCCGACCACCGAGCGGGTTCTGGTGCTGGACTTCGGCTCCCAGTACAGCCAGCTGATCGCCCGTCGGGTGCGGGAACAGGGGGTCTACTGCGAGCTCTGGCCGGGCACCACTCCGGCCACCGAGCTCAGGCGGCAGGCGCCCAGAGGGCTGATCCTGAGCGGCGGGCCCGCCAGCGTCTACGACCAGGACGCCCTGCGCCCGGACCCCGGCATCTACGACCTTGGGGTCCCCATCCTGGGGATCTGCTACGGGATGCAGCTGCTGGCCCACGACCAGGGGGGCAGGGTCCGCCCCGCCCAGCAAAGGGAGTACGGGGCGGCCCTGGTCCAAGTGGACAGCCAGGAGGGCATCTTCACCGACCTGCCGGAGTCGCTGCCGGTCTGGATGAGCCATGGGGACGTCATCGAAGAGCTTCCCCCCGGCTACCGCGCGGTCGCGCATTCCGCCAACAGCCCGGTTGCGGCCATGGCCGGCCCCGGGGGGAACTTCGGGATCCAGTTCCACCCGGAGGTGGCCCACACCCCGCAGGGCTCGGCGATCCTGCGCAACTTCGTGTACGAGACCTGCTCCTGCCAGGGCACCTGGGAGGAGCACTCCTTCGTCGAGCACGCGGTTCGGGACATCCGCCGGCGAGTCGGTGATCAGGCGGTCATCTGCGCCCTCTCCGGCGGGGTCGACTCCGCGGTCGCGGCCACCCTGGTGCACCGCGCGGTCGGTGACCAGCTCACCTGCCTGTTCGTGGACAACGGGCTGCTCCGGCGGGGCGAGGCCGACCGGGTCATCGACGTGCTCACCCGCAACATGCGGATGCGGATCGTGAGAGTCGAGGCGGAGGCTCGCTTCCTGGCCGCGCTGAGCGGGGTGGTCGACCCCGAGGAGAAGCGCCGGGTGGTGGGGCGCGAGTTCATCGCCTGTTTCGAGGAGGAGACCAAGCGGCTGGGAGAGGTCCCGTTTCTGGCCCAGGGCACCCTCTATCCGGATGTCATCGAGAGCACCGCCCAGGACACCTTCGGGGCCCGCACCATCAAGACCCACCACAATGTAGGCGGCCTGCCGAAGGGGATGACGTTCCAGCTGGTGGAGCCACTGCGGTACCTCTTCAAGGACGAGGTCCGCAAGGTCGGCCGGGCGCTGGGGCTCCCGGAGGACATGGTGATGCGCCAGCCGTTCCCCGGGCCCGGGCTGGCCATCCGCGTGATCGGGGAGGTGACCAAGGAGCGGCTCGAGGTGGTCCGGGGCGCCGACTGGGTGGTGATCGACGAGATCAAGCGCAGCGGACTCTATTCCAAGGTCTGGCAGAGCTTCGCCATCCTGACCCCGGTCAGCTCGGTCGGGGTGATGGGCGATTACCGCACCTATCAGAACGTGGTGGCGGTCCGGATCGTGAGCTCCGACGACGGGATGACCGCGGACTGGGCCAGGGTTCCCTACGACGTGCTGGCGGACATCAGCCGGCGCATCGTCAACGAGGTCCCGGGGGTCAACCGGGTCGTCTATGACATCAGCAGCAAGCCCCCATCGACCATCGAGTGGGAGTGACCGCTTGCGGGTCCTCGTCGTGGGGTCGGGGGGGCGCGAGCACGCTCTCGCCTGGGCCTGCGCCCGGAGCCCGCTGGTGGAGGCGGTCATCTGTGCGCCCGGCAACCCCGGCACCGCCTCCATCGGCCGCAACTTCCCGGTTGCTCCGACCGACGCCCACGGTCTGATCCGCCTGGCTCAGGCGGAGAACGTCCAGCTGGTCGTGCTGGGGCCGGATCAGGCGATCGCGGCGGGGGTTGGGAACGCGATGGCCGAGGCCAGGATCCCCTGCTTCGGCCCCACTCAAGAGGCGGGTCAGCTCGAGACCAGCAAAGCCTTCGCCAAGGAGCTGATGCGGGGCCTCGGGGTGCCGACCGCGCCGTTTCAGCTCTTCACCGACCCCGAGGCCGCGGTCCGCCACCTGCGCTCCAGGACCGGGCCGGTTGTGGTCAAGGCCGACGGGCTGGCGCTCGGCAAGGGGGCGTTCGTCTGTGCCGGGCCCAAGGAGGCGGAGGCGGTCGCGCGCCGGTTGATGCTGGATCGGGAGCTGGGCGAGGCGGGCGCCAGGATCCTGGTGGAGGATGCCCTGGTCGGCGAGGAGGTCTCCTGCTTTGCCATCTGCGATGGCGAGCGTGCGGTCATGCTGCCAGCGGTCCGCGACTACAAGCGGGCCTTCGAGCAGGACCGCGGCCCCAACACCGGCGGGATGGGAGCCGTCACCCCGCCGCCGGGGATGGACCCCACCTCGGTAAGCAGCCGCGTCCGCGAGGAGATCGTGGAGCCGGTGCTGGCGGAGATGGCCCGGCGTGGCATTCCCTACCGCGGCTGCCTCTACGTCGGCTGCATGGTGGACGGCGGTCAGATCCGAGTGTTGGAGTTCAACGCCCGCTTCGGAGACCCGGAGGTCGAGGTGCTCCTGCCGACTCTGGAAGACCTGGTTCCGTGGCTCTGGCGGGCGGCGACCGGTGCGCTTGAAGGGCCAGCCCCCCGGCAGTTGCTGCCCGCTGCGGTGGGGGTGGTGGCGGTGCGGGCGCCCTATCCGGAGGCCGTCACCGCCGGAGCGGCGGTCCAGGGGCTGGACGAGGCCGAGGCGCTCGGGTGCCAGGTCTTTCAGATGTCCACCCGCCGTGCCGAGGGTGGGCCGGTGGAGGTGGCCGGGGGACGGGTCCTGATCTGCGTCGGGGTGGGTGATGACGTGGCCTCGGCGCGGGCCGGCGCCTACTCCGGGCTCTCCCTCATCCACTTTGAGGGGATGCGCTACCGAGCGGACATCG
>JAJYWT010000174.1 GCA_021791345.1 bacterium
TCCTATGGTTGCTTGTGTGGGCAGGTTTCATTCTGATCGGGGTAGGGACTATACTGTCGGTGCACCGTATGGAGACTGTGTTTGGACGGTAGTCTGCGCATGGCTCTTCGGTCTTGTCCGACGTGGTGTCGCCATCGCGGCGGGCGGCGACCACAGCCTTGCGCTGACCTCAAGCGGCACCGTTTACGCCTGGGGCTACAACCACGACGGGCAGCTGGGGGACGGCTCGACCCGCAACAGCAGCACCCCGGTCGAGGTGACCGGGGTGAGCAATGTCACCTCGATCGCCGGCGGCGAGGACTTCAGCCTGGCGGTGGAGAGTGGCGGCAGCGCCTGGGCCTGGGGCAACAACGGCTACGGGCAGCTGGGGGACGGCTCGACCAAGAACAGCAGCACCCCCGTCGAGGTCAGCGGGATAAGCAACGTGGTGATGCTGGCCGGCGGGGGCTTCCACACGGTGGCGCTCACGACCTCGGGCGCGGTCTACGCTTGGGGGTACAACAAGTACGGACAGCTGGGTGATGGGACCACGACGAACTCCTACACTCCTGTACAGGTGAGCAATCTCAGCGGCGCGGTGACGGTGGCGGCCGGAGTTGACCACAGCATTGCGGCCACCGGCGGAGCGGCGGTCTGGGACTGGGGGAACAACCAGTACGGCCAGCTGGGGAACGGCTCGACCAGCGAATCCGACGTGCCGGTGCAGCCCACCAGCCTGGGGTCGGTGAATACCCAGACCACTGCCACCTACACCTACGACGGCACGGGGCTTCGGGCCACCAAGACAGTGAACGGCACGACCTCCCACTTCGCCTACGACCTGAGCTCGGGAACGCCCCTGATCCTCACCGACGGGACCACCGACTACGTGTACGGCCCCGGGGGTCTGCCGATAGAGCAGGTGACCGGCTCCGGTAGCCCGATCTACCTGGCCCAGGACCAGCTGGGGTCCACCCGGCTGCTGAGCAACTCCTCAGGAGCGGTGGTGGGCACCTACTCCTACGACCCGGCGGGGAACATCACCTCAGAGACCGTGACCGCCACCACCAACCTCCTCTTCGCGGGCCAGTACCTGGACCAGGAGTCCGGCCTCTACTGGATGCAGGCCCGCTACTACGACCCGGCAACTGCGCAGTTCATCTCCGTGGACCCGCTCAGCACTGGGGCAACGTCGCCGTATTCGTACGCGTCGGACAATCCAGTCAACTTCACTGACCCATCGGGCGCCCTGACGCCGACCGCGGCTCAGCAGTGCAGCTACGGGAACACTGCAGGGTGCCAGGCGGCGAGCGCAGTGCCCCAGTACACGCCACTGAACCTTTGTGTGCGGAACCCGTTTGCTGGGAGCTGGAACTCTAACCAGTCAGGCGGCTGCCGGACGACCTTGAGCACCAGTCAGGCGGCGCAACTAATCGGCGCGACCGTAGTCACGGCCGTCGGTACAGTGGGAACCTTTGGGTTGGGCGACTTGTTCATAGGGACGGCCGCGGGCGAAGCGTCCTTGGGAACCTTTGAGGGCAGCTTAAATGCGCTGCACTTGGCCCTGTCTGCCCCATTCGTTTTCGGCGGCCCCGTGCTGTTCACAGCTATCGGAGCCTTTTGGGGCTACTACGCCCTGACCTCAACTGGACACGGCGTTTCGCACGTCGCAGCGTCGTGGGTGGGCGGGTGTGGACAATGAACAACGTCAGGAGCCTGGATCTTCTCATACGGTATTTTGCCTGGGGCGCCTTGATAGGCGGCATCATCTTGCTAACCGCCGTGGTGCTCGCGTTGTTCCACAAGACCTCTGTCGGCTTGTCTGTGGCCATCGGCTCTGCGGGCCTGCTAACAGCGGCTACGAGTCTCAGAGAAGTCCAGCGCGGTCGTCGCATGCGAGCCAAGCGCACTCCGGTCGTGACCAACGTCAAGAGCATGGATCTCTTCATACGGTACTTTTCTTGGGGTGCTTTCATAGGCGGCGTCATCGTATTAGCAGCCGTGGTCTTGGCGCTACTCCACGAGATTTCGGGCGGCTGGTCGCTAGCCATCGGCTTCGCGGGCCTGCTACTAGCGGCCATGAGTATTAGAGAAGTCCAGCGCGGTCGTCGCATGAGAGCCAAACGCATTCAATCCGAAGAGTTATGAGGTTAGGCAACGTTAAAGGGCGCGCGACATGGGTAGATCGGGTCAGGCAACTGCGGCCTGTAACCCGCTCTCCGCACATCTGGGAGGGCTTTCAGGCCCCCAGATGTGCGGAGAGCGGGTCTGTAAGAGGAGCCACTTCCAGATTCCCTCAGCGGCGCGGTGACGGTGGCGGCCGGAGTTGACCACAGCATCGCGGCCACCGACGGGGCGGCGGTCTGGGACTGGGGGAACAACCAGTACGGCCAGTTGGGCAACGGCTCCACCAGCGAGTCCGCCGTGCCGGTGCAGCCCACCGGCCTGGGGTCGGTCGACACCCAGACCACTGCCACCTACACCTACGACGGCACCGGCTTCGGGCCACCAAGACCGTGAACGGCACGACCTCCCACTTCGCCTACGACCTGAGCTCGGGAACCCCGCTGATCCTCACCGACGGAACCACCGACTACGTGTACGGCCCTGGGGGTCTGCCGATAGAGCAGGTGACCAGCTCCGGTAGCCCGATCTACCTGGCCCAGGACCAGCTGGGGTCCACCCGGCTCTTGACCAACTCCTCGGGAGCGGTGGTGGGCACCTACTCCTACGACCCAGCAGGGAACATCACCTCCGAGACCGGGACCGCCACCACCAACCTCCTATTTGCGGGCCAGTACCTGGACCAGGAGTCGGGGCTGTATTGGATGCGGGCCCGGTACTACGACCCGGCAACTGCGCAGTTCATCTCCGTGGACCCGCTCAACACCGGGGCGACATCGCCGTATTCGTACGCGTCGGACAACCCGGTCAACTTCACCGACCCCTCTGGTGCCCTGACGCCGACTGCGGCTCAGCTGTGCAGCTACGGGAACACTGCGGGGTGCCAGGCGGCGAGTGCGGTGCCCCAGTACACGCCGCTGAATGTGGTGGTGCTCGCAAAGGGCGTGTCTGCCGCCTTGAGCGCGATATCAACAACCGCTGACGGTACAGCACTTGTGTGTGAAGTTGCCAGCCTCGGTTTCTGCTCCCCAATAGCTGGCACATTGATAGTTGCCTCGGCCGCATCCAGTGCCGCCGCGTCGGGAATCGATATCCCTCTCACGGTTACGGGCCATGAGAGCGGAGCACAAGTGCCGCTGGATCTGTTGGGCACTCTGGGCGTGTATGGAGGGCTCGCCGGGCTGAGAGCTGTGGGCGAGGATGCGCCATTGATTGCGCATCTGTTTTTTGAAACCAATTCGCTCGCACTCGGCGTCCCCGCGTCGGTGCTGGCGGTCTGGAATCTCCAAGCGCGGGGCGGCCCCCACGCTGCGTCTCCTGCTTTGGGGATCATCTGTGGCGTCTGACGGCGAGGCTGAGTTGGCCACCATCAACCATCGCTTGGAGGAGATCAGAGCGGAGGAGTCGCGCCAGTGGTGGCACTGGTACCGTTGGATCGGCTATTCCATACTGCTCCTGGTGCTCACCACCGTCATCGTGTTGTTGCTGAGGCATACTGCTGCAGTTTGGTATGTCTTTGGCCTCGGGTTTGCCCTGATCTTCGCCGCAATTGGCCGTGGAGCCTACCTACTGAGAGTATGGTGGCCTCTGGGCACCGAGAAAAATAGCTTAATGCGACGAAGGTACAAGTTGAAGAGAGATGCCCGTGCTCAGAGGCACTAGAGCCGCGTGTCTTCCGCCGATGCGCCTGTGACGGAGAGCTGGCACTATGGCGGGAGACAGGCAGGCTTGGGTAGGAACCCGTGTTTGAACTCAGCAGTCGCACTCCGCTGCGGGGAGACTGTGATGGCCCAACACTCTTACTCGACGCTGGTTATGTCGACGGCAGTGAGGTGCGAGCGCGTCAGGGCACCTAACTGCCCATGAAGATCATGAAATTTCACCGCAGTTCCGACACCCACGATGAGGGGCCCCGACACCGCCGCCCGAGGTGGCAGCTGACCCTACTCTGGCTGTTGATCATCGTCTCATTCGCTATGGTGGATGTCAGCATCGTCCTCTCCTATTACAGGCTGCTTAAGGTCTTCGGCTGGTGACCCGCGTCTCCCAGTGCAGGGAGACCGTGCTCGCCAGCTTTCATCCGGAGCCCGTGCCCGGACCGCCAGAGGTGCCCCGAAGCAGTTCGGACATGGACTGGGCCGCTGCGCGTTGCATGGTCGCGCTCACGTGCGAGTAACGGTCGAGGGTGATCGCCACGGTGGCATGTCCCAGCATCTCCGACGCGACCTTCGGATGTACCCCCTCGCTCAGGAGCAGGGTAGCTGCCGTATGTCTCAGGTCGTGAAAGCGAATGGCTGGCAGGCCGGCTCGCCGAAGCAGTGGGGCGAAATCCCGTTTGACCAGGTGGTCGCGCTGCATCGGACCCCCTATGGAGTTCGGGAACACCAGGTCCTCGTCAACCCAAGCCTCGCCGAGAAGAGCCTTCTCTTGCCCTTGCCGCTCTCGGTGCCTGATCAGGGCTTCGATCGCCTGGTCGGCCAGAGCCACGGCGCGCCGTGATCTCGCGGTCTTCGGTGGAGCGATGCTGAGCCCAGCCTCGGTCCTGGTCATGGTCCCGGTCACCTGCACCAAACCTCGGTCCAGATCCACTCCGCTCCACCTCAGGGCCAGCAGCTCTCCCTGCCTCATTCCGGTGGTCAAAGCCAGAACGTAGAGTGCCTCGAACCGGCTGCCGGCTGCGGCGCGACACAGCTCCCTCGCCTGGGCACCACTCAAGGTCTGCATCTCGTGGGTTGCCATGCGCGGCGGAGGGACGAGGCCAGCCACATTCCTGGAGACGACCCCCCAGCGGACCGCATCAGCCAGGGCCCGGTGCAGCACGGCATGAGCGTGGTGAACGGTGGATGGGCTGATCCCCACCCCCAACATCCGACCGTGCAACGCTTGGACCTTCTGGACGCTGAGATCCCCAATCCGAGTTGCGCCCAGCATGGGCAGGAGGTGGATCCGGCCCAGCTCCTCGTACCTCGTCCAGGTCCTGGGCCGAAGGTTGGATCGGATGGATGGCAACCACACGTTCCAGAATCTTCCGAAGGTCTCGCGCGACCCCAGGGGCAGCTGGCCCTCCTGATGAGCCCGCAGCGCCGTGACCAGCTGGCGGCTCACTGACTCCCTCGTCTGGCCGTACAAGCGGTACCGGTGGCCGCCAAGAATCACAGCAGCCTCCCAGCGACCATCCCGCCGCCGATAGATAGTGCCTTCTCCAGCCGCTCGCCTACCCATCGTCGGTCCCGCTTCTCAGCGGAGCGGCATCAGCCTTCCGCCTTGGTCCGATCGAAGGATCCGTTCGAGTGACCGTGAAGACCATCGATGGCGAGACTGCTGAGCACGGCTGTGTCCTCGTGGAAGTGTGCCGCTCGGACCGTGGTTTGCCGTAGTCCATTCCACAGAGGTTGGTCCGCCGAGGGCCGCGAAATGGGCGGTTGAAAGTTCGGCGGCCTGAACGGGGCTGCCGGCCAGCAGCTAGAAGGCGACCACGGCCGCGCCGAGCATGCCGCGGCCGCGATTGCCCCCGGCCGACGAAGCGGTCCACGGACTGACTACGCGCTTGAAGGGGCCCGGATCTCGCCCTGATCTGGGAGCCGTGTATTTTGGCCCCACGGTGTTACAGGCACTCGTGGGGCCACCCAGCCCCGCAGCGCGCTCGAGACCGAGTCCGGGCTGGGTCCAAGCCCAACAGCGGAACTGGGATCCATTGGGGACCGACTCCAGGGCTGCGGCGGTCCGGATTGGCCGGCCGCTGGCACCGCGGCCCTCCGACTCCACGGGCCGCCCTTCCCCTGCCTTAGAGGCAGGGCGGGCGGCCCACTGGTCGCGAAGAGTCTGGCTTCAGCTACGCCACCGGACCGCTGCGGTCATGGGCCACACCCTCCGGAGCCCGGCTGCGGTGTAGACGCTTGCCCGCACCCATTCCATCCTTGGCGGGCGGCGCAAGAGGCTGGATCCCTTTGCCGTCAATGATGCCGTCAAGCCCAGACGACCGACCCCAAAAATCGGACTCCGGAGGCCATTTTGATCTCAATCTGCTGGAGGCGACTCCGGGAATCGAACCCGGGATCGCGGTTTTGCAGACCGCTGCCTTACCACTTGGCTAAGTCGCCCAGGCCCCCTGCGGCATTCTAATGCCCCCACGCCGACCTCTCGGGCACAGATCGAGGTTCTCCCTCACAATAGCGAGGTGGCCGGCCTCGCACCTCGCTCTGAACCAAAAGCCGCGGACGGTAGCGCAGAGCCCCCGCTTCTCGTCGAGAAGCAGGGCCCTGTGACGAAGCTGGTGTTGAACCGGCAGGCGCAGCTCAACGCCATCGATCGGGAGCTGGCCCTGGCCCTGATCGAAGCGGTCAGGGAGGTGGCAGACGACGGTAGCTGCCGCTGCCTGGTTCTGACCGGCGCGGGCCGGGCCTTCTGTTCAGGGCAGTCCCTGGGCTCGACCGAAGAGTCGCTGCCGAAGGATATCGAGGGCCTCATCCGGGAGCGGTACCTGCCACTGGTGCTCGGCCTCAACCGCCTGCCGATACCGGTGGTCGCCGCCGTCAACGGGCTGGCGGCGGGAGCCGGACTGTCACTTGCGTTGGCGGCCGACATCAGGGTGGCGGCAACCACCGCCTGGTTCAGCTGCGCCTTCGCCCAGATCGGGTTGGTACCCGACTCGGGGGCCACGTATTTCTTGCCGCACTACCTGGGGCTGGGCCGAGCCGTCCATTATGCCTTCACTGGGGAGCGGATCACCGCCGCGGAGGCACTCGAGTGGGGCCTGGTCACCAGGGTCATCGAGCCGGAGGACTTCGCGACCGAAGTGGACCAGTTCTCCCAGACCCTGGCGAGGGGAGCCACCAGGGCCCTGGGGATGACCAAGCGGGGCTTGTACGCGGGGGCGGCCGCGGCACTGGACTCGCAACTCCTGCTGGAGGCCCAGCTCCAGCAGGCAGCATCCGAGACCCGGGACTTCCAGGAGGGTCTAGCCGCCTTCCGAGAGAAGCGGGCAGCCAAGTTCGAAGGAGCGTGAACTCTTAAGCTCCCGGCCGGGACGGGGCGGCGCGCTCCGGCCCCAGCCAAACCTGGCGTTCGAATTCGGTCTTCAGAACCACTGTGGTGCGGGTCTGCCTCACCCCGGGCAGCTCCCGTATCCAGTCCACCAACTCCAGCAGCGCCTCGGTGTCGCGTGCCCTCACCTTGAGGAAGAAGGAGAGGTCACCAGCGATGTCATGACACTCGTCGATCTCGGGGCGCTGCCGCAGCCGCCCCGCCAGGCTGCCGCCGGTGACATCCGCCTCCACCCCCACGAAGGCGGTGACGGGCCTGCCCACCGCGCCGGCGTCCAGGGAGAGCGTCCATCCCCGGATCACACCGTCGCGCTGGAGACGCCGGAGTCGCTCGTGCACCGAGGAGGCGGCCAGGCCCACCTCCCGGCCCACCTCCGCGAGAGTCGTGCGGGCATTGGCCTGGAGGCACCGGAGGATTCTCGAATCCAATTCGTCTATCGACCCTTGGTCAAGTGCGCTTTCGAATTTCATTCGGCCTCCTTGCGCCTTCATCCTGCTCTTGCCAATATCAGAGCCATGGAACTGCATGACTTCTGGCTGCCAACCGTCAGCCCCCGAAGAATAGTAGCCGGCCGCATCTCCGTGACCCAATTGGCGGTCACGGGCTTGTTGCTAGCCGTTGCCGTCTGGGGGGTGAGCTTCGTCGTGGTCAGGGCCGCGATCTCCGCCTACCCAGTGGTCGGCTTCTTGGTCCTACGGTTCCTGATCGGAGGTGCAGCACTGATCGCACTCGCTTACATCCACCAGCCCTCGCGGCCGCGCTGGCGGATGGTTCCTTGGCGCAGCCTGCTGGGAGTCGGAGTCGCCCTGACGGTTGGGTATGTGACCCAGACCATGGGACTCGACCTGGGAGCATCCCCAGGGGTAGCGGCGACCCTGACCAGCCTGGTCGTGGTGCTGACCCCAGCCTGGGAGTGGTTGGTGCTGGGCCGCGCTCCGGGTGGCCGCGTCGCGGTCAGCGCAGTGCTGGCGATCGGGGGGACCCTCCTCATCTGCGCGACCGCCGCGCCGGCGGCGGCCAGCGCGCACGGGATGCCCGCGGTCGGAGTCGTCTTGGAGATTATCTCGGCCGCCGCCTTCGCGCTCCAGGTGGTGCTGGTCGGGCGCCTGGGAGAGTCCCTGTCGGCCACGGCTCTGGGCGGAGCCCAGCTGCTGCTGGTGGGCATTCTGCTGCTGCCCGTCTTACCCCTCACGGGTGGGCTGCCCATGCCCGGTCCCGGAGTGATCGCGGCGGTGATCTTCTCGGCACTGGGCGCCTCCGCGTTCGGGTTCGCGGTGCAAGCCGCTGCACAGAAGCACATCTCCAATGCCGCGGCAGCGGTCATCATGGCCACCGAGCCCGG
Source organism: bacterium (assembly GCA_021791345.1). Next base: position 8,489 of record JAJYWT010000174.1, read on the forward strand.
CTTCGCGCTGGTGGCGGGGGTGATGGTGGGAGAACAGCGCTTCGGGGTGCTCGCCGGCGTCGGGTTCCTCATGCTCGTGATCGGAGTGTTGGCACAGGGTGACGGGCCCTGGGGCGAACGAGTGCGCGCCGCCCTGCTCACCGCGGTGTCGGCCGGACGGCTTCGGCATCAGGAGGCCTGACCCGGGTCGGCACGACCAGAGGGCCAGTTCGGGGGCACGCCACGTCCGCTGAAGGCGAGAAACTGACTTCATGAACTCGTCTCCGCTCACGCTGATGGTGGTCCACGCCCATCCCGACGACGAGGCCACCTCCACAGGCGGGATCCTCCATCGTTATGCCGACGAAGGGATCCGGACCGTATTGGTCACCTGCACCGGAGGTGAGCTGGGAGATGGTCCGGGAGGGATCAAGCCCGATCAGGAAGGGCACGACGAGGAGGAGGTCCGGGCCATCCGCCGAGGCGAACTCGAGCGGGCCTGCGAGGTGCTTCACGTCGGCCACCTCGAACTGCTGGGCTACCTGGACTCAGGGATGGCCGGATGGGCCCAGAACGGGCGCCCGGGCTCGCTCTCGGGTACCCCGCTGGAGGACGAACTCACCCGGCTGCTGCCTCTCTTGGAGCGCTACCAGCCCCAGGTGCTGGTCAGCTACGACGAGAACGGAGGCTATGGCCATCCCGACCACATCCGGGCCCACCAGCTCGCCCGCGAGGCCGCCCTCCGCTCCGGCGTACCGGCCAAGCTCTACTACACCGCGTTTGCGAAGTCGGCGTTCAAGGACGCCCTCCGGGCCGCCAAGGCCGCCGGGCTCTCAGCCGAGCAGCTCCCGGCTTTCGACTTCGACCCCGAGAACCCGCCATTCGGGGTGGAGGACGACGTGATCACGACCACCGTCGACGTGGCGGCCGACATTGCCGCCAAACTGGCCGCCCTCAGAGCCCATGCCAGCCAGGCCGACAACGGGTTCCTGCTGGACCTGCCGGAGGCGGTGGTGGCAGCCGTGATGGGGCGCGAGCACTTCATTCGCGCGCTCGACAAGACCGGGGCCCCAGTGCCAGAAACGGACCTCTTCGCGGGCTTGCGCTAGCCCCGGAAGGAGCGGCTCAGCGGCAGCGGGGCATGCGGCCAGGACACTCAGCCGACTCTCCACTTCCCGCAGCAGAATGGATGACGGGCAAGCTCTGATGGGAGGAATCGATGTCGCGTAGTGGAAGGCAGTTCACCCTGCGCTTCGGGGACCAGGAGGCCGTGGTCACCGAGGTGGGCGGCACGTTACGAGAGTATCGAGTGGGGGGCCGTCCGGTCGTCGACGGCTTCTCACCAGTCGAGCGGAGTCGAGACGGTCGAGGCCAGATCCTGTTGCCCTGGCCGAATCGCATCGACGGCGGCCGGTACACCTTCGCGGACGGGGAGAATCAACTGCCCATCAACGAGATCGAGCACGGCAACGCCATCCACGGACTGGTTCGGTGGATACCCTGGACGCTACAGGAGGTCACCGGGAGCTCCGTCACGCTGGCGGCGATGATCTTCCCCCAACCGGGTTACGATCACCTGCTCGCCAGCGTGGTGGAGTACCAGCTCAGCGAACAGGGGCTCACCGTGAAGCTGGTGGCCTCCAACCGAGGCGAGGAGGCCCTGCCGTTCGGAGTGGGGTTCCACCCCTACCTCGTTCTACCCCTCTCCCCCGTGGATGAGCTGGAGCTGGCAGTGCCCGCCACCCTGCGCCTCAGGGCCGACCGACGCGGGATCCCCGTCGGCGAACCGGTGGTGGTGGCCGGATCCGACTTCGACTTCACGACTCCCCGGCGGATCGGCCGGATCCAACTGGACGCAACCTACACCGGGCTGGTCCGCACCGCCGCAGGCAAAGCCGAGGTGCGTCTGACCGACCCGGTTTCGCGCGCCGGGGTGCGGCTATGGGCCGACCAGAGCTTGCCCTACCTCCAGCTCTTTACCGGAGACACACTGGCTGATCCTGCCGCCCGCCGTCGCAGCCTGGCGGTCGAGCCGATGAGCTGCCCTCCGGATGCGTTCCGCTCGGGGCGAGATCTGGTGGTCCTGGTGCCCGGCGCCTCCTTCACCGCGAGCTGGGGGATTTCCGCGACGTGACCCGAAGACTGGATGGGCAGGTCATCCTGGACCGCGAGGATGTGGGCCGGATCGAGGCGGGCAGAGCCGTGCTCTTCGATGTGGATGGTGTGCTACTGGATTCCATGCCGGTGTATCGCAGGGTATGGGCCAGGTGGGCCCGCGCCTGCGGCCTGGATCCCGACGCGGTCTGGGCGGTCACCCCGGGCCGCAGACCAGCCGACGTCATCGAAGTGCTCGCACCCCAGCTGGATCTGGTGGACGAGATCGGCCGGCTGACGACCCTGCTGGACGGTGAACTGGAGCACCTTCCCGCCATGCCGGGGGCGGCGGACCTCCTCACATCCCTGCCACCCTTCAGGTGGGCCCTGGTCACCTCCAACACCAAGGAGGTGGTACTGGCCTGCTTTCGCCGGCTGCGCCTGCCCACCCCGTTGCTGGTGGTCGACGGAGATGCCGTGGAGCGAGGGAAGCCCCACCCGGAGGGCTTCCTGAGGGCGGCCTCGGGACTCGGAGTGGCGCCGGGCGATTGCCTGGTTGTGGAGGACGCGGCCGCAGGAGTTCTGGCCGCTCGGGCTGCGGGGATGACCGTGCTCGGGATAGCATCCACCGAGCCCGAGGAGAAGCTCGCCGCAGCGGACTCGGTCTTCGCGTCGCTCCGGGAGGCTGCCCCCGCCATCCGGGATTGGCTCTAGCAGCGACCTTCAGACGGGCGACTCAGCCGCGGCGCCGTCCGCAAAGCCCACGCGGTAGGGCCGGGTCACCGGCGCTGGCGGCCGTGGCAGCGGGCGGTCTACCTACCGCGGGCTGGTCAGGAACTGAGCCAGAGCGCGCACCATCCACAGGACGTCCTGGGAGCCGCAGAGCTCCCGGGCCGAATGCATGGCGAGCTGGGAGAATCCAACGTCGACTGTCGCAACTCCCAGGCGGGCGGAAAGGGCCGGCCCGATCGTGCTGCCACAGGGGCGGTCGGACCGCGCCAAAAACGTCTGCACCGGCACTCGGGCCGCCTGGCAGCAGGCCGAAAAGCGAGCTGCGCCCGAAGCATCGGTGGCATACCGCTGTCCGGCGTTGACCTTGATCGCTGGCCCCTGGTTCAAGTGGACCAGATGGCCGGGCTCGTAGTGGTCCAGGTAGTTCGGGTTCACCGCGTGCGTCATGTCCGCCGAGACCAATGTGCTCTGGGACATGCTGCGCAGGAATTCCTCTCGGTTCCATCCCCACGCCAGGCAGATCCGCTCCAGAGTGGCCGGCAGGAACTCCCCGTCCGCTCCGGTCGAGCTGGTGCTGCCGACCTCTTCGTGGTCGAACAGGCAGACCACGGCCGGCAAGCTGAGACTCCCCGACCCGGCCCCGACCTGAGCCAGCGCTCGACAGGCCGCGTAGCTACTGCCGAGGTTGTCCAGCCGCGGCGCGCTCACGAATTCATCGCTGGCGCCGGCCAGCCGCCCCCCGGCCAGGTCGTGCACCATCAGATCCCAGGTTGCGATCGACGCTGATTCGACTCCGAGGTGGTCGGCCAGGAGATCCTGGAAGCCGCGCACGCCCTCCCCCGCCAACCCCATGATGGGCACCAGTTGCGTCTGCGGGTTCAGCCGCAGCCCATCGCTGCTCACCTGCCGATCGAGATGGGGCGCGAGCTGGGGGATCCGGAGCACGGGCCGGTCGATCCGCAGCAGCCGCAGCTCGACTTCGTCTCCGGCTCGAACGGCCACCCGACCGGAGATCCCCAGGTCGCGATCCAGCCATGAGTTCATCAGGAGGCCGCCGTACGGATCCACGGCGAGCTGGCGGTAGCCCGCCCGGTCCAGCTCCGGTCGCGGGCGGATGCGCAGGTTGGGGCTGTCGGTGTGGGCTCCGACGATCCGCATTGCCGAACCGGGCACGGCCCCCTCCGGAAGGGCCCAGGCGATCAGCGTGCCGCCGCGGACCACGAGATGCCGGCCACCAGCGGGCCACGGATCCGCCTCCTCGACTCGAGTGAAGCCAGCGCCCTCCAGCATCGCGGCAGCGCTGGCGCAGGCGTGGTAGGGCGAGGGGGCCGAATCGATGAAGTCGAGCAGGCCGAGCGCCTCGGCGGTGAATTCGCTGGGCGGGTGCCCTCCAGGCTGCATCGAGTCCATGAAAGCAGATTGGGGCCCCCAAGCGCCCCTCACCCTCACTGCGGTAGGCTGACCTTGGTGGACCTGCGGGGGAGTGGGATGTGAACGAGCTCCGAGTTCGGGCGATCGGCCACCGGCTCAGTTCCCACCCCTGACCGCCCTCCGCCATCTGGGGTTGGACCGCCACGGGCCGCCGCCGGCGGCGTTGGGCACAAGTGAGGTGGGTATGGCCAAGATCAGGGTCGTCAATCCGGTGGTGGAACTCGATGGGGACGAGATGACTCGGATCATCTGGCAGCTGATCAAGGATCAGCTGATCCTGCCCCATCTGGAGCTGACTTTGGATTACTACGACCTGGGCATCGAGCACCGCGATGCCACCAACGACCAGGTGACCATAGACGCCGCCCACGCCATCAAGCGACATGGGGTTGGCGTCAAGTGCGCCACCATCACCCCCGACGAGGCCAGGGTCAAGGAGTTCGGGCTGAAGCAGATGTGGCGTTCCCCCAACGGCACGATCCGCAACATCCTGGGGGGCGTGATCTTTCGAGAGCCGATCGTGATCCGCAACATCCCGCGGCTGGTGCCAAGCTGGACCAAGCCAATCGTGATCGGCCGCCACGCCCATGGCGACCAGTACCGCGCCACCGACTTCCGGGTTCCGGGGCCGGGGAAGGTGACCATCACCTACACCCCGGTAGACGGTGGGGAGCCGATGGAATTTTCCGTCGCCGACTTCGAAGGTGGGGGCGTGGCGATGGCGATGTACAACTACGATGACTCGATCCGCGACTTCGCCCGAGCGTCGCTCAGCTATGGGCTCAAGCGCGGGTTCCCGGTCTACCTCTCCACCAAGAACACGATCCTCAAGGTGTACGACGGTCGCTTCAAGGACCTCTTCCAGGAGGTCTTCGATCAGGAGTTCAAGGCTCAGTTCGAAGCTGCCGGACTCACCTACGAACACCGCCTCATCGACGATATGGTGGCTGCCGCCATCAAGTGGGAGGGGGGGTATGTGTGGGCCTGCAAGAACTACGACGGAGACGTGCAGTCGGACACGATCGCCCAGGGGTTCGGATCCCTGGGCCTGATGACCAGTGTCCTGCTGACCCCGGACGGCCGCACCATGGAGGCCGAGGCGGCGCACGGCACCGTGACTCGCCACTACCGCCTCCATCAGCAGGGACTGCCCACCTCGACCAATCCCATCGCCTCGATCTTCGCCTGGACCAGAGCCCTGGCCCATCGCGGAGAGCTGGACGGCACCCCCGACGTGGTGCACTTCGCCGAGGCCCTGGAGGCGGCGTGCGTGGCCACCGTCGAGTCGGGGCGGATGACCAAGGACTTGGCTCTGCTCATCGGCCCGGACGCCGCCTGGCTCACCACCGAAGAGTTCTTGGGAGCGGTCGCAGAGGAGCTGTCCGCTCGGCTCGCCTGACCCCGGACTCGGGCGACGCGTCGGCGTGACGCGGGGTCGCCACGAACTGGCACCGGGCCAGCTGTCGGTGCGGGAGTCCGCCCGCCCGATCGCCGGCCGTCGGGGCGGCAGGATTCGAACCTGCGACCTCCACTTCCCAAAAGTGGCGTGCTACCCCTGCACCACGCCCCGTTCGGCCAGCGCCATCGGCCGCACCATCATATTGATCTCGCCAGCAGTGGCCTGGCAGGGGCCGCGCCTCAGCCTCAGTCGGACCTGACGGTCAGCGAGCGCACCAGCTCCTGAGCCGCCCGGCCGCGATGGCTGAGGCTGGCCTTCTCTCCCTCCGCCAGCTCCGCCATCGTCCGGTCATGGCCTTCCGGCACGAAGATCGGATCGTAGCCGAAGCCGCCCCGCCCCCGGGGCGAGCCGAGCAGGGTGCCCCGGACCACCCCCTCCACGAAGAGCGGGTCACGCGAGCGCAAAGGGTCGAGATACGCCAGCACGCAGCGAAAGGTGGCCCCGCGCTGCCCGACCGGCAGGCGCGCCACCTTGGCGGCCAGGGCCTCAAGCAGCTGCTCTGAAGTGAACCCGTCTCCCATCCACCGGGCGGTCTGCACGCCGGGCCAGCCATCGAAGGCGTCGAGCTCGAGGCCGCTGTCATCCGCCAGCGCGGGAAGGCCGGTCGCCGTGTGCACGGCCACGGCCTTGATCACCGCGTTCTCACGGTAGCTAGCTCCACTCTCGTCCCAGGCCACGTCTCGGCCGCCCGGACACTCGTCAACGCTGACCAGCCGCCACGGAAGCTCGGTCAGGAGGCGGCGCAGTTCGGCGAGCTTGCCCTGATTGCGGCTGGCCAGGGCCACCAGGCGGTTCGGCGCCATGACTTTGACGACCAACGGTCAGGCGGGATGCACTTGCAGCGCCGCCGCCTGAGCTGCCAGCACCTGGCGGATGCCCGCCTCCGCCAGGGTCAGGATCGGATCCAGCTGACGGCGGGGAAGTGCAGACCCCTCCGCGGTGCCCTGGACCTCGACGATCTCGAGCTGGTCTGTCATGACCAGGTTCAGGTCCACCGCAGCACGGCTGTCCTCACCGTAGTCCAGGTCAACCAGCGGGATCCCATCGACCAGCCCCGCGCTGATCGCCGCGACCTGGCGCACCAGTGGATCAGACTTCACCATGCCCGCTGCCTGCAACCGGCGGCAGGCCAGCGCCAGGGCCACGAAGCCACCGGAGATGGAGGCCGTGCGGGTACCACCATCAGCGCGCAGCACGTCGCAGTCCACGATCACGGTGCGCTCACCCAGACGACGCATGTCCACGGCGGCGCGCAGGCTGCGGGCCACCAGGCGCTGGATCTCCTGAGACCGCCCATCCACGCGGCCGCCCCGCTCCCTGGGGCTGCGCTCCTGGGTGGCCCGGGGCAGCATGCCGTACTCGGCCGTCACCCAGCCCAGACGGGTGCCCCGCCGATGCGGGGGGACACGCTCCTCGATGGTGGCGGTGCACAGCACCCGGGTCCCGCCGACGGCGATGGTGACCGCCCCCTCTGCCCAACTATCGATCTCGGGCAAAATGCTCAGCGGACGAATCGCAGCGGGCTCGCGCCCGTCCCCGCGGGCCATCAGCGGTGGAGCACGTGGCGGATGAACAGGATGCTTCCCTCGTAGAACAGAATCAGGGCGATGGACAGGAACGTGGGAGTGAAGGGGTCCGCCCCGGGGGTCACGATCAAGGCCACGAACACTATCACGAAGATCGCGACCTTCCGCCAGCGCCGGAGCTGCTCGCTGCTGAGGATGCCGACCGCCCCCAGCAGGCAGAGGGCTACGGGCATCTCGAATGTGACCCCGAACACCAACACCACCAGGGCCAGGAACGAGAGGTAGGCGCCGAGATCGGGCAGGTAGACCGCGTTGCTCCCCAAGAAGGTGGCCAAAAAGGCCAGGCCGATGGGAATCACGAAATAGGCGAACAGGCCCCCGAGGGCGAAGAAGAACAGGGTGCCGAACACGAACGGAAAGGCCAACCGGCGCTCGTTGGCGCGCAGCCCAGGGGCGATGAAGCGCCAGATCTGCCAGACCACGACCGGCAGGGCCAGGACCGCGCCCGCCACCGCCGCCACCTCGAATGGGATCGCCAAGCCCTGAATGGGGCTGGTGACCACCACCTTCTGCCCGAATGGTGAGTGGGTGCGCGCCAGCGCCAGATGCAAGGGTCGCTCCAGGATTGCGATCAGTCGCTGGTTGAACAGGAAGGCGATCACCGTGGTGGCCGCCCACGCGACCAGGATGACGATGATCGCGCGCCGCAGCTCCTCGAGGTGCTCGACCAGAGTTAGCTCGCGGTCGGCGGCAGCCGGGCCCGGACGGCGCGCGGCCGGCCAGCCTATGCGGCGGGCGGCCATGACGGGCCGAGGAACGGGCGGATCAGCCCGCCGACTCGGACGAACCCGGCTCTGGGCCGGGGTCAGCCGCTGGGCTGGCGGAGCCCTGGGCGGCGGGTCCAGCCGGCTGAGCCTGAGCGGGGCTCAGGGTGGTGACCGAGCTGGGGTCATGGGTCGTCGACTGGGTCGCGGACCGGAACTCATTGATCGCCTTGCCCAGTGACTGCCCCAGCTCTGGAAGTCGCTTGGGGCCGAACACGACCAAAGCGATCAAGAGCAGGATGATGATGTAAACCCAGTGGTCACTGAACATGGCACCCGCCTCTTGGGGAAATTTGCGAAACCGGCCGGAGTATAGCACCGGCCAAGGCGCCCCCCGCCGGTCCGATCAGGCGGCTGACCGCAGCCTGTCAGTCTCGGGCGGCGGCGGTGGCATCGTCCAAGGCGCTCCTGAAAGCATCCACCAAAAGGTCGATCGCCACCTCGTCGTGCGCCAGCGACAGGAAGCTGGACTCGAACTGGGATGGCGGCCAGAAGACGCCACGGTCGAGCAACCCCCGGTGCACGCGCGCGAACATCCCCAGGTCCGAGCGGGCCGCGCTGGCAAAGTCCACCACCGGGTCGGCGCTGAAGAAGTAGGTCAGCATGGAGCCGACACGGTTGACCTGCAGCGGAAGGCCGCGCTCGGACCCCGCGCGGCGGAGCCCCGCCTCCAGCCGGGCCCCCAACTCCTCGAGTCTCAGGTAGGGCCGATCGTCGCTGAGCTGCTCGAGGGCGGCCAGGCCGGCGGCGACCGCCACCGGGCCACCGCTCAGGGTGCCGGCCTGATACACCGGGCCGACCGGAGCCAGCTGGCGCATCAGCTCCGCTCTACCCCCGAACGCGCCGACCGGCAGGCCCCCGCCGATGACCTTGCCCATGCAGGTGAGGTCGGGCACCACCCCATACAGAGACTGAGCCCCGCCCCGAGCCAGGCGGAAGCCGGTCATCACCTCGTCGATGATCAGGAGAGCGCCGTGCCGCGCCGTGGCCTTGGACAGGGCCGGCAGGAACTCCGGGTGGGGTGGGACCACCCCCATGTTTCCGGCCACCGGCTCGACGATCACGGCTGCGATCCGCTCCCCCAGCCGGGCGAAGGTGTCCTCCGCCGCGCGCGCGTCGTTGTATGGGAGGACCATGGTGTCAGCGACCGTCCGCTCGGGGACCCCCGGGGATCCGGGGATGGCCAGGGTTGCCACCCCCGAGCCGGACTCCGCCAGCAGCGCGTCACTGTGCCCGTGGTAACAACCTGCGAACTTCACGATCAGGCTCCGCCCGGTCGCGCCCCGAGCGAGCCGGATCGCACTCATGGTGGCCTCGGTACCACTGTTCACCAGACGCAGCATCTCCACCGAGGGCATGTACTCGCGGATCCTCTCGGCCAGCTCCACCTCAAGCATGGTCGGCCCGCCCATGGCCTCCCCCAGGGCCAGCTGCCGCTCGATGGCGCCGACCACGGCCGGGTGCAGATGGCCCAGGATCAGTGGCCCATACGCCAGCACCATGTCGAGGTAGCGGTTGCCGTCCAGGTCGTACAGGTACGCCCCTTGGGCGCGGGCGAAGAACGGCGGGTCGCCCCCCACCGAACGGAAGGAGCGAACCGGGCTGTTGACCCCCCCGGGAAGCACGCGGGCCGCCCTCTCCATGGCTCTCGCCGAGGCCGCCCGCGGCGACCCGCTGGAGCCGGCAGCGGTCAGGGGATCTGCTCCCTGACCACGATCTCCATCGGATCCCCCTTCTTGACCTTCTGGGCGACGTCGAGCCCGGAGATCACCTGCCCGAACAGGTTGTAGTCGGGTGGAAGGGTGAACTTGGAGAGGGTGATGAAGAACTGGCTGCCGTTGGTGTTGGGCCCCGCGTTGGCCATGGCCACGGCTCCCGGCTGGTAGGCCCCGCCGGAGTAGAGGGGGCTCACCACCTTCTCGCTCTTGAACTGGAAGCCGGGGCCGCCACTGAGGTTGTCGGTGGGGCTGCCCCCCTGGATGACCGGCCCCCCCGGCGAGGTCGAGGGGTCGCGCGCGAACCGCAGCCCGTCGAAGAAGTGGTTGCGCGCCAGGGTCACGAAGGTGTTGACGGTGATCGGGGCCCAACCCGGGACCAGGCAGACCACGATCTTGCCCTGGGGGACGGTGATGGTGGCTTCGTAGAGACGCTGCTCGTCGATCGTCATCGGCGGGACCCGATCGTAGTGATGCCGGTTCTTGGGCTCGTCGAGCGGACCCAGGGGGGCCCCGAAACTTGCGTTGTCACACATGGACTTGGACACAGGCCGAATCTCCCTTTGGGCGCCGACATTGACGAAGAAGGCGGCGACTCCGACCAGCAGGACCGCCGCCACCGCGACTCCGATTCCACCCCAGCGGGTGAGCTGGGCGCTCATCCGAACTCCTCCTTCAGCCAATTGCAGATGTCGAGGGCAAAGTAGGTCAGTATGAAGTCAGCGCCGGCGCGGCGCATCCCCAGGTGGGACTCGAGCACCGCGGCGCGCAGGTCGAAGGCGCCGGCGCGCGCCGCCGCCACCATCATGGCGTACTCGCCGCTCACGCTGTAGCAGCCGATGGGAAGCTCAAATCGGTCACGGGCCTCGCGGACGATGTCGAGGTACGCGAGCGCCGGCTTGACCATGAGCATGTCCGCGCCCTCCAGCAGGTCCAGCTCGAGCTCGCGCATCGCCTCCCGGCGGTTGGGCGGGTCCATCTGATAACCGCGGCGATCCCCGAACTGGGGGGCGCAGTCGGCGGCGTCCCGGAAGGGGCCGTAGAAGCACGACGCGAACTTGGCCGAGTAGGCAAGGATGGCGGTGTCGGCCCTTCCCGCCTCGTCGAGGGCGGCCCGGATCGCCTCCACCTGGCCATCCATCATGCCCGAGGGGGCAATCACGTCCGCCCCCGCCTCCGCCTGGCTCACCGCGATCCGGCCATAGAGCTCGATGGTCGAGTCGTTGTCCACCTCACCCCGTTGGTTCAGGAGCCCGCAGTGGCCATGGTCGGTGTACTCGTCCAGGCAGTCGTCCGCCAGCAGCAGCAGCCGGTCACCGACCTCGCCGCGCAGGCGACGAAGCGCCTGCTGGACGATGCCCTGCTCGTCCCAGGCGGAACTCCCGCGGGCGTCCTTGCGAGCCGGGACCCCGAACAGGATCAATCCACCCACGCCCAGCTCGGCCGCGCGCTCCGCCTGCTGCGCCAGGCTGTCCAGGGTCTCCTGGGAGACCCCGGGCATGGTCTTGATCGGAGCCGGCTCGGACAGGCCTTCGGCGACAAAGCAGGGCAGGATCAGGTCGCCGGGTTGCAGGTTCACCTCCCGGACCAGCCGGCGCAGCGAGGAGGTGCGGCGCAGGCGCCGCGGGCGGTCTTCGGGATAGCTCATGGCTGCCCCTCATTCTCGGGCAATGCGGCATACCAGGATCGCAGGGCGTCGACCAGCCCGGGAAGGCTGTGAGTCTGAGCCACCACCTGGGGCGCCATCCCATGGCGGCGCGCCTCCTCCGCCGTGACCGGCCCGAGTGCCGCCAACACGCACTCCGGCGCCGGTCGCAGCGGACCCGCCAGGGCCGCGAAGCAGCGCACGGTGCTGCCGCTGGTGAAGGTCACGCAGTCGATCCCCCGGCCCCGGAGCAGCTCGGTCAGCGCCTCCTGAGAGGCCCACTCCGGGACCATCTCGTAGAGTTCCGCCACCTCCACCAGGGCGCCCATCTGCTCAAGAAGGCGCGGGAGCACATCCCTGGCTCCCCGGGCGCGGGGGATCAGGATGCGCCGGCCCGAGACCCCCGCCTGCGAGATTCGCTCCACCAGAGACTCCGCGATGAACCCGGCCGGCAATGTCTCCACCGCCAAGCCGGCTCGCTCCAGAGCCGCGGCGGTCCCGGGGCCGATGGCGTAGACCCGTGGTCCGGCCGGCGCCGCGGCGCCCCCGCCCCACAGACAGTCCACGGCATTGGCGCTGGTGAAGACCAGATCGTCGAATTCCTCGGCGCCGATACGCGCCAGCAGCGCCTCCCGGGTGGCGGCGTCCATGAGATCCTGGCGGCGGATCACCGGAACCCCGATTGGCGACGCCCCTTCGGCCGAAAGCATCTCGCCGAGTACCGGAGCCTGGCCGGCGGCGCGGGTCACCAGGACGCGCCGGCCCTCCAGGGGAGAGCTCACGCGGGCTGGGCCAGGGCGTGAGCGATCCCACGCGCCGCCTCCCTCAGGGCGTCGGGGGCAGCGACCAGAGACCGGCGCAGCAGGTCGTGACCGGTTCCGGTGGCAGACCAGGCCACAGTGAGGCGATAGCTGCCATCACCGGACGCCTCCGCCAAAACCCCCAGGGGAAGCCGGCAGCCACCGCCCATCTGCAGCAGCGCCTCCCGCTCCGCCTCCACGCAGAGGCGGGTGTCGCGGTGGTCGATGTGGGCCACCAGCTCCGCCAAGGCACCGCCGCGAGGGACCTGGACCGCAATCGCGCCCTGGGCCGGCGCCGGAGTGCACTCGGTGCGCGGGTCCAACGGCTGTCCTTCACGCCCCCGGCCCAGTCTGAGCAGGCCCGCCTGGGCCACCACGATCGCCTCCAGCTCCGCATCTCCCATCCGTCGTATCCGGGTGTCCACGTTGCCGCGCACCGGGGTGGGGATCAGGTCAGGCCGCAGGGCCACGAGCTGCGCCCCCCGCCGGGGCGACGAGGTGCCGATGCGCGAACCCGCGGGCAGCTCGGTCCAGGAGCAACCCGAACGCGTGACGATGCAGTCGCGCGGGTCCTCCCGCTTTAGGTACGCGCCCACCTCGAGCTCAGGGGACATCGTGGTCGGCAGGTCCTTGGCGCTGTGCACGGCCGCATCCACCTCACCTTGCAGCAGCGCTCGCTCCAGCCGCGACGAGAACCAGCCCTGGCCGGGCAGGTCGGGGACCGCCTGGTCCGGGTTGAGATCACCGTCGGAGTCGATCACGCAGAGTTCGATCTCCAGCCCCGGCGCCAGAGCCCGCAGCTGCTGCAGCGCCAACCTCGCCTGCGCCAACGCCAGGGCGCTACCTCTGGTGGCGAGCCGCCTCAAACGTCCTCCCGGGCGCCATCCACCGTGAGCCCGAACGCCTCCTGCACAACCCGGCGACGGTCCTCGTCGTCACCGTGCTGGCGCAGGAAGGAGATCGGCTGGTGCATCAACTTGGCGGCCAGCGCCTGGGTGAGGTGCTCCAGCTGCGCCCGCTCAGCCTCGTTGAGGCTCCGCATCCGGGAGATCGCCCGCCGCAGCTCCCCCTGGCGCACCTCCTCAGCCCGATCCACCAGCGCCGCGATCACTGGGCCGGCTCCGCGACCCCGGAGCTCCGCCACCAGGGCGGAGACGGCGGTGTCGACCGCCTGCTCCGCCCGGGGCCGGTGCCCCTCGCGGAAGCCGAGATTTCGGCTGATCACGTCGCCCAGATGGTCGATATCCAGCAGCTCCACTCCCGGAACGGATGCCGCCTCTGGTTCCACGTCCCGGGGCACCGCCAGATCCAGGATCAGCAGCTCGCTGGCACTCCCCTGCGTGGCCCTGATGGCGGCAACCTCAGCGGCGCGCACCACCCGCTCCTCGCTGGTGGTGCTGCAGATGAGCACCCGGAAGCGCGGCGCCATCTCCACCAGCTGGGATTTCTCGATCAACTCGCCGCCGACCGCAGCAGCGAGGGCGCTCGCCCGCGGCCCCCGCCGGACCACCAGCACCGGGGACGCGCCCCGGCCGAGCAGCGAACGGGCCGCTGCCCCACCCACGCTGCCCCCACCCAGGATCGCGACCCCGACGCCGTGGAGCGAACCCAGGCGCGCCTCCGCGAGCTCAGCGGCGACCTGACCAAACCCCACCGCCTGGCGGGAGATGCCGGTGGTGCTTCGCACCAGCTTGGCGGTCTCCACGGCCCGCCGCATGATGAGATCCAGGTCACCGTCGAGGGTCCCCGCCTCCTGGGCCAGGCGATGGGCCCGCTTGAACTGCGCGAGCACCTGCGCCTCGCCGAGGATCATGCTGTCCAAGCCGCTGGCCACCCGGAAAAGATGGCGGAGGCCGGCCTCCCCGGAATGGCTGAAAATCAGGTCGGCAAACTCCGGTCCCTTCGCGAGGTAGTGGTAAAAGCGGGACGTCGCCATCTGGGAACTGCGGTCGTCCGCAACCGAAAGATAGAACTCGGTGCGGTTGCAGGTGCTGAGGCACGCGGCTCCGCTCAACCCCGCGTGAGCTACGATGGCCCGGAGCGCGTCGACCACCTGACGCTCGTCCAGGTGCAGCTGCTCACGGACCGGTAACGGGGCCAGATGATGGCTGATACCGGTGGCGAGGAATGGCAATCTGAACTTGAGTATATCCGCCCCGGTCGCGGGCTCCAGCCCGCAAGGTCGGGCTCAGAGGTTAGGATTGGAGCTCGTGCAGTCCCCCAGCCAAGAGCGCGCCCACATTGAGGATGCGGAGCCGGTTTCCCCCCAGGCCCGGGCCGAGTCCAGAGGGCGGGTGCGGTGGGGACGCGAGCGCGGCCCCGGCGCCCCCGGGGACGGCTTCCTGGCCCGGCTCGGGCCGCTGACGCCAGAGCTGGCGTCTTATCACAACTCACTCTCTTTGGTGGATGGGCGGGACGGCGGGCTGGAGGAGTTCAGACCCGCGCGACTGCCACTGGAGACACCGCTGGAGAGCCTGACCTTTGTGGCCCTGGACTGCGAGACGACCGGCCACTTCCCCGACCGCATGGTCGAACTGGGAGCGGTCAGGTACCAGCTCCCCATCTCCGACCGGCCGCCGGCGCCCCGGCTGCTGCTGGAGACTCTGGTCCACACCACCGACCACATCAACCCCTATGCCCGGCGGGTCCACGGCATCACCCGTTCGATGCTGACCGGGGCCCCATCCCAGCATCGGGTCGCGCTCACCTTCCGGGACTTCTCCAAGGGGGCGATCCTGGTGGAGCACAGCGCCGACAGCTTCGACACCCGGCTCGTCTCCAAGGCCATGGACAGGCCGCTGCCGCACTACCACCTGGACACCTCGCGGATGGCCGGTTTTCTCTTCCAGCTGAGAGACACGATCGGGCTGGAGCGCCTGTGCGAGCGCCTGGGGGTGACCCACCGCCAGCCCCATTTCGCGCTGGCCGACGCCGAGGCCACCGCCGACTGCTTCTGTCGCCTGGTCGAGCTGGGGCAGCAGGAGCACGGCTGGAGGACGCTGGGTGACCTGGTGGCGGTGGGGATGCCTCCGAGTCCGAGGCCCCAGGTGAGCCCAGGTCACAAGGATGGCCTTCCGCAGACCCCGAGCACCGCCCGGCGGAGGCGCCACCGGGCGGGACGGCGTCACCGCTCGCCGGCGGCCCAGGAGGCTCCCCCGGGGGTGCCAGCTCCTCCGGCCTGAAACCCCCTGAGGGCCGGCCGATGTCAGGCTGGCTCGCCGGCCAGCCGCCTGGCCTGGTCCTCCTGCCGCAGCGGGGAGATCAGCAACTCCAGCTCGCCATCCATGACCCGCTGGAGTTGGTAGACCTTGAGGTCGATGCGATGATCGGTCACCCGGTTCTCCGGATAGTTGTAGGTGCGAACCTTCTCACTGCGGTCGCCCCGACCCACCATGGAACGCCTGGTCTCCTGGAGGGCCTGGTCGCGCTCCGCCCGCATCCGATCGTAGAGCCGGGAGCGCAGCACCCGCATCGCCTTGGCCCGATTCTTGTGCTGGGACTTCTCGTCCTGACACGTCACCACCAGCCCGGTCGGTAGATGGGTGATCCGGACCGCCGAGTCGGTGGTGTTCACGCTCTGTCCGCCGGGCCCGGTGGACCGGTAGACGTCGACCTTGATGTCCTCATCCTTGATCTCGACGTCGACGTCCTCAACCTCGGGCAGCACCACCACGCTGGCGGCGGAAGTGTGAATGCGCCCCTGCGACTCGGTGCGCGGCACCCGCTGGACCCGGTGCACGCCTGACTCAAACTTGAGCTGGCCGTAGGCCCCTCTCCCATGGACCTCGAGGACCACCTCCTTGAAGCCTCCGGCGTCGGTCGGGGAGCCGTCGAGCAGCTCGACGTGCCAATGCTGCCGCTCGGCGAAGTGAAGGTACATCCGCATCAAATCGGCCGCAAACAGTGCCGCCTCCTCGCCGCCCGTGCCGGCGCGGATCTCGATTACGGCGTCGCGGTCCTCATCCGGGTCGCGGGGGAGGAGGAGGAGCTGAAGCTCGTGCAAGAGGCGTGTGTGGCGCTCGTGCTCCCGACGCGCCTCCGCCTCCAGATACGCGCGCATGTCCGAGTCCACCTCCGAGCTGGCCAGGCTGGCGGCTTCGGCATAGGCACGGTCCGCCGCCTCCGCCGCCGAGAGCAGGTCCACCACCGGGCGCAGCTGCGCCTGCTCGCGACTGAGCGCCTCCAGCCGCCCAGGGTCGAACGCCAGGCTGGGGTCCTCCAACTCCGAGGAGATCGCCCGGTAGCGTTCCTGCACGTGCCCCAGACGCTCCTGCAGGGCTGCGGGAATCAAACGATTGGGCCGGGCCCGTCACCCTGGCCCGGCGGCCGCCCAGCGCCTACTGCTGAGCCCGCTGAGCACGGCGACGGAAACGCTCCACCTGCCCACCGGTGTCCACGATCCGCTGCTGACCGGTGAAGAAGGGATGGCAGACACTGCACACCTCCGTGCGGATGGTCTGCTGGGTCGATCCGGTGGTGAAGGTGTTGCCGCAAGAGCAGGTGACCACGGCGTCGTGGAAGTACTCGGGGTGAATGGCAGCTTTCATGATCTGATCTCAGTCTACCAGAGCCCGAAAGGTATCTCGCCGGCACCCGCTTCCCAAGCGTGCGCGGTCGCAGCGACTGATCGGATGGGCGCCATGGCATGGCCCAGAGAACCATCCCAATGGAGCGTCGACGGGCGCAACTGGTAATCTCTCGCGTTCACGCTCCCGGTCGGATCCAAGGCGTTGCTGACCTGGGACCGTGCTCTCTTGGTGGCTCAAAGAGTCGCGCACCCACGGCCGCTCACAGGGTCCCCGCCAGCGCCTCCAGCGGTCTGGTGAAGTTGCCCATTGCCAGGTGGGGAAGGACCCTTCGTACCTGATCCATCATCGGCTCAAGGCCGACCCCTGGCTCCAGCGCGGGAAGCCGGTCAAGCAACCAGATCGGGTCCACATTGAGGCTGCGCCACTGGAGCTGCCGGACTCTCAGCTCGCGCAGCGCAGCGATGGTTCGGGACACCTCGCTCGGGGCGTCGGTCACCCCGGGAAACGTGAGCAGGTTGATGGTTAGCTGGGCGTTCAGCGAGGCCGCCACTCGGCAGGACTCCCGGACATCGTCGATGGAGTAACCACGGGGCCGGTAGTAGGCGGCGAAGAGGTCCTGCCGCCAGCTGAAGATGCTGATCCGACAGCTGTTCACCCCAGCCTCCAGCAGCCTCCGCAGGGCCTGGGGGCGGCTGCCGTTGGTGTTGATGTGGATGGTGGCACCCGGGAACAGGCGCCTCAGCTCGGCAACGACCTCCAGCAGCTGCCACTCCCGCAACAGCGGCTCACCCTCGCAGCCCTGACCGAAGCTGACCATCCCCGCCTCCTGCGCCGCTTGGGCCCTCTGGAGATGCCGAATGGCCACCTGGAGGAGCTCTGCCGCGGTGGGGGCCCGCCCGATGCGAGGCTGAGAGGCGGGGGTTCCCGAGTCCGTCTGCAAGGAGATGCACCCGAGGCAGTCGGCATTGCACGCGGCGGAACTCGGCAGCGCCCCCTCTCCCCGCCCCAGGAACGTGTTCTGGGCGGTGAGGCAGTTGTGCTCCAGGGCGCATACGCTGAGCTGGGCAACCACCCGGTTGCGGGGGAGCTCCCGCTGCAGCCGGGTGACCTCCTGCTGCAGGCGAGGGCGGCTCGGCCGTGGGCCCATCCACGCTGGGAAGTCGTCGCTGCGCACGGCGGCGACAACCACCTCGCCGTTGAGATCGGCGACCGCGGCATACCCGTAGAGAGGCAGAGTTCTGGGGGTCACGCCGGGCTGATGCCGGTGGGCCGGCACCAGCAAGCGGAGGTACCCCACGGGCAGGACCGCCGCCACCGGCAAGAGATGCGGACCGGGCGGGGTTGCGACCCTGCCTGAGCTGCTCGCCCGGGCCAACCCCCAGCGATCCGGGAGATGCATCAGCGTCGAGCTGGGAGGCAGCGGAATCCATCTCTCAATGGGCACCTGCTGCCGCCCACTCTGCCCCAGCGCCTCCCAGCCCGCGGGTGCGACCACCATCTCCCCGGTCGCGTCGCTGAGGAGCGGCCTCAGCGGACCAGAGGAGCTCACACGGGCGCGACCGCGGGGTCCTGCGGCAGCTCCGGCTCAATCGCCAGCCCAGCTCTGGCGACGCAGGCAGCCATGAACCCGGCGAACAGCGGGTGGGGCCGGTGGGGCCGGGAGCGGAACTCGGGATGAAACTGGCTGCCCACGAAGAAGGGGTGATCCTTAAGCTCCATGATCTCCACCAGCCGACCGGTCGGGGAGGTGCCGCTGAACACCACCCCCGCCTCCTCCAGGGTCTCCCGGTAGCGGTTGTTGAACTCGAACCGATGGCGGTGGCGTTCATAGACCACCGGCTCGCCGTACGCCTGACCGGCTTTGGACTGGGGCTCCAGCTTGCAGGGGTACAGTCCCAGGCGCATGGTGCCACCGAGATCAGCGACGTCACGTTGCTCAGGGAGCAGGTCGATGATGGGATGCTCCGTGAAGGCGTTGAACTCGGTGCTGTTGGCGTCGTCGGTGCCGAGCGCCTCCCGGGCGATGTCGATGCAGGCGCACTGCATCCCGAGGCAGAGCCCCAAAAACGGCACCTGGTGGCGCCGGGCGTACCTTGAGGCGGCGATCTTGCCCTCGATCCCCCGGTGCCCGAACCCGCCCGGGATCACCAGCCCATGCAGACCCTCGAACAGCGCCGAGTCCCCCGGCTCGAGGGTCTCGGTGTTGATCCAGCGGAGCTCCAATCCGACCCCGTGCGCGACCGCGGCGTGGCGCAGAGACTCGGTGACGCTGATGTAGGCGTCGGGCAGGGCGACGTACTTCCCGGCGATCCCCACCACCACCCGCTCATCTGCGGACAGGATCCTCCCCACCAGCTCTTCCCAGCGATGCAGATCGGCCTCGCCGGTCTCCAGGCCCAGCTCCTCGGTGACGAACCGGCCAAGCCCGCTGGACTCGAGCACCAGCGGCACCTGATATATGGTCCTGGCGTCCGGGACGCTGATCACGGCTCTGGTCTCGACGTCGGCGAAGAGGGCGATCTTGTCCCGGACCCCCGCTCCCAGCGGGTGGCGTGAACGGCACACGATGGCGTCGGGCTGGATGCCGATGCCGCGCAGGGTCTGCACGGAGTGCTGGGTGGGCTTGCTCTTGAACTCCTCGCTGGCGTCCACGTAGGGCACCAGGGTGACGTGGACGTAGAAGGTGTTGCGGCGGCCCACGTCGTTCTTCAGCTGGCGGATCGCCTCCAGAAACGGGAGCGACTCGATGTCCCCGACGGTCCCGCCGACCTCGACGATGACCACCTCGGCCTCGGATTCCTCGGCGACCCGACGCACCCGATCCTTGATCTCGTTGGTGATGTGAGGAATGACCTGGACAGTGGCTCCGAGAAAGTCCCCCCGGCGCTCCTTGGCTATGACCTCGCTGTAGATCTTGCCGGTGGTGACGTTGCTGGCCTTGCTGAGGTTGGTGTCGACGAAACGCTCGTAGTGGCCCAGGTCAAGATCGGTCTCGGCGCCATCGTCGGTGACGAAGACCTCCCCGTGCTGATACGGCGACATCGTCCCCGGGTCGATGTTGATGTAGGGGTCGAGCTTCTGCAGGGAGACGCTGATCCCGCGCGCCTTGAGAATGGTGCCCAGGGAGGCCGCGGTGATCCCCTTGCCGATTCCGGAGACCACCCCACCGGTGACGAAGATGAACTTAGCCATCGCCGGCTCCGAGGTCACACGGGGGGGCACCACCCATGTGGCAAGATCCTAACACTTCGGGCTCAGCGGCGCGGCTCCAGAATCACGACCCGGGTTTCCTCGGCACTGCCAGATGACCCTGAGAGGGTGACCTTGGCCTGCGGGACCACCTGGGTCAGCCCCATCTCCCGCACGAAGGCGGCCAGCTCGCCGGGCGCAGCGTCGAGGGCGGACTGATATCCGGTCGGGATCATCACCGCGGGTTGGACCTGGGCGATCAGCTGCGCCACCACCTGGGCGCGCGCGGGAGTGCCGCCCCGAAGGCCCACACCCATGACATCGATGAACCCCAGCTGCTCCACGGCCTCGTCCGAGAGGGTGACGTCCAGGTCGCCCAGACTGCAGACGGTGACCTCCTCGAGCTCGGCAACGAAGATCGTGACGCTCCCGAGCTGAAGGCCGCGGACGCTGATGCCCCGGAGCTCGTACTCACCCGGCCGAACCACCACCTGAGGGCCCGAGTCAGGGCGCAGGAGGTTCTCCTCGGCGGGTCCCCCCACCACCAGGTCGGCGCCGGTGCGCGCCACGGTCTGGAGATACTGCTCACCCGGACCCAGCAGCACCTTGGCCTCCCGGCCCCTCAGCAAGAGGCTGTCATCGCCCAACCAGGTTATTTCCAAGCGCCTACCTCCCAGGGAGCCAATCCAACGCGCACCTTCCGGGTTGGCCCGCCCGGAGCGTTGGACTCATGCCGAAGGAACTGTAAGGGATAGCTGCTTGGTGGCCCCCGCCTGGTAGACGCTTAGCGTGAGGCGAGCTGCCGCCCCGAACGACTGGAGCTGGTCAGAGAGGTCCGGGAACGCCGGGTCGGCCAATCCCCGCAGGGAGCTGCCGTTGATGGCGGTCACCACCTCCCCCACCTTCAAGCCCGCCTGATAGGCGGCCGAGCCCGGACTGACCGCCAGGACCTCGGCTCCCGAAGGGAGCCCGGCGGCGGCCGCCGCCGCCGGATCCAACCAGGCGGTCACCAGACCGAGCGGGACCGGAGGAGTCCCGGTGGTCGAGACCGCGTTCACCAGGGTCGCCGCATCCACCGCGTCGAGTGCGAAGCCGAACGCCCCGGTGTCGGCTCCCACCTCCCTCGGCGCCATCCGCTGCCCGGTCTGGATCCCGATCACCTGCCCCGAGCCGTTGACCAGCGGGCCGCCCGAACTACCCGGTGGCTCGGGAGCGTCGGTGCGCAGGAGGCCATCGATGAGCGAGGTCCCGGAAGGCACGGCTGGGTCCGGCACCGAGGCGGTGACGCCGACTTGACTCACAGTGCCGATCTCCGCCGCCGTCGTGCCACCGAATGGGACCGAGATGGCAATTGCGGGAGCACCCAGCTGGACCGAGGACGCGAACGAGAGTGGCTTGGGCAGGGAGGTGGACTCGACCTGGAGCACCACCACACCCGTCGACGGGTCCGCCGTCGCTATCGCGGCGGAAAGTACCTGGCCGTCGGCCAGGATCACCTCCACTCCCGAGGCGCCGGCCACCGCCCCCTCGCTGGTCACGATCAGGCCGCCCGAGCTGGCGACGAATCCGTTGGAGGTGTCGGAAGCCGTCGGCGCGGCTGCGCTCGACGGCTCGCGCACCACGTCGACGACCGAGGATGCCACCGCTGCCACCACCGAGCTCAGCGGCACCGTCGAGGTCCCGCCGCCACCGCTCGGCGAGCGCACGGTGACCGTCGCCGGCGCGGTGGCGTCCAGGTGGCGGGAGAGCAGGTAACCACCCGCCCCGCCCACCACGACCCCCACCACCGCTGCGGTCACGGCCACGGCGGCCAGCCGCAGGGCGACAGGGCGGTTGGTGGGGCTGGATCCCGGAGAATCGATCACGTGGGGTACCAGGTGAGCACGAGTTGATCTGTGGGGGCGAATCCGGCCTTTCGGTAGACGGCGACCGCGGCCGGGTTGTCGGCCCTGGTCCAGACGCAGGCGAAGGTCACCTGGCGGGATCTGAAGAGAGTGGTCGCCTCGGCAACCAGGCGTTCACCAAGGCCTTGGCCACGCGCCTCCGGGACCACGTAGAGCTCCGCCACCTCCCCCTCCAGCCCAGTGCCGGGGTCGAAGATCACACACCAGCAGAACCCCAGCAGGCGCCCCCGATCCCGAGCTGCGAAGACGTGGTTCTCACCGCGAAACGACTCCCTGGTCGGGGGGAGCCAGGCATCCAGTGCGGCCCTCGACGGTTTGTCCTCCTGGGGATGGTCGGACTCCAAGAGGTCGAGCAAGAGCGGCCGAACCGAGTCCAGTTCCAGCGGGGCCAAGCGGACGATCTCCACCAGATCATCCTAAGCTGCCCCCAACCTCAGAGCGGCTGGCCCTCGCCGGCTTCAAAGTAATCCGGGGCAGGCTCGGTGCGAGCAACCCCGGTCGTGAGCGCCGCCCGGGCCACGGCGCGGGCCACGGCCATGTGCACACGAGGATCCAGTGAGTCCGGCACCACCTCGCCGTCCCTCGCCTGGGCCGCGATGGCCAGGGCGGCCGCCACATACATCTCGGTGTTGAACTGGCGGGCGCGGGTGTCGAGCGCCCCCCGGTAGAGGCCCGGGAACCCCAATAGGTTGTTCACGACCGCGCCATCCACGGCGAGGGCGGCCCCCGCCGCCATCGCCCGCGCCGGTTCGATCTCAGGGATGGGGTTGGAGATGGCGAAGATGATCTGGCCCGGTCGAATCTGCTCCGGGCGCAGCAGGCCCGGCTGGGCGGTCGCCGCGATGACCACGTCACACCGGCCCAGGAGCTCATCCAGCTCCACCGCTCTTCCCCCGGCCTGACGCAGCCGCTCCAGCGAGTCGGGGGTCCGGCCGGTTCCCAGAACCTCCTTCCCCTGGTGGTGCATGAGCAGCTGCGCGATCGCCGACCCCGCCGCCCCCAGCCCCACCACACCGGCGGTGAGATCCTGCAACCGATGACCGGTCATGGCCGCGGCCTGCAGCACCGCCGCCAGGACCACGGTCGCGGTCCCGTGCTGGTCGTCGTGCATCACCGGGATATCCACGCGGCCCTGGAGAGCGGGCGTGATCTCGAAGCAGTGGGGGGCCGCGAAGTCCTCCAGCTGGATCGCACCAAAGGTGGCGCTGATGCGCACCAGGGCATCCACGATCTCGCTCGGCGGACCGGGCTCGATCAGCAAGGGATACGCCGAGATGCCGACCATCTGGGCCATCAGTGCGCACTTGCCCTCGATCACGGGCATCCCGGCGACCGGCCCTATGTTGCCCAACCCCAGCACCGCAGTCCCGTCCGTCACCACCGCCACCGAATTGGCGATCCCGGTGTAGTGGTCCGCCACTGTCGGGTCACCCTCGATCAGGCGGCAGACCTCCGCGACCCCGGGGGTGTAGACGTGGCGCAGGTCGGCGACCGAGCGCACCGGGTATCTGGGTTTGATCTCGAGCTTGCCCCCGAGGTGGACGCGCAGGACCTCGTCCCGGACATCGAGCAGTTGGGTCTCGGGAATCTCCCGGATCGCGGCCAGCACCTGCTCCAGCATCTCCAGATCGGTGGTGCTCACATCCATGTCCCGAACCACGTTGCGCGATCCCCGTTCCACCGTTCGGATGTCGCCGAGGTTGCCGCCGGCTCTCCCGATCGCGGTCGCCACCTCGCCGAGGACCCCGGGATGGTTCTCATTGCGCAGGCGCAGGGTGCGCACTATCCGGTAGTGCGATCCCGACGATGATGCCTGCCCGCCCTCGGTGGGGAACGCGGAATGGGTGACTTCCCCCGTCACCAGGTCGGCTGCCATTGTGCCTTGAGCCCCCATCTGGCGTTAGTTGCTTGCTTGGGTACCACCCTTGGACGGTACCGCCTCAGATGGTACTGGCGCGCCACGGGGCCCGGCCAAGAGGCTGGGGGCGACCGAAGCCGCCCCAGCCTTCTCACCTCTCGATCGGAGCCCGGACCAGACTGCCCCACTCGGTCCAGGAGCCGTCGTAGTTGCGCACCCTCGGATACCCGAGCAGCTCGGACAGGACGAACCAGGTGTGTGCGGAGCGCTCCCCGATCCGGCAGTAGGCCACGATCTCGCGGTCTGGGGTGATTCCCTCAGCCGTGTACAGGGCGCGCAGCCGGTCGGCGTCCAGGAAGGTCTCCTGGTCGGGGTCCACAGCTCGGCTCCAGGGGACGTTCTTGGCTCCCGGGATGTGGCCGCCACGCTGGGCCCCCTCGCCGGGCAGGTTGTCGGGAGCCAACTTCGCCCCCGAGTACTCCTCCGGGGACCGCACGTCCACCAGGCCGACCTGCGAGCGGCCCAGGAACTCCGAGAGGATCTGGTCGCGGTAGGCGCGGATCTCCTCGCGCTGACCGGGCACCGGGTAACCCTCTCCGGGCTGCGGGGTAGCGGGCTCGGTAACCAGTGGCCGACCGTCCAACTCCCACTTCCGCCGGCCCCCGTTCAGAAGCTGCACCAGATCGTGGCCGTAGTACCTGAAGTACCAGTAGGCGTAGGCCGCGAACCAGTTCTTGTTCCCGCCGTAGAGGACGACCCGGGTGTGGGGGCCGATTCCCAAGCGATCCATCAGCGCCGCGAAGGCCTCGGGGCCGATGAAGTCCCGGGTTACCGGGTCCTGAAGGTCGTTCTTCCAGTGCAGACCTACCGAGCCCGGGATGTGTCCCCTCTGATAGGCCTCGGTGTCCTCGTCCACGTCGAGAACCCGCAGGTCGGGGTCATGGAGATGCTCCGCCAACCAGGCGGTGCTGACCAGGGCGTCAGGCTTGGAATATTGAGGCATGGATGTGCTCCGGTGAAAACGGCTGACGAAGTCCGGACCGGCCGCGGCACGAGTCCGGCGAGCGAATGGACGGCGGCGGGCCTGCCGGTCGGCTAGGGGCGCTCCAATGCGCCGACCGGCAGCGCGGTACATCGCCGCCGACCCCCCGTCGAGCCGCTATCCAATCTGAGGCTCACCGGAAGATGATACCGCGTTGCCATACATCCCTTCTGATTTGTATGGTCAAGCGGCCAGGACCTTGGTCAATGCTTCGGCCAGCTGACGCGACTGCAACTGTCCCAGGATCAAGGACGAGATCTCCCCGTCTGGATCGATGAAGACCGCCACGGGCAAGCCGGGGAGGCCGTACTCCTGAATGATCTGGCCGCTGCGGTCCAGCAGGCTGGGCAAGCGGATGCCCAGCTGGTGGAGGAAATGCGACGCGGTCGTCGCCGATTGCTGGTCGTTGACGAGCAGGACCCGCAGGCCGCGGCCCTCGTACCTGCGCGCGGCGGCCGCGACCAGGCCCATGTCGGCCTTGCAATTCGTGCACCAGCTCGCCCAGAAGTCCAGCATCACCGGGTGCCCGCGCAGCTTGGAGAGGGTGACCGTCGCGCCCGAAGTTGACGGCAGGGTGAAGTTCGGCGCCGGGTGCCCCGGCACTGCCTGCGAGGTCTTGGGGAAGGCGTTCACGGCGCGCTGCTGCTGGAGCAGCGGCGTGATCGCCTGGTAGACCGTCCGCGGGGTCCAGGAGCCTCCCGTCCGAAGCTCCGTACGTCCCTGCGAGTCCAGGTAGCGGTAGATCGTGGTCGGAACGGCGGTCGGGCTCAGCGTCGGCTGCGACTGCATCACCGTCACCACGTACCCCTGGGGGTCGATCACCTCCAGCACCGAGGCGTGGATGAGGTTGAACGGCTCCTTCTTGCCGGTGAACAAATCGGTCGGCGCTGGCCCACCCCACGGCAGCGCCTGCACGGGCGGCACTCCGAGCTCTGACCAGAAGGAATCCACCGCCTCCGTCGAGCCGGTCAGCAATGGCCAGGGGAGCGAGAAGTAGCGCTGGTACTTGCGCAGGATGGCAGGGGTGTCGTCGGCCGGATCCTGGGTCGCCTCCAGAATCTGCACCTGGGCCGCCAGCCCATGCTGCACCAGCATCGCGTGGAGCTGCAGCAGGGCAGCTGCGACCAAGGGACAGGTCTCCTGACACTCGGTCAGAAAGCTGGCCAGGACCACCACCTTGCCCCGGTACTGGCTGAGCGTGACCGGTTTCCCCTGTTGGTTCACAAAGGTGGTGGCGGGCAGCCTCTGGATCTGCCTGGACGCCAGGGCGAGTCCGAAGGTGACCTGGCTGTTGCCGCCATATACGGCCACCTTGCCAAGCCCGTGCGTTCCCAGTTGGAACGTGAACAGCACCGGTGTGGTCTGGCCGCTGGCGATCCGAAAGCCCACGTTGCGCTCCACCTGCCGGCGTCCGCCGGGGGTGGCCAGGTCGAAGCGGATCTGACTGTAGCTGCCGGGGGCGACGCTGGTCTGCAGGATGGTCGCGGTGTTGGGCGCCAGGTAGGAGCCGGGCAGCCTGAGGTCCACCTCAGGAAAATCGAGGGCGCTCCAGCTGCCTCCGGTCGCCGCTCCCTCGAGCTGCACCCCCACGATCGGGACGGACACGGCCGTCGGCGGATGGGGAGCTGGCTTGGTGACGCTGGCCAGCAGCAGGAGGCGGCCAGGAGAGGGGTTGGAGTGGGTGCTGAGAGCGAACGCGACCGCGGCCACGAGGACGGCGGCGGTCGCGATCGCGCCCACGACTCGGAGCCGGGGTCCCCTGACCCTCATGTCATCGCCCCGGCCGCCCGCACCATCGGTGTCTGGTCAGCCCCGCTTCCACTCCGCGTGCTTGCGAAACAGCCCGCCCTCGCCGAGGTGGAACCAGCGCTCCTCCTGGTATGCCGGCAACTGCTCCACGCCGGCGGGATCCAGATCCGTGTGCACCGCGCTCAGGGTGATCTTGGTGACGTGGTCCGCGGTCACCTCGGCGATCCGGCCGCCGTTGGCCAGCTTGACCGCGAGGCCGTGGAAGATGTCCTCGGCCTCATCCCCGAGCAGAGATTCGGTGGTGCCGAAGCTCTGGCCCTGGCTGTCGAGAATCGGCGCGTGGTAGGGGGTCCTGATCCAGGCCACCTGCTGCTCATCGGGGCCGACGGGCAGCTGCTCTGCGGAATCGTCCATCTCAGCTTGGCCTCCTCATGTTGGGCTCAGATTCCGATGCTACGGCAGGGGCCGCCCGGAAGCCCGATCAGTGTTGCCTGCCGGGCTGGCTCAGGAGGCGCTGGCGGGCAGGCTCGCCAAGACCACCGAGATCGTGATCCTGGTGCCGTCGGGCTCCTTGACGCCGAGGCGCACGGTCTGGCCCGGGCTCAGGTTGGCCAGGGCATCCGTCAGGTCCTGGACAGACGGGGTGGCCTTGCCATCGATCGAGGTGATGACGTCATGGACCTTCAGCCCGGCCCGGCTGACAGCGGCCCGGGTGATCTTCACCACCAGGACCCCGGCCGGCTCGCCCTGGCTGTTGGTCACCTGCTCGACATCGATTCCGATGAACGCGCGGCCTGAGTTGACCACCTTGCCGTACTTGACGATCTGCCCAGCGATGTTGGTGACCACGTTGCTGGGGATCGCGAACCCGATTCCCGGCGCCTGGCTGCTGCCGAGCTGGGGGTCCAGAGCAGCCAGGGTGGGAATGCCGACAACCTGTCCCTCCAGGTCCACCAGCGCTCCCCCGCTGTTGCCCGGGTTGATCGGAGCGCTGGTCTGGATCACGTCGGGGAGGGTGACCCCGTTGGGCTCACTGACGGTGCGCCCAACCGCAGACACGATCCCTTCCGTGGCCGAGCTCTGGAAGCCGAGGGGGTTGCCGATGGCCATCACGATATCCCCGACCTGCAGCTGCGAGGAGTCCGCGAACGTGGCGGGACGGAGGCCGCTGGCGCTGATGTGGATCACCGCCAGATCGTCGCCGGGGAAGTTGTTGACCAGGGTCCCCTGATAGTTGCGCCCATTCGACAGGGTGACCGTGAAGCTCTTGAAGCCATCGGCCACGTGGTTGTTGGTGACGATGTCGCCCTGGGAATTGAAGATGATCCCGGAGCCGAGGTCCTGCGAGGTGGAGATCTGAACCACCGAGGGGCTGACATCCTTGTAGAGCTCCACGTAGTCGGCTTGGAGGGCCGCCAGCGCGCCCGAGAGCCCAGCGTCGGAGGCGGTGGGGCTCGGAATCTTGGCCACCTTGGGTGCCGACCCACCGGCCGTGGCACCGGCGCACCCCGCCAGCACCAGGGCCAGCAATGGCGCCGCTCCCGCCACCATCCTCCACCGTAGAGCCATGTCTGAGACCGAGCCTCCCGTTCCTGCAGCGCGCCTGGTTCCCGCTCGACGCGGGAACTCCCAGCCTTGCCACTAACGGTACCCCAACCAGATCAGAGGAGGCTGAGGGGGATCTGAGAGGCGGCTTACGGGCGGAGTTCCCCGGCAATCAGGCAGGTCTGCCTCCGTTGGCGTACAGCACCTGGCCGCTCACGTAGGCCGCATCCTCCGAGCACAAGAACGCGATGACCGCCGCGATGTCAGAGGGGGTCCCGAGCCGGCCCAACGGGATCCGCTCCCGGGCCTGGCGGTGAAACTCCTCCAGACTCATGTGCAGGCGTTCGGCGACGGCTCTGGTCATGGCGGTGTCCACAAAGCCCGGCGCGACCGAGTTGACGTTGATGTTGAAGGGGCCGAGCTCCAGCGCCAGGGTCCTGGTCAGCCCCTGAATCCCCGCCTTGGCGGTCGCGTAGTTGGCCTGCCCGCGGTTGCCCAGCGCAGAGGTCGAGGACAGGAAGACCACCTTGCCCCGACGCTGCTTCACCATGGTGCGGGACGCCGCCCGGGCGCAGAGGAAGGCCCCGCGGCAGTGGACCTGGAGCACCTGGTCCCAATCCTCCAGGGGCATCTTGTGAAGGAGGTTGTCCCGGGTCAGGCCGGCGTTGCTCACCAGGATGTCCACCCTCCCGAAGGTGTCGACCGTGCTCTGGAAGAGCGCCTCGACGCTAGCCTCGTCCTGCACGTCACAGGTGACCGGCAGCGTCCTTGGGCCGTGCTCTGCCAACCTCACCGCGACCCTGTGGGCGGCGTCCTCCACCAGATCAGCCACGACCACGCTCGCCCCTTCCGCCACCAACCGCTCGCAGGTGGCCTCCCCGATCCCCTGTCCCCCTCCGGTGACCACCGCGACCTGCCCTTCGAACCGCTCCATGCACTCACTCCTCCATGACTGAGACCAACATCAGATCCCACTCTGACAGCCCGGAGTCGCCTCGGGTCAACTTGCACACGCCCCGAGCTCCACGGGGCATCGGCCCACCAGTCGCGGGGGCGCTGGTCAGCTGCGGAGCCGCGCCCTCCGGGGGCCACCGCGGTCGATGCGGTGGAGCGCCGCCGCCACCAGGACCACCAGCAGGATCACCACCAGGCCCGGCAGAACCGCCCTGGACAGCAGCCCCAAGATCGCGATCGCGAAGACCACGAGGATGCCCAGGCGGAGCAGGCCATGCCCCAGCAGCACCGCCCAGACGACCACCCCGAGCGGGGGCAGCACGAGAAGGAACAGGCCGGTCAGCAAGCGCTCCCGGAACGGCACGCCGCGCTGGAGGATGGTGTCGAACACGGCGTAGATCCACACCACCAGGAAGATCAAAAAGGTGATGGAGAAGGGCATCGCATCCGCAGTCTACGCCGAACGGCCGCTGGGTGGACCAGCGTTCGTCGCGACCTCGTTGCCGAATGTCCACCTCACCCGAAGGAGCCTTTGGTAACCTTGCTCGCCGTGGGCAAGCTCTACGATCTGTCTGGGATGAGCCTGGGGCCGGCGGATGAACTGGTCCGCGAGCACGCGCAGCGCGTGGTCCTCTTCGGCTTCGTCGGCCTGGTGGGTGCTGCCACCACCATCTTCGGGACCGCCCTCCTCTACCACCACCTCTTTCTGCTGCCGCTCTGGCTGGCATCGGGCATCGCGATTCAGACCGCGATCGCGGTCACCTTCACCCTCAACTCCCTCCTCACCTGGCGGGATCGTCAGACCGACAACATCCGGCGGCGGGCCGTGACCTTCGAGGCGGTCTCCCTGGTGGGGCTGGCGATCCAGGAGGCCGCCCTCCTGATCGGGACGGACAAGCTCCACCTCTTCTACCTGCTGGCGCTGACGATCGGCATCGGCCTGGCCGCGATCTGGAACTACCTGGTGAACAACAAGGTCACCTTCGGCTGAGGCCGCTGCGCAATTCGCCCCAGCAGGCCGTCCGGACGGGATTCGGCCCGGGTCTCCAGGCTGGTCCGGCCCGACCGCTCGGTCGCAGGGACGGACCCGCACGGGACGTCACCGGCGCTTTGGGGCTCACGAACCGCCGGGCCGTCCCTCGTTGCACAGCCGGGCGGCCCGCCAGTGCGACCGACGTGGACCCACCGGGTGGCGGGGCGCGACCGGCCAATGAACTCTCACGGCGTGCGGGCCGTGGCAGCCTGGAACCACCCCCAGCCGGGCCTCGCGGCGGCCGGGCTGAGGGTGGCTTGGACTGCTACTCGTTGGTGAGGGTGAGGAAGCCGGAGATCGTGGCGAAGTAGACCCCGGTGCAACTGCCGCCGGATTCACCGGTGCCATAGTGGGTGAGGTATGCATCGGCCGTGCCAATGGCTAAGCCGAGCGCATCATTGCTGAGCGTGAGGGAAGCGTCCACCTTGTAGGTCTGCGTGCACCCGAACAATGACATCGTCGGCTTACCGTCGTACGAGATTGAGCCAGTCATCCCACTTCCGCTCACCACGGTCCCGGACACCATGTACAGAGCAAAGGATCCGCCGACAATATCCGTCGAGCTGCTCGGCTGCGTCGGAAGCCCCTCATGCTCCACCGTGGCGCTCCAGAAGCCGGAGTCGCTCGAATCTTTCGCGCTGAAATAGCCGGCGAAATATGCGGTCTGGCAAGGTGTGCTTGCGGTGTTCGTCGTGCAGGTGCTAGCCGGAAGCGCGTCCTCGAACCCCGACAGGGAACCGCGCACGTTGTTCGCCGCCAGCACGGGAGCCGCGGTCACCGCCAGCGCCGCGGCGACGATCAACATCAACCGTGTCGTCCGCCCCAATCCCCGCATCCTGGATCCCTCCCTTGGTCGCAAACGCTCTGGGAGCGCTGGGGCGGTCGGGAGAACGGAGTGGAGCGGAGGCGGCCGTCGAAAGCGCCCCGATCGCGGAATACTACACCGCCTCAGCAGTCTTGTGGGGCATTCGGTCAACCGCAGCCCAGCCGGGATCGGCCGCCGACGCCGCTCTATCCGGTGGCCGAGACCTTGAGCGCGCTGGGGTCGGCCGCGGGGATCTCCCAGCTGTGCCCCAGCAGCGCCAGGCCTACCTCGAAGCGCCGCCCCCCCTGCACCCTGAAGGCCTGGGGGCGGTCGACCTCGGCGTACTGGCGCCCGCTGGTGATGTCCTCGATCTCCACCTTCAGCCCGTACACCCCGTCCAGGAAGGGCACCTGGGGAATGGTGAGGGTGGCCGTGCCCTCCGGCGGAAGATCCAGCCGCCCGAGCTCGGCGTCATCTGTCCTGGTGCTGAGCAGAATGTCCTGACCTGCCGGATAGAAGGAGGCCCGGAAACGGACCCCCCGCAGAGGGCCGGGAGCCTCGTAGGCGATCCGGATGGAAAGCTCCTCCCCGGTCCTGATCGAGTTGAAGTCGCCGTCACTGCCGCTGACCTCGACCCCAGCGATCCGCACTCCCATCCAACCCGGCCCCGACCCCCCCAGGTCGGCGGATATCGACCTCAGAAGTTCGGTCTCGTGGCGGTTGACCTCGCCGATGTAGGCATCGACCACCTCGCCGGTCCGCCCGGCCGCCCGCTGGACGCCGTGGTCGATCCACAGGCACCGGTCACAGAGCTTGCGCACGGTCTCAGCGGCGTGGGAGACGAAGATCAGGGTGCGCCCCTCCCGCCGCATTCCCTCGATGTGGTCCATGCAGCGGCGCTGGAACGACTCATCCCCGACCGCCAGCACCTCGTCGATGAGCAAGACGTCGGGATCCATGTGGATCGCGATCGAAAAGCCCAGCCTCGTGTACATCCCCGAGCTGTAGTTGCGCACCGGGTTGTCGATGAACTGCTCCAGCTCGGCGAATCCCACGATCTCGTCGATGACCGAGTTGATGTACCGTCGAGGCAGCCCCAGGATCGCCCCGTTCAGGTAGATGTTCTCCCGCCCACTGTAGTCGGGATGGAAACCGGCCCCAACCTCCAGCAGGGACGCCATCCGCCCCCGGACGGAGACCTTGCCGCGGTCCGGCACCAGGATGCCGGCGATGCACTTGAGCAGGGTGGACTTGCCAGAGCCGTTGGCTCCGATGATTCCAAAGGTCTCGCCCTCGGGCACATCGAAGCTGATGTCGTTGACGGCCCAGAACTCCTCGTAGCGAGAGCGGCGCCGATCCACCAGGACCTCCTTCAAGGTCTCGCTGCGCTGGTGGTAGATGCGGAAGCGCTTGGCCAGGTTCTCGACCCGGATCACCGGCTCCATCAGATCTCCTCGGCGAAGCGGCGGCGCAGCCGCCTGAACACCCGCATCCCGAGCCAGATCAGGCCGGCGGCGAGCACGGTGCAGTAGATCAGGCCGTGCCAGTGCTGCGGCCAGCGGTTGAACACGAACACGTCCTGGAAGGAGAGCACGATCCAGGTCATCGGGTTGGCGTAGACGACGATGTGGGCCAGCAGGCCGACCGTGCCGTGGCGGAAGAAGCCCTCATAGCGGGTGAACGGCCAGATCACCGGGGTCAAATAGAACCAGATCATGGTGGCCAGGTTGATGAGGTACTGCAGGTCTCGGAAGTAGACGCTGCCGGCCGCCAGCATCAGCCCCAACCCGAGGCAGAGACCGAAGGTGACCACCACCAGGGGGGGGATGGCCAGCAGGGGAAGTCCCACCGGGGCCTTGGCCAGGATCATGAAGGGCACCAGCAGAACCAGGCTGATCAGGAAGTTCACCAGCGCCGCGATCACCGACGACACCGTCAGCAGCATCCAGGGGAACGCCACCTTGCGGACGACCCCCGAGTTGGCGATGATGCTGCTGGCGGCCATCACCAGCGCCTGGGAGAAGAACGTCCAGGCGAGCAGCCCCGAGAGGATGAATACCGCGTAGGACTTGCCGCTCGGTCCCTTGATCCCGATGATGTCGCCGAACACCACGGCGTACACCAGCATGAAGACCAAAGGGTTGATCAAGGTCCACCCAATCCCCAGCACCGAGCCGTGGTAGCGCGCCCTGACGTCGCGGCGAACCAGCTCCGAGAGCAGCTCCAGGCGCCGCGCGATAGGACCTGACTGCGGGGCCCTGGGGCGGGAGGCGGAGCCCGGCCCGCTCAGGGCTTGAGTGCTGGCCACGGGATTCGAGTCTAGCAGGGGCCCGAATTCAGCCCGCGACCTTCCAGATCGGGGCGCGCCCCTTGAGCTCGTCGATCACGTAGGTGCAGGCGTCGAGCGCCTGGTGCCGATGGGCGGCCCCTACCACCACCGCCACCGAGGCGACGCCGCGGTCGACCCTGCCGGTGCGGTGCTGGACCGAGACCTCCCTGACCCCCTCTCGGCCCAGCGCCTCGGCCGAGATCGCCCGGAGCTCACTGATGGCCATCTCGGCGTAGGCCTCATAGGTGAGATGGGAGACGGAGCGGCCCTGGTCGGGGTCGCGCACGACCCCCACGAAGGTCGCGATCCCGCCAATCCCGGTCAAGTCCAGCTCGGCCTGCATGGCGGCGACGTCGATCTCGGCCTCACTGACCACCACCCTCACGGGCACGGGCTGCCTCCCGAAACCGGAGGGATGAAGGCGAGCTCGTCGCCAGCCGATACCGCGTCCTGCCAGCCGACATAGCTCCGGTTCAGCGCCGGGCGGACGGTCGCCTGTTGGGAGCTGAGTTGCGGATGCCGGCGGCACAGCACCTCCCAACACTGCTGCACGGAGGCGCCCTCTAAGGGAAGCTCGACCTCGGTCACCGCGCAGCCGGCGAGTTGGCGCATGGTCGCGAACAGCAGCACTCTGACCACCGGATGGCTCACGCCGGACGGTCCTCGGTCGAGAGTCCGGAGCACCTCTCCATGCCAAGATGGTAGGCGAGATCGGTCAACGCCGGAAGATGTCCCTGGCTGCCGGGCGCAGCAGCGCCTGGGCGGGGAGCTCGGGACCGCTCCAGGTGAACCCGCGGACCACCGCGAGGGGCACTGCGTCCAGCTTGCCCATCACCAGTTCGCCGATACCGGCGATCTCGTCGGCGGTCCCGATGGTGGAGGCGTGCAGAAGGTACCCTCGCTCATCGAGCAACCCGCGATGGTCACTAAGAGTGGGAATCCCGGCCGCTCCAATCGCCACATTGACAGCCCCCTCCCGAAAGGGACGGCCGAAGGTGTCGGTCACGATCACCCCCAGCGGGCCACCGCCCGCCAACTCCAGCCAGGCGGACCGCAGCGAGGCGGCGGCGCGGTCCGGATCCCGAGGCAGGCAGGTGACCTCGGAGCCCCCGCCGACGTTGCTTCGATCGACTCCGGCGTTGGCGCAGATGAACCCGTGGACAGTCTCGGTCACCAGCACTCCCGGCTCCGCCCGGATCACGGTTCGGCTCTCCCGCAGGATGACCTCGGTCAGGCGCGGGTCCTGTCCCACCCGTTCCGCGAGCGCGACCGCCACATCGCCAGGTTCCACCTCGTCCAGGCACACCAGGCGCCCCTCCGCCTTGGAGATCACCTTGTGGGTGACCAAGACCACGTCCCAGGGCTCGAGCCCGCCAGCCGCGCGCAGCGCGCGCTCCCCCAGGAGGGCCAGGTCCTGGCCCGGCCGCACCTCCCCGATCCCCTCGATCCCCCAGCAGGTCAGCCGCCGGCCCGCGACCAGCGGCCGGCTGGGCTCAGACTCCGCCATCGCCTCCAACCCGCGACGGCTGTTCCCCCGAGAGCGCGAGCGCCCAACTCACCAGCGGGTGGGGGTTCCCGACCCCGGTCGAGTCAAGGTCCTCCGGACGGTCGAGATCCCAGCAGAAGCCTGGGCGCACCTCCACTGTGAGCTTCAGCCCCAGCCGGCTGGCGACACACTCATGGCGGTGCCGGGATCCGGGGCCGAAGGCGTAGGGAAGGAGGCGGCCGGGGGCGACCACCACCCCGTTGGTGCCGGACCCCTCGCGGTCCGGATAGATGATCATGGAGCCAGGGTCGAGGCTGCGCGCCCTCGCCAGCAGGACTCGGAGGTCGCCATCCTCGACTGCCGGCAGATCGGCCGCCACGGTCGCCACCACTCGCGCACCCCGCTCCAGGGCCCAGCAGGCGCCGGAGCGAACCGCCGCCGTCTGGCCGGCCCCCGGGTCCGCAATCTGGGCGACCCGTAAGCGCTCACACAGCGGCGAGAGCTGGGACTCTGAGGACACGACCACCATCGCCCCTCTTGGCCAGACTCGGGCCGCCAGGCTGACGACCCGCCGCGCCAGGGCGAGGCTGACCAGCTG
This sequence comes from bacterium, assembly GCA_021791345.1. The sequence goes on from JAJYWT010000174.1 coordinate 43,715, forward strand.
CCTCCCCGAGTCCGGGAGGGTTGTGGCGAGCCGCTGCTTGCTGCCGGAGCTGGGCTTGACCGGCACCACCAGAAACGGGGTGACTGGCATTGGCTCAACCCGTGGCAGAGGTCAGCTGAGATCGCGCCGCCGCCAGTACGAAGTTGGCCAGCCGCCGGCGAGCGGCCTCGCTGACCATCATGGTGTCGCAGATCTGGGGTGCGACGCCGCGCGCCCGGAGGTCATCGGCCAGCCCGGAGTCGACCGTGTCCACAACCAGGATGTCGAGGAGGCCGTGATAGTAGTCCGCTATCCCCACGGGCGACGCCGCCAGCCCCACGGCCTGCATCATCTCGACCGCCGGACCCTTGATGGCGCGACCGCCGACGATCGGGCTCACGGCGAGCACCAAAGGAGCCTTCGCCACGGCCTCGCGGACCCCCGGCACCGCCAGGATCGGGCCGATGGAGATGACGGGGTTGCTGGGAGCCAGGATCACAACCTCCGCCCCCTCGATGGCCTCCAGGACGCCCGGAGCCGGCCGGGCGCGGCCCACTCCCCGGTACTCCACCGCTGAGATGCGGGGCTCGCAGGCGTCGCGCACCAGGTATTCCTGAATGTGGAGGTCACGGCCATCGCAGGTGTGAATGCGGGTGACGACTTCGTCATCGGTCATCGGGAGCAGGCGCAGGGGCAGGCCCAGTCTCGCACCCAGCGCTTCTGTCACCGAGGAGAGGGGGAGGCCGTCCCGCAACCGGGCGGTGCGGAAGATGTGCGTGCCCAGATCCCGATCACCGAGCTGGAACCAGCTCTCCTCGCCCAGCCGCCGCAGCTGGTCGAGTGCCTGCCAACTCTCGTCGCGGATTCCCCAGCCCCTCGCCTCATCACCCATGCCGCAGAGCGTGTAGGTGACCGAGTCCAGATCGGGGCTGACGTGCAGCCCGTGGACCAAGAAGTCGTCCCCGGTGTTACCGACGACAGCGAGATCGGCGAACGGCTGCGCTGCCACCAACCCGGAGAGGAACCGGGCGGCGCCAACTCCCCCGGCTAGAACGGTGACCCTGAGCGGCCGCCCGGTCACAGGCTCTCGGCCCGCCGCGACCACTTGGTTCATCCAATGCTCAAAGGGAGGGGTCTAGTCGAGCCCCGCCCCCAGCCGCACTGCGGGCACCAGCCGACGGGCGCCCGCCTTCATGCGCCGGCCCGGGGTGGCCGCCCGCCAGCAGTCGGCGCGACCAGCCCGGGGACGGGGTCCTCGGCCTCCCGGAGTCCGCCCAATTCAGACGGCGCTGCAGGCCTTGGCCGCTCCCGCCCCGTCGCCAGAGTCGAAGGACTGGCCACAGGAGCAGGTCTTGACGGCCTGGGGGTTGTGCACCGTGAACCCCCCTCCCATCAGGCTGTCGACGTAGTCGATCTCCGCACCCTCGAGGTAGGTCGCGCTGTAGGGGTCCACGAACACCCGGATCCCCTCCTGCTCGGTGACCTCGTCGTCACTGGCGGGCGCATCGTCGAAGCCCATGCCGTAGCTGAACCCGGAGCACCCGCCGGGTGTCACGTACACCCGGAGGCCCATCTCCTGGTTCTCCTGCTGCTCCAGAAGCTGCTTCAACTGGCTGATGGCCTGCTCGGAAACGGTGATCATGCTGAAATTTCCCTGAACCTGCTCGGAAGCTGCCAGCTGCTGCTGGTCAATTCGAGTTTACCGCAGTCACGGGTCGCCGTCACCAATAGCGCTCCTCGCGCCAGGGGTCGGCGCTGTTGTTGTAGCCATTGCGCTCCCAGAAGCCGAGCTCGTCCTCGGCGCGAAACTCCACACCCTCCACCCACTTGGCGCTCTTCCAGAAGTACTTGCGGGGCAGCAGCGCCCGCAGTGGATACCCATGCTCGGGCGAGAGCGGCAGCCCGTCGTGCCGATATGCGAGCAGGGCATCCTCGGCCGAGGCGACCTCCAAAGGCACGGAGGTCGTGAAGCCGCCAAAGCAGTGAAACTCGACGAACCGCGCCTCGGGGCGCACGTGGGCCAGCCTCGCGATCTCAGCCAGCGGAACCCCCAGGAAGCGGTTGTCGAACCGGCTCCATGTCGTCACGCAGTGGATGTCGCAGAGGACCTCCCTGGCGGGCAGGGCCAGGAGCTGGTCGAACGTGAGCACCGTGTCCTGCTCCACCGCTCCGAAGATCCTCAGGCGCCAGCGGCCCATGTCATAGGTGGGCACGCGGCCGTAGTGCAGCACCGGCCACTTCTCGGTCAGCACCTGCCCGGGTGGCAAGCGGGTAGGGTTGGCCTCGACGCGGGGATCGAGCTGGCGGCGACCGATCTTCATAACTTGGATCCTAAAAGAAATGGCTTACGCCGGGCACCGCCAGTGGCCCCAGGCCAAGCGGCCTCAGGTCCCTTCGCGACAGACGCAGAACTCGTTGCCCTCGGGATCTCGCATCACCTGCCAGGCCCACCGCTGCGGATCCTCCTCGAAGAAAGGTGGTCCCACCGGCCGGGCCCCCAGGGCCCGCAGGCGGGCGACCAGGCGCTCGGGCTGGACGGTGAAGAGGTCGAGATGCAGCCGATTCTTCCCCGACTTCGGCTCGGGCACGCGTTGCAGAAAGACGCCCAGGGATCCGGGCGGGCCCACCAGGTCGAGGTACGGCTCCCCATCTCCGGCGGTAGCCGAGTAACCGAGAGCGGCCAGCCAGAAGGGGGCCAGAGCCGCCGGATCCAGGCAGTCGATTCCAACCTCGACCCGGGGCCGCACCGATCCGCCCACAACGGGCGCAACGGTCGGCTCAGACCTTGGCAAACCGCGGCACCCAGCATCCCCTGTGGTCACGCTCGAAGTCCTGGAACGCCCCCGACGCCTCCTCCACCATGATCTCCCCCACCCGCCCGAAGATGAGCCTGAGCTCCTCCTCAGCGCCGACTGCGGTCCGCATCTGGACCACGTGCCTCAGGGTGCGCAGGTTCATGGTCATGACGATGTCGGTGCTCACCCCGATCGGGGCCAGCCGGCGGAGCGCGGAGGTGGCCTCCTTCTTGATGTGAAAGGGGACCCCGTCCTCGTCCAGGCCCAACGCTTTGGCGGCCGACAGCTGGAACTCCTCGAGTCGCTCCACCAGCTCCAGAACCTGCTGGCGCACGGGCTCAAGCGCGGGGGGAACTCGAAAGCCGATGTCCACCAGGCGGACATACCGCAGGCTCTCCTGACTGTAGGCAGCACCGGCACGATGGCGCACGATCTCGTGGGTGGCGACCCGGCTCACGTTGTGGAGCGCGAAGGTGTAGTTGGCATGCTCGAGCACGCTGCCGTGGGCACTCTTGAGGATGTTCTCCAGATAGGCGCGTGGGTCCTGGCGCACCCTGGTCACGTTGGGGTTCAGCCCCGGCTCCCAACTCCTGTAACAGGTGCGCCCCGCGAACTCCACCAGCAGCTCCCCGCCACTCCCGGCCGGATCCTGGACGCGCCGTTCCAGCCAGCTCGCACCACCCACCCGCTCCAGGTAGGACCGCATAGCGTCCAGGTCGACCGCCGGACGCGCGATGAGGTAGACCTCGGGCGCCGTCTCTCGGGGCAACTAGCTTGCCGCCGCGGTCCCCGGGAGCAGGGCCCGGGCAGGGCTAGGCGCCATCAGCCGAGGGCCTCCAGCATCTCGTCGATCTGCGCCCGGACGCAGGTGAAGCTGGGCACATCGCGCAGGGTGTATGAGGACGCCTCAGTGTCCCGGAGCGCCTGCACACAGTCCAGGAAGTCAGCGGCCGAGTCGGTCTCGAAGGCTACCACGAACTCCTGGTCATCCAGGCCGAAGGAATAGGTGGTGTTGATCTTCACGCTGGGGTACTCGTGCCCCACCCGGATGTGCTCCTGCATCATGCGCTGGCGCTCCTCGGCGCTGAGCGCCCACCAGGCGCGGGTCTTGACGAAGGGATAGACGAACAGGTAGCGGCTCTTGCCAGGAGCCAGGACCAACCGGTCGGTGGTGCCGCCCTGGTTGGGGTGCTCGGTGTCGACGTAGATGGAGCGCTTGGTCATGGCGGTGTAGCTGTGCGAGCACTGAAGGTATCCCGCCAGCGCCGATCGATTGATGTCGGTGAACAGGGCCTGCAGCCGCTCGGCCTCCTCGCTCACCGCCCAGATCATCATGTCGCTGTCGCCCCTGGTCCCCACCAGGGTGAAAGTTCGCATCAGGATGCGGCGGCTGTGCTCCTCTAGCACCGCGGCCAGCTCACGACGATGCTCGGCCCGGGTGTCCGCCGACAGGCGGCGCCACTCCGGCTGCACCTTGTAGAAGGCGAATCTGACCAGCTGTCGCGGGGCCGGCTTGGTCGCGTCCCGGACCAGCACCGGCCCCACCACCGTTCGCGTCGCAGTCGGGGTCTGGCTCACCCCCTGTGCACCTCGAAGTTGGCCAGGCGCGGTCCCGGGCTGGAGATGACCACGGTGTGCCCGCAGCGTGGACAGACATGCACGGCCCCCGAGCGGGTCACCACCCGCCCCCCCTCCAGCTGCACCTGACACTCCGGGCCATCGACGCGCCTCCATGTGAGATCTGTCGCCCCACAATGATCGCAGGTGTCCGGAGGCGGGTTGTTAAGCATCGGGCCGCCCCGACTCGCAGAAGGACAGGGCCGCCCGAGCCATGACCTCCACCCCCACCGGGAGGCAGGCTTCGTCCAGGTCGAAAGCCGGATGGTGATGTGGCGCGGTGATTCCCGCCTCGGCATTGCCGGCCCCGAGCAGAAAGTAGCAACCCGGTACCGCCCGTAGGAACAGCGATACGTCGTCGCCGACCGTGACCGGCTCTGGATCGATCAGGACCACCCCAGGGCTGGCGGAGACCGCCGCCCTCACCAGCTGGGCCATCCGGGCGTCGCTCACGACCGGCGGGCACCCGGGCCCGCGCTCGGTTCGGGCGCTCGCGCCGAAACTGGCGGCGATCCCCTGGGCCACCTCGGAGATCCGGCGGAGCAGCCGATCCCGGTCCTCGACCGTGAAGGCGCGCACCGTCCCGGTCAAGGTGACCGTATCCGGAATCACGTTGAAGGCGACCCCACCCTCGATCTTGCCCACCGTCACCACGGCCGCCTGAAACGGCGAGGTCTCCCGTGAGACCAGGGTCTGCAGTGCCAGCACCACCATGCTGGCGATGGGGATGGGGTCCAGCGCCTGGTGCGGCAGGGCGCCGTGGCCGCCCCGACCCTCGATGACCACCCTGAATTCATCCGCGGAGGCGAAGATGGCACCCTCCCGCACCCCGACCGTGCCGGCCGGAAGCCCGCTCCATACGTGCAGCCCGAGCGCCCCCTCCATCTCCGGGTTAGACATCGCCCCTTGGTCGATCATCTCCTGGGCTCCGCCCGCGGTCTCCTCGGCGGGCTGGAAGGCGAACCGGATCGTCCCGGCAAGCGCAGAGCGCATCCCGGTGAGCAGCTCAGCCACCCCCAGAGCGACCGCCACATGGGCGTCGTGGCCGCACGCGTGCATCGCCCCGTCCACCAACGATCGGTAGGGCCGGTCGGCGCCACGCTCGAGGAGGGGTAGGGCATCGATGTCCGCCCTCAGCAGAAGCCGATGACCACCCGGACGTGCACCGTCCAGATCCGCAACCACCGCGCGGCCCTCGACCAGCCGCTTAGGGGTCAGCCCGAGGGTTCGCAGGCGCTGGGCGATGAAGTCGGCGGTGCCCCGCTCGTGACCGGAGAGCTCCGGATGCTGATGCAGGTGCCGGCGATCCGCGACCAGGCTAGGGCGCAGCCCCTGGACCGCCTCGTGGATATCAGTCATGCGTACTCCTCGTCGATCTGGCAGGATCTTCCGCCCGGGCGAGCAGCCCCTCCAGGACCACCGGCAGAGCGCTGTTGGCAACCACCCGGTCGGCCCCCGCGGCCCGGGCTCGCCTCCCCAAGTCTCGCATCAGAACATGGGGGCCAAAGGCGACGATCAGCGGGGGCGGGGTCACCTGCGAGAGCCCGCGCATCGTCTGCAATCGAGACTCCTGGTCCCGGTTCAGGTCAACCAGCACCAGCTGCAAGCCGCTGAGGTCGGCACCGTGGGCGATCGATCGCAGGCTGAGACCATGGTGGCCCAGGATGGCGGAAAGCCGCGACGTGACCATCAGATCCGCCCCCACCATCCCCACCGGTGCTGACCGTCGGAGTGGGTCATCGCGGCCGATTCCCGATGGCGATCCCTCACTGGTCACTCCGCTAGGGTACGCGTGACGCTGGCCCGACCCGATGGCGGCCCGGGCATCGACCACCCGCGCGCCCGGCTGCCGCCTCCACTCGAGCCCTGACCGAGTAGGCAAGTGTTCTCGAGCGAAGCGCCGGCTTCCTGCTCGGACCCGATCGGCCTCTTCGCGGTGGAGCGGGCAACCCGGATGACGGAAGCGCTCTGATGAGCCCGGGCCCGAGGCGATGCCGCCCCGGCCGTCGGTGATCAGCGAGGCTTGGCGGCCGCCCGGCTCCGCCAGGCCTCTCGTGGCCCATGCGGCTTCCTGCAAGCAGGTGACCCTTGTGGAACGTGCCTCCCGCCCTCCGAGCCTCAGGAGGACGGTCGAGGAACCCTCGGACCGGACTCAGGACTCGACAACAACCGGACTTCCCGGCGCGATCCGCCCCGGAACCACAACTTCGGCGTAGACCCCCATCATGGCCTGCCTGGTCTCCACCAGATGGCGGAGCAGTCCCGGCCACCCAGCGTACGTATCCGGGTCTCGGGTCGTGACCACGCAGCGGGCACATTCCGAGAGCACGCGCACGACCGCCGCGCCGATGTGAAGGTGCGCGCCCAGCCATTCTCGTTCCGCATCGACCTGACCGGGGTCGGCAGCGATGAACAGGTTGGCCCGAAACCTCCTGGGATCCACGTGTCGGTTCACGGCCGCGGCGACGCCGATCACGCTCGGCAGCAGCACCAGGTGGAGAGGTGAGTCATCGAACGCCCCTCCGACCACCTCCGCCAGCTCGAGGGGACGCTGACACACCTCCCGCAGCCGGTTGGCGACGGCGGGGTGGCGCCAGGGAGTGGGCGGCAGGTCGGGGCCGGTGACCACCGCGCCGTCGGCGGCGCACACCGCGCGGAACCTCAGGAGCCCCGGCAGCCCACGCGCGCTCACGGGGTGGTCAGGGCGACGGCTCTGACGATCGAAGGCGGCGATCCCGCGATCGCCCGTCAGCCCGCGAACCCCAAGGTTGGCCGACCGCAGCTGCTCTCCGGCCATCGACTTGACGGGATACCGCCAGATCTCCGCGATCTCCATGTCCGACCGATTCTACTGGAGGGCTCTCGGCCAGAATGCACCTACAATCAAGGGATGCAACCGCCGCTGCTGGCCACCCGCGACGCCCTGGAGGAGATCCGTGCTTGGAAGGCTCGGGTCCAGCAGCCCGACGCGGTTTTCCGCGTCGACGTGCGGCTGGGGGGGTGCCGGGGCTTCAAGCTCTTCTTCGATCTGGAGGAGGCGGCGGCCACCGATGACGTGGTCACTGAGGTGGAGGGCGTACGCATCGTCGTCCAAGAAGACGGACTCCCGCTGGTCGCGGGGTCGATCCTTGACTTCGAGGACAGCTACCGCGGGCGAGGCTTCCGGCTGGCGAATCCCAGGGCGCGCAACGCCTGCGGCTGCGGCACCTCCTTCATGGCTGACTACCCCGGACAGGCCGAACCAGAGTCGGAATTGGTGGTGGCGGAGGCTCCCACTCCTCACTGACCCTGCCGCGCCCCGGTCAGTGACGACGGCAGCGGATGGGGATCGTCCGCAAGATCCGACCGCGCAACTCGCCACCGGCCACCGGGGTCAGGAGTAGGGCCAGCACGATCCCGACCAGGATTCCCCGGCGGAAGCCGCGCAGATAGCGTCGCACCGGCCGGACGATCTCTTCGTCGACCGCGGTCAGGAACGCCCCTATCCGCTCCTCGGGAGAGCCCGTCCGACTCATGCGCCGCCGCCGTTGCGACTAGCCTGCGTCGGCAGACCCGCACCGCTCTCTGCCAGCCGGTGCCGGGCGGTGTGCACCACGGGCTGGACCATCCTGCCTGCCGAGTCGGCCGCATCCGCCACCACCCGGAGCGCGGGCTGAACTGTTCGCCATCCCGAGGCGACGCCGTTCGCCACGCGCTCGGCGCGGTGGCGACTCCTGTGGTAGGTGGTCTCGATCGCCATTCGGGTGTCCCGGCCCGGGCGCGGCGCGATCAGGACCCCGATCACCGCGCCGGCCATGACTCCATGTGAGAATCCCTTCAAATATCCCATCGCTGCCTCCGAGCTTGGCTGGTCACGGACCTAATCAAAGCACGCCGCGGCCCCTCCGAGGGGATCCGGCTTGGAAGGTGCGCCAGAAAGCCCACCACCCCGCCAACGTGAACCCCCGGGCGCCGACCCTGGACTGACGGAGACGCCCTGCCCGGAGGGGCCCCGCGAGAGTCAGTAGAGAGCTGCGGCCAGCCGGCTCCGGCCCTCCACCACCGCGGGGTGGTCGGGACCTAGCTGCTCGAAGCAGTAAAGGCAGATTCGCCGCAACCGGTCACGCGCATCACCGGAGTGGGAGGCGACCATGGTCGTCGCGCGGGCAGCAGCCTCGTCCCAGCGCTCGGCGGCCAGCTGCGCGAGCAGATCGGTGTCGCTCGGATCGTGACTCTGCTGCTGGCACAGCTCGGCCCAGGCCGCGAGCCCGTCACAGGTGCGGTCCTGAGGTGCCTGGCCGGCCACCTCGAGGGCCTCGGCACAATTCCCGTTCCGGATCAACAGCAGGGTCAGCGCCCGCCTGGCCGGCAGGTGGGACGGATCGAGGCTCAGCGCCTCCCGCAGCGAGGCTTCATCGCCCAGCTCAACCAGCCGGTCCGCCGGCGAGGGCAGGAGCCCACTCAAAAACGACCTCACCATGGTGGCGGGCTGAGCCCCAACGAACTCCGCCACGACCTCGCCGCCCCGAAACGCCTTAACGGCCGGGATGCCGCGAACCTGATAGCGCTGCGCCAGTTCCTGGTTGGCGTCGACGTCGAGGGTGCGGAGCAGGACCGCCCCTTCCATGGAGTCCACCGCGGCCTCCAGCACCGGGCCGAGCTGCCGACATGGTCCGCACCAGCTGGCCCAGAAGTCGACCACCACCGGGACCTCCCGGGAGCGCTCGATCACCTCTTGGGCGAAGGTCGACGAGTCGACCGCCATCCTTACCGCCGGGGCTGTGGGGCTCATGGCTCAGGGGATCGGCCGGCGGCGGTCGTCGGTCTCGACCACACCGGTCCCATGGGTGCACACACGATCGGCCCAGCCCAGATAGTTCTGCACGATCCTCACTGCCGAGGGAACCATCGACCGCCGCCGAGCCTCGGCGGTGTCAGCATGCACCGACAGCGCCGCATGGACGGCGGCGACGTGACGGAGGAACTCGTCGTGGGTGATCCGCGCCTCCCCAAGTGGGGCCCACAGGTCGGGAGGGAAGCCCAGCGCGCGCATCGCGCGCTGGGCGTCTCTCACATCGAATAGACAGGTCTTCCGTCGCCCGTCATGCAAGAACCCGCACTGCCAGGGGTCGTAAAGCGAATTACGAGCCGGCGGGAGGTCAGGATGAAGGCGCCGAAAGGGGCGCTGGACCGGCGGCTTGCCGACGGCCTGCGCCACCATCAGGCTGCGCGAACGCGCCCCGCCCGAGGCCCCCTGGTGCTTGGCTCAATCTCAAACTCGACCTGAGCGCCGCGGGTCAGCTGCTCGAAGGCACCGCCCTCCACGCTGGAACGGTGGAAGAAGTACTCCACGCCATCCTCAGCGGCTAGAAACCCGAACCCGCGCTCATTGACTGACTTGATTGTTCCGATCGGCATCTACCATCTCCCGTGCCGCTACGCGGCCATCCTCGCGAGCCAAATCGATCGACCGGCTCGCGAGGGAAGCGGCGTCGAACGGCCCCGCAAAATTGGCGCGAGGCAACTCGAACTTTAGCACAACCGCCGATCGCGACGGCCCGCGCCCGATCGCCATTCCCCGATCTGGATCCCTGAATCGCGAAGGCAGAGCGGCCCCCTGGGAGCCGTCAGGGGCGGCGGTCGTCGGCCGCGAGCCAGGCGAGTCCGAAAGCGATCAGGGCCAATGCCATAGCCACCCCCTGTACCCATAGGTGGTTGCCTCCCTCGGTCCAGGAGAGCCCCAGGCCAATGAGGAAGAAGGCCGCCGCTGCGGCCGCCAGGTACAGTCGGGGGAGATGGGCCAAGCGCACGACGGCACTCAGTTAACCACGCCCAAGACCAGCCGCGGGCGTTGGCTGGTGGCGGCGGTGGCGTTGCTCGCGACCTGCCTCTACGCCATCACCTGGATCGCCACGCCGGATACCCGCGACCTGACCACGCGTATATCCCGGCTCGACGCCGCCCACCACACCCGGCCGCTCCGGCCCGGGGAGGTGCCTCGGTACCTCGCGGATGCGCTGGTCGCCACCGAGGACTCCAGCTTCTACCAGGACCACGGCGTGAACGTCGAGGGGCTGCTCAGGTCCGCGGGCTACGACCTCCTTCATCTCTGCGAGTGTCAGGGGGGATCAACGATCACCGAGGAGCTGGCGGACGACATCTACATGGGCGGCACCGACCACTCCGTCTGGGGCCGGTGGTGGGACATCATCCTGGCCCTGAAGATCGAGGACCACCTGACCAAGACTCAGGTGCTGGACGCATTCCTGTCCGAGGTCTACCTGGGTGATGGAGCCGTCGGCGCGCTGCAGGCCAGCCGGGTCTACTTCCATCGACCGTTGTCGACCATCACCCTCGCTCAGGCGGCGTTGCTGGCGGGCCTGCCCCAGTCCCCGAGTCTGCTCAACCCGCTCCGCCACCCCGCCGCGGCCCGAGCCCGGCGTGAGGATGTCCTGGAGCTGATGCAGCAGGACGGGTACATCACCGCATCCCAGGCTCGGGCCGCCGAGCGCCAGCCCCTGCTGCCGCCCTGACCCTGCCCCACCTCATTGGGTCAGGCGGGATGGTCTGGGGGACGCTCCAGGAATCGCCAGGCATCCGCCAAGATCTGGTCCAGCCCCGGCTTGAGAGGATGCCACCCCAGCTCGTGCTCGATCCTGCCGCTCGAGGCGACCAGCACCGCGGGGTCCCCGGGCCGCCGCGGTGCGACCCGGATGGGGATGGGGCGGCCCGTCACCCGCCGGGCGGCCTCGACCACCTGCAGGACGGAGAAGCCCGCACCGTTGCCGAGGTTGTAGATCCGGTGGTCACCTCCGTGGTCCGGAGCCGGTCGGGCGATCGACTCCAAGGCCAGCAGGTGAGCGCGGGCCAGGTCCTCGACGTGAACATAGTCGCGGATGCAGGTGCCATCCGGCGTCGGATAGTCATCCCCGAACAGGACCAGTTCAGGCGCGAATCCGGACGCCACCCGCAGTAGGTTCGGGACCAGATGGGTCTCGGGTGAGTGCCTCTCCGTGGCCCCCGCCACGGCGCCGGCGACGTTGAAATAACGCAGGCTGACGGCCAAGAGGCCATAGGCCACCGCCTCATCCCCGATCATCATGTCGACGGCCAGCTTCGACCTCCCGTACGGGCTGGTCGGGGCGACTCGCGCCGACTCCGTGATCGGAACCGACTCCGGCTCGCCGTAGGTGGCGGCTGTTGAGGAGAAGACCAGACGCCGAACGCCAGCTGCCCTCATGGCGTCCAGGAGGGTCCTGGTTCCGCAAACGTTGGTCGACCAATACACCTCGGGCACCGCGACGGACTCCCCGACCAATGACCGGGCCGCGAAATGCATCACAGCACCAATGCCGCGCCGGAGCGCAGCCGTGAGCGCATCGCCGTCGGCAATGTCGGCCTCGATGAAGTCAACGGTGGCCGGGACCGCGTCCCGATGACCCGTGGCGAGGCTGTCGAGGACGACGGGCTCGTGGCCTGCCTCCATCAGGGCCCGGGTCACCACACTTCCGATGTACCCCGCGCCCCCCAAGACCAGGACCTTCAATGTGATCACCTCCGCTTCCGGGCGGCCTCCGCCGCCGCAGCCGGCGGGGTGGCTTCGTGACTGCAGCGAGCATCGTAAGGGGCGCGAGTTCGCCGCTCCTCGCCCACCCCCTCGGCCCCCCCGTCGGGCTGAGCCGACCCGACGACCTGAAGGACAGCCCTACCGACTAGACTGGCACACTGTCCTGCGACCGTACCCCTGGCTCGGTCTCACAGGGGCTCCGGAGGAGATCCGGGCCGAGGTAGCTCAGTTGGTAGAGCACGGGTCTGAAAAACCCGGTGTCGGCGGTTCGATCCCGCCCCTCGGCACCACCAATTTGATCTCAAAATTGGCCAAACTGTCCCCGTTCAAGGACTAGAATCCCCCCTACTACCCCAGCGCATACCCCAACCCGGTTGGGACACGGACCCACCTGGCACCGTAGACTCGCCGCATCGACCGATGGAAGAGCCACCATCTCCACGGCTCGACCGAACCTGAGAGGTAGGGAGATGAGCCGCGCTGCTCAAGGATGGCGAACGGGCCTCGCCACCCTCGCCGCCGTTATCTTTGCCGCCTTTGCCGTACTCGGTGTAGCGGCGCTGCCGCAGGGGACCCAGATCGGCTGCCGCAGCACCTTGAACGGACAGCAATACATCAGTGCGACGTGGGCTGGCCGCACGTGCTCCGACTGGTACAACTACACCAGCCCGAGCGGTCCCCACTACCCGATGGTCGCGGTGAACGGGTGGACGAGCCTGGGACAGCCCCTTGGGCTAGCTGGCCCTGAGCATCAGGCGTTGTTCTTCGCCGCGCTCGCATTCGCTCTGTGGATGGTGGCGATGATGGCCTTGGCAGCAGCTGTAGCAGTCCCAGTCGGCCGGCTTCCTGGTGCCCTCGCCGCCAGCACTCGTGCGAGTGCAACGCCAGCGGGTGAGCCCCCAGACTCTGGGGCTGCCCCCAATGGCCCGTGAACCCGGATAGGGCCAGAGGAGATCGAGTCAGCCGAAAGCACCGGGACGAGTTACTCGACAGGCTTCCTTGCGCCCGCTCTCATCAACCAGCCTGTTTATCGCCGGCCAGGAGGGTGTCCATTGCGCCCGCCGCCTGCCTCTGCATGGACTCAGTGACGTGGCTGTAAAGGTCCAAGGTGATCGCCACGGTCGAGTGCCCCAGCATCTCGGATGCGATTTTGGGATGGACACCTTGTCTCAGCAGCAGTGTGGCTGCAGTATGTCTCAGATCGTGGAACCGCACCGGAGGAAGCCCGGCGCGCTCCAGAAGGGGCCGGTAGGAGCGTCGCAACACGTTGCCAGGCTCCAGGGGCGTTCCGATGGCAGTGGTGAACACCAGCCCGTTCTCCTGCCAACATGTGCCAGCCCTAAGTCTCCACTCCACCTGTGCCACCCGATGGCGCTGCAGCGCGGCTCTCCCGACCTCGGGGAGCACCACCAGCCGCCGGGAGCGTGAGGTCTTGGGTTCCCCGATCGACCAGCCACCGCCGATCCGGTGCAGCGTCCCATTCACCGTCAGCGTGCCTCTCTCAAGGTCGGCATCCCGCCACCGTAGAGCGAGCAACTCCCCTTGTCGCATCCCCGTCGTCACAGCGAGAACGTACAGCGCCTCCAGTGGGTCACCCTCTGCGGCTTTCAACAGAAGGCGAACCTGAGCCGCGTCCAACACCTGCCAGTTCGACCGG
>JAJYWT010000131.1 GCA_021791345.1 bacterium
AGATGAGGAGGTCGATGGTGCCGTCGGCGATCAGGCTGCCCATCTGCTGGTCACCTCCCAGGGGACCGCTGAGGAGGCACTGCACCGGAAGTCCCAGCTCCTCCTCCAGCAGCCGGCCGGTGGTACCCGTGGCGTAGAGCCGGTGGGGGCTGAGGCTCCCCCGGTTGAACCTGCCCCACTCGACCAGATCCTGCTTCTTGTGGTCGTGGGCCACCAGCCCCACCGCCAGGACCCGCGCCTCCTTCTCCTGGGCGCCCCCGCCGGCCGGGATGCGCAGCGGCGGCGAGCTGTCCTGTGGGGGAGGCTCTGCCTGGCGGCCCCCCTCCCCGCTCATTGGGTGAAGGGGTGGACCGGATCCAGGGTGCGCACCTCCACCGGGGCCGCCTCGGCCCGGAAGGCCTCGGCGTCCTCACGGCTGCCAACCACGAAGCCATAGTGCATGGGCACCGCCAGGCGCGGGGCCATGGCCCGGGCTAGCCCGGCGGCCTCGCCCACGTCCATGGTGTAGGTGCCTCCGATGGGCAGGAACGCCACCTCGGTGCGCAGCCGCTCCAGCTCCGGCAGCCGGTCGGTGTCCCCGGCGTGGTAGTAGGTGTGCCCGCCGAGGGTGAGGAGATACCCCACCCAGCCGTTGGCCTTGGGATGGGCCTCCAGCCGCTCCTCCACCACGTTGTAGGCGGGGACGGTCTCCAGGTGGACCCCGGCGGCCTCCAGAACCTCCCCCGGGGCCACGGCGGTGACGTTGCCGGACAGCTCCTTGGCGATGTCGTGGGGGGCCACCACCACCGTCCGCGGCCCGCTCACCTTCTCGATGTCCGGGGGCGAGAAGTGGTCGAAGTGGGCGTGGGTGATGACGATCAGATCGGCCACGTCCGTGGTCGTCACCTCCCACGGGTCGATGTAGACCGTGAGCCCGTCACCCTGCCAGCGGTACGCCGACTGCTTGAACCAGGTGAAGCCTTCCAGCATCGCGTTCCCCCTATGAACTGGCCCTGGCTCCAGGATACCGCCGGCCGGGGCTCAGCCTCGGGCTCTGCGGGCGGCCTCCGAGATCTCCTGGGCCGCGGTGGCGGGGTCGGCCACGTCGATGATCAGCTGCTTGTAGTGCTCGTGCTCCAGGGAGATGACGATGGCGTGCCCGGGGCGGTGCACATCCCAGAACACCATCCCCTCGCTGTCCACGAATGTCCCCGCCTGGAGCACTCCCGGGATCCGCGCGCCTGCCACCTTGACTCCGGTGAGCGCCCCTGCGCCCCGTTCCGGGTCGGCCCTCACGTCGGTGATGTCGCCGAGGGGGATCGAGAGGTGGCTGCGCAGCGACCACACCTTGTCCATGCCCTCCACCGTCAGCTTGAGAGTGTCGCCCTCGATCTCATATTCGGTCATGGGGGGAACATACACTCGGCACCGGTCTTTGTCAACCAGTAGTTGACAACACGGCTGTGCGGGGTAGGATCGGCTGGTGGAGCAGAGGCCGCTCGAACCCGAGGTGCTGGCGGGGATCCTGGAGGAGAACGCCGCGGTGGTGGCAAGGGCCCTGCGCCAGGGACCCGGGGGCTCGGCGCTGGGGGCGCTCACCGCCTCCCTGACCCTGGAAGGACTCGCCGCAGACGCCACCCGCGGCCTGGTCGCCGCCGCCCGGGCCGACCGGCACACCTGGTCAGAGATCGGCCAGGTGCTGCGCATCACCAGGCAGGGGGCCCAGAAACGGTTCCGCAGGGAGATGGCCATGGAGGAGCAGGAAGTGGCCGGCCGGGCGGCCGACGGCCTGGAGGTGCTGAAGCTCTGGTCGTCAGGGGCGGGGCAGGAGCTGGTCGGGCGCTTCGACCAGGCCATGAAGGAGCGGCTGGACGCCCAGGGGCTCACCGCGGCCTGGGGCAAGGTTGAGGGGCTGTCCGGCCGGCTGCTGACCACGGGCAGGCCGACCGTGACGCAGCGTGGCCCCAACCAGGTGGTCGACGTCCCGCTGGCATTCGAGCGCGGCCCCATGAAGGGCCGGGTGGCGTTCGACCCCGAGGGCCGGGTGAGCGGGCTCTTCGTCCTCTACCCGGAAGTTCCCTGAGGGGAGGGGCCACGCCGTCCCGGACGGGGCCGCCCGGGGGCCCCTGGGAGGGCGTCCCCCGCAACGGTGACAGCCCCCGGACGCCCGCCAGGCGATACACTGCAAGCGCGAGATCGATATGCCAAACGAGTCATTAGCAGATACCGTATACGCGGAGATCCGTTCGCGGATCACGAGGTTGGAGATCGCCCCCGGGAGCAGCTTCACCGAGGCCCAGCTCGCCCTGCAGTTGGGGCTCAGCAAGACGCCGGTGCGCGAGGCGTTGTCCCGGCTGCGCCAGGAGGGGTTCGTCCACCTCGCGCCGGGGGCGGGATACCGCGCCTCGGACGTGACCATCAAGGACACCCGCGAGCTCTTCGCCCTCCGGGTCTTGCTGGAGGGGGAGGCGGCGGCCCTGGCCGCGGCCCAGGCGGTGGGCCTCTCTGACCTGCGGGCGCTGGAGGAGCTCTGCACCAGCACCTACTCACCCGACGACACCGGGAGCGTGGACCGCTTCCTGGAGGCCAACACGCAGTTCCACCTGATGGTGGCAAGGGCCTCGGGGAACCTCCGCTTGACCACCATCCTGGAGGTGATGCTGGTGCAGATGGAGCGGCTGTTCCGGATCGGGCTCCTCCTCAGTTCTCGAGCCGACGAGATCGTTCACGAGCATCGCGACCTGCTCCAGGCGATCCTCGCCGGAGACGCCGAGGGGGCCCGCCGGGTGGCCGTGGCCCAGGTGAGAGCCTCCCAGCGGATGGTGATCGACGCCCTGGTGTCCAGCGAGGACGTCACCACCCGGCCGATCGCCTTGCCCCGCGGGGAGGTGGCCGCCATTGGGTGAAGGTGGATCGGCTCCGGCGAGGCCAGGTCTGTGCGGCGCCGGGGTTTCCGCACCGCTCCTGACCGGAGGCGAGCGCCCCTACGTCAACCTGGACTATGCCGCCAGCACTCCCGCACTTTGCCAGGTGGCCAGCGCCGTGGAACGGATGCTGCCCTACTACAGCAGCGTCCACCGGGGCGCCGGCTTCAAGTCCCAGGTCTCCACCGCGGCCTACGAAGCGGCCCGCGAGCGCCTGCTGAGCTTCTTCGGCGCCCGCGAGGGGGACGTGGCCGTCTTCACCCGGAACACCACCGACTCGATGAACCTCCTGGCCTCGGCGCTGCCGGCGGGGAGCTCCGTTCTGACCTTCTGCTCGGAGCACCACGCCGACCTCCTGCCCTGGCGCCGCGAGGGACTGCGGGCGGTCTGCCTCCGCATCCCGGAGAGCCCCGAGGCGGCCATCTCCGCCCTCTCCAGGGAGCTCGAGAGGCGGCAGCCGGTTGACCTCGTGGCGGTGACCGGGGCCTCCAACGTCACCGGAGAGCTCTGGCCCCTCGACGAACTGGTGGAGGTCGCCCACCGCTTCGGGGCCCGGGTGCTGGTGGACGCGGCCCAGATCGCACCCCACCTGCCCATCAACCTCGCCCGCCTCGACGCCGACTATCTCGCGGCGTCCGGGCACAAGATGTACGCCCCCTACGGTGCCGGGATACTGATCGGTCGCCCGGACTGGCTGGCCCGGCGCGAACCGTACTTGCGGGGTGGGGGCGCGGTTGACTTCGTCACCCGGGACTCCGTGCAGTGGTCCGAGCTGCCGGCACGCCAGGAGGCCGGCTCCCCCAACGTCCTCGGGGCGGTCGCCATGGCGGTGGCTGCCGCCGAGCTGGACCGGTACGGGATGGACCGGGTGTGGGCTGAGGAGTCTGAGCTCGGTGCCGAGGTCCGCTCCGGGCTACAGGCCATCCCGGGGGTGCGGGTCTACGCGATCTGGCCCGGGGCCAAGGAGCGCACCGGGGTGGTCTCCTTCAACCTCGAGGGTCAGGAGCACAGCCTGGTGGCCGCGGCGCTGAGCGCCGAGTACGGCATCGGGGTGCGCCACGGCTGCTTCTGCGCCCATCCCTTGATGCTCCACCTCCTGTCGGTGCCCGAGCAGGGCGCGGAGGAGATCCGGACGCGACTGGCTCAGGGCGACCATTCGGCGGTTCCGGGGGCGGTTCGCGCCAGCCTGGGGCTGGGGACGACGCGCCAGGAGGTGGAGTACTTCCTCTCCGCGGTGGCGGAACTCGCGGCGCGCGGCCCCCGGCTAGACTACGCGGTGGATCCCCGGACGGGAGACTTTGTGCCGACGCTGCAGCCGACCTGGGCTTTGGAGCGCGCCCGGGAGTTGGTCTCGGCGGGGGAGACATTCGGCTGATTCGGCGGCGGAGAGAAGGGTGCGCAGCGCCCTGCCGGTGTGCCCGGCGATCACGGTGGATGAAGGAATCAGGGAGGTCGAGATGAGGTTGAGGTCCTGGGTCACGCCGGCGCGGACGCTGACGGCCGTCGTGCTGGGGGGCATGCTGCTCGCCGCCTGCAGTGGCGGCTCGGCTCATCCCTCGGCGAGCAAGGGGGTCGTCACCTTCGCCGAGGCCCCCAGCTCCCCGCCCAACTACATCATGCCCATGGCCAGCGGCGCCTTCTTCAGCTACGCCAACATCCCCGACCTCTCCGAGATCCTCTTCCCGCCGCTCTACGTGTTCGGGGTGAACGGGCAGCCGGTCCTCAACCGCGCCCTGAGCTCGGCACTTCCCCCGGTGTTCTCCGATGGCAACACCACGGTGACGGTCACCCTGAAGCACTGGCAGTGGTCTGACGGGCACCCCATCACCGCCCGGGACGTGATCTTCTGGATGAACCTCCTCAGCGCCGTCACCGATCCCAAGGCACCCACCATCGGGAGCAGCAACTCTCCCGGCCCCGGCTGGGGAGGCGCCGTCCCCGGAGGGTTCCCGGAGAACGTGGTCAGCTACCAGCAGACCGGCACCTACACCGTGGCCTTCCACCTCAACCACTCCTACAACCCGACCTGGTTCGGCTACAACGAGCTGAGCCAGATCTCCCCCATCCCCCAGGCAGCCTGGGACAAGCTGTCCAGCGGCGGGCCGGTGGGCAACTACGACGCCAGCGCTGAGTCCCGGGTGTCGATCCCGGGCACCAGCCCCCTGCAGTACGTGCCCGCCGACCCCGGGACGGCGACGTCGGGGGCTCTGGGGGTGGCCCAGTTCCTCAACCTGCAGTCGCAGTCGCTCGGCACCTACGACACCAACCCCCTCTGGAAGGTAGTGGATGGGCCCTTCAAGCTGGCCCAGTTCACGACCGCGGGCTTCGTCAAGATGGTGCCCAACCCGGCCTACTCCGGGTCGCCCAAGCCGCGGATCTCGGCCTTCGAGGAGCTGCCCTTCGCCTCGGACACCGCGGAGTTCAACGCCCTGCGCTCCGGGGCGGTGACCGTGGGCTACCTCCCGGTCCAGGATCTGGGCCAGAAGTCCTTCCTGGAAACCCAGCGCGGCTACCGCTACAACCCCTGGTATGCCTTCGGCTTCAACTACTTCGCCTACAACTTCACCAGCCCCACGGCGGGACCGCTGCTGCAGAAGCTCTACTTCCGGCAGGCCTTCCAGTCGCTGGTCAACCAGCCCCAGTACATCCACGACTTCATGGCCGGGATCGGAACCCCGACGGTGGGACCTGTCCCCACCTTCCCCGCCCACAACCCGTACGTCAGCCCGCTGGAGGCCCAGGGTGAGGTGTACCCCTTCGACCCCGCCAAAGCGGTTGCCCTGCTTCGGCAAAACGGCTGGACCGTGCACCCCGGAGGGGTGAGCGTCTGCGCCCACCCCGGCACCTCCGCCGGCGATTGCGGCAGCGGCGTCGCGGCGGGCCAGGCGGCCAGCCTCTCTCTGCTGTACGCCAGCGGCTCCACGGTCCTCACCAACGAGATGGAGACCCTGCAGTCGACCGCCAAGAGCGCGGCCGGCATTCAGCTCAACCTCTCGGAGTCCTCGTCCACCCAGATCACGGCCACCGTCTTCAACGGGTGCTCTCCGTCCACCCCCTGCAGCAACTGGGAGCTGGCGGACTGGGGCGGGCCGGGGTGGACCTACCTGCTGGACTACCTGCCGACCGGGGGGAACCTCTTCCAGACCGGGGCCGGCAGCAACGCCGGGGACTACTCGGACCCCACCACCGACGCCAACATCCTGGCCACCCACACCGCCCCCGCCTACTCGGCGGAGATCGCCGCCCTCTACCAGTACGAGGACTACATCGCGCGGCAGCTGCCGGTGGTGTGGATGCCCGAGGGTCCGACCCAGCTCACCATGTACAAGAGCAACCTCTCCGGCCTGGTCCCCCAGGGGATCTTCAATGAGCTCTACCCGCAGCAGTACTCCCTGGGCAAGGGTTAGGCGTGGCAGAGGCCGAGGTAACGGTGGAGTCCTTACCCGGAGGGGGCTTCCGGGCGGTGTCTCCGCGCGGGGCCACCCTCTCCCTGGGGGCTGCGCCGGGCGAGGGTGGGGCAGCCGGATGGCAGCCCTCGGAGCTGCTGATGGCCGCGCTGGCGGGCTGCATGGCGATGGACGTGCAGACAATCCTCGAGCGGTCAAGGGCGCGGCCGAGGGCAGGTCGGATCTCCGTGCGGGCCACCGAGCGCTCCGACGACCTACCCGGGCGCCCCATCCTCGGGTTCGAGCTGACCCACGAATGGACCGCCGCGGGCGGGCCGGAAGCCGTCGAGCGGGCGATCCGGCTGGCGGCCGAGCGGTACTGCACGGTGCAGCTCACAGTCGAGCGCGGCCCGGAGGTTACCCACCGGGTCGCGTCGACCTCGGCTGGCTGACCATCCCCGCCGACCGCCACTCGCATCCCAGGTTCCCGGCCGGAACCGCCGGTCCGCTCCGGTCGCAGCGCTGCCGGCGGCGCAAGCGGGTCAGGGGCGCCACACCGAACAACTGAAAGGGCGGTAGCCGCGCCGCACAAGATCCGGGCGCGAACACCTCAGGCGGTCCACTCGGCGGGCAGCCGGCGGGCTCGACTGAACCGGAATCCGGGTACGCGCCACCTCTCATGGCGGCAGCGGAGATCGCAGTTGCCTCAGAAGGCCCAGGCCGGCCGCTGAGGGGTGCCCTCCGAAGCCGGCGGGAGGTTGGGTTGCTACAGCGTCCACGCCGATTGCCCCTGGATGAAGGGTTCGGGCGCGCTGCCCGGGGCCGGCTGGCAGCGCACCACCTGCTTACCGCGAGGATCCTGGAGCGGAACGGTGGCTGGGGTAGTACTGGCAGGGCCGGCGCGGCCGATCCCCCCTCCTTCCCGCCCTCCAGTTCTAGCGCCGAAACCTGGGATGCATCCAGGCTCACAGTCGGCTGTTGACACTCGGTGGATGGCTGTGCTTCCATTTGTAGTTGGATCGAGCCGGGGCGGTTGGCGCCGTGGGGTAGATCAGGAGTACGGCAGCCCCGGTAACCGGTGAGGGCTCCCCTTTGCAGTTTGGCGTCAACCTGAACAACCGCGAGCCCCTGATCGCCTCGGGGTACGGACTGGACGACCTGCTCAACCTCGGAAGCACGGCAGAGGAGTTAGGCTTCGACTCGATCTGGGTGGGGGACAGCCTCTTCTCCAAGCCCCGGTTCGAGCCGTTGGCGCTGATGGCCGCCCTCTCGCAGCGCACCTCCAGGGTCAAACTGGGCACCGCGTGCTTGGTGACCTCCACCCGAAACCCCCTCTACCTCGCCCTGGAGTGGGCCACAATGGACCGTCTCTCCCGGGGACGCTCGATTCTCGGGGCCTGCATGGGCAACCCCGAAGAGGGAGTCAAGCGGGAGTTCGAGGCTCTGGGGCTGGACTTTCAGGACCGGGCCACGATCTTCGACGAGGGGCTGGCGATCCTGCGCCAACTCTGGACCACCGGCAAGGTCAACCACTCCGGCAAGTACTACAACTACCAGGACATCTCCTTCTATTCCGGCACGGAGATGGCCCCCCTCACCCCGCTCCAGAGCCCTCCGCCGATGTGGGTGGTTTCCAACATCCGCCTCACCGGCCAGCTGGAACCCAGCGTGGCCGAGCGCCGTATGAAGCGCGCCTGCGAGCGGATCATCCGGCACGGGGACGGATGGATGACCTGCTGCCGTGCGCAGCATCCCGAGGAGGTGGAGGAGCAGATCGCGACCCTGCGATCCACGGCCGCGGAGATGGGTCGCAGCCTCAGCGACTTCACGGTGTCCTACCAGGTGACCATGAACATCGGAGACTCCGCGGACTCGGCCCGCCAAGCCTTTGGGGAGTACATCTCCAGCTACTACCCCGAGCTGAGCAAGACGGTCGACCTGTCGAACTGGGGCCCAGTGGGAACTCCCGCGACCATCATCGACTGGTTCCGGCGGTTCCGGGCCGCCGGGGTTGAGCACTTCGTGTGCCGGTTCGGAGACCTAGACCAATTCGCCCAGGTGAACCGATTCGCGGCCGAGATCCTGCCTGTTCTGCGGGCGGAGAGCTGACTTTCCCGGAGGAGGTGTAAAAGGTGGAGCGCGAGCCAGAACCCCGCAGCGAGGGCGCTATGCGCCAGTCGGCGGAGCTGATCGTCGACGTTTGCTTCGAGGTGAAGGAAGGTGACACGGTCACCATCATCACCGACAACCGGCGCAAGGAAGAGGCCGAGATGCTGGCCACGGTGGTGGCGGAGCGCGGCGGCTGGCCGGTGGTGGCCAACAACGACACGCAGGTTCGCCGCGGGCTCCAGGACACCCTCTTTCCCATGGCCCCGCCGCGCAATTTGCACACCGCCATGGTCAACTCCGACTCCATCATCATCGTCACCAACTTGGAGTGGGCCAATCGGTTCGCGCACGTGTCGGCGGTGCGCGAGGCGGTGGACCGCAACGCCCGCATCGGCTCGATCGAAGAGGGATTCGGCCGCTGGCCGATCTCGGTGGCGGACATCGAGCGGACCATCTCGAACGCCGACGCCGCCATCGCCCGGCTCACCGGGAAGAAGCGGGTCCGGGTCACCTCCCCGGCGGGCACGGACGTCGAGGTCAGCATCGAGTCCCGCCCAGCCCTGGCGGTGGTCCCGGTGAAGGACCGGGGCGCCATGATGGGCCCGGTTCCCCTCTGGGGCGAGGTGGCCTACGCGGCCGTCGAGGACCAGACGCAGGGCCGGATCGTCGTGGACGGCAACATGCTCGGGATCGGTGTGCCCGGACATGTCACCAATCCCATCACCTGGCAGGTCGAGGGGGGACAGTACCAGGCCATCGAGGGGAAGGAGGAGGCGGAGCGCCTGCGCTCGGTGATCGAGCAGGTTGAAGGCACCCGGGTGGTTGGGGAGTTCGCCTTCGGCACCAGCGACTTCGCTCCCCTAGGATCGCCCTCGGAGAAGGGCCGTAAGGGGACCGTCCACTTCGCCTTGGGCGACAATAGGAACTGCTACCCGGGCGGGCAGAACGTCAGCAAGCTGCACCTGGACGGCGTCTGCCTCAACGCCTCGATCGAGATCCTCGACACTGGCGACTACATCGTCAAGGACGGGGTCTGGCAGCTGTGACCCCGGCGCGGACGGTCGCCCTTGGAGACGTGGAGCCGATACCCCTTGCCGGGGGTAGCTGGTCGCGGCTCTTGATCCACGAGAAAACCGTGGATGGCACGCACACCACCCTGGGGTACTCCGTCTTCCGGGCGGGCTCCCGCACCGACGACCTCAGCCACGAGACCGATGAACTGGCCTATGTGGTCTCCGGGCACGGCAGCCTCCAACTGGACGACAAGACGCTGGCCGTGGGTGAGGGGGACGCCCTCTTTATCCCGGCGGGCGTCTGGCACACGGTAGCCGCCGGCGCCGCCGAGGACCTCACGATGGTCTTCACCTTCCCCTCGCCCGGATACCCGCCCACCGAGCGCCGGCCGGCCAGGCTATGAGCCAGTCGGACGGACTTGCGCTCGGCCTGGGCACGCCGGCCACGGCCGCCGAGGCCCGGGAGCAGGTGGCCACCGCCTGCCGGATCGTCGCCCGCTACGGGCATGAGGATCTGACCCTCGGCCATGTGAGCGTCCGCGGGCCGGAGCCCAACACAATCCACGTGAAGGGGAAGGGGAAGGCCCTTGGGGAGGTCACCCCCGGGGACGTGATCGATGTCGACCTCACTGACCCCAACGGGCACATCGCCCTGGGTGCGCATCTCGAGACCGCCATGCATTTGGAGGCCTACCGCCTGCGCCCCGATATCGGTGCGGCCATCCACACCCACCCCATCTATGGGATCGCACTTGGCGCGACCGACGCTGACCTGCAGTTCGTCTCCCACGACGCCGTGCTGTTCCGGGAGGGGGTGGGGCGCTACACCGGGACCGGTTCCCTGGTGACCACCCCCGACGAGGGAAGGATGGTGGCAGAGGCCTTGGGGCCGCGCCGGGCCGCCCTCCTCTGCAATCACGGGATCTTGGTGGTGGGCGAGGATGTCCGCTGGGCCGTCCTCGCCGCCCTGACCCTGGAGCGGGCGATCCAGCTCCAGCTGGTAGCGGGGGGCCTGGGGAGGCTCGTGCCCATAGAGCCGGACGCGGTGGAGGCCCTCTATCCGATCAAGTACCCCGCGAACTTCGTGGACGAGTACTGGGCCGCCTGGTGCAGGGCCGTGGGGGCCGACACCTCCGAGGAGCGCCGATGACTCCCTTGGCCCTCACCGCCGTCGTCAACGGTCGCGAGGTCTCCTGCTCGGTTCCGCCGAATTTGCTGCTGGTCGACTTCCTGCGGGAGGAACTCGGGCTGACCGGCACCAAGCAGTCCTGCGAGGTCCAGGTGTGCGGCGCCTGCACGGTGCTGGTGGACGGCCGCCCGGTAAGTTCGTGCTGCTACCTGGCGGCCGACATCGACAACCGGCGGGTTCAGACCATCGAGGGACTGGTGGAGACCCCTTTCCACAGCCGCGTGGTGCAGGCCTTCGTCCGCCATGCTGCCGTGCAGTGCGGGTTCTGCACCCCCGGCATGCTCCTGACGGCCAAGGCGTTGGACGAGCGGAAGACCCCAGTCTCCCCAGACGACCTCCGAGTCGAGCTGGCGGGGAACCTCTGCCGCTGCACCGGCTACCAGTCGATTCTGGACGCGCTCCAAGAGGCTCTGGACCAGGACGCCCCCCTCTGATGGCCACGGTCACCACTGACCTCCACTCCTCCGGCGCCGCTGCGGTGGGCCAAGAGGTGCCCCGCGCCGACGCGCGAGTGAAGCTCAGCGGGAAGGCCGAGTTCACCGGCGACATCCGGGTGCCGGGCATGCTCTACGGCGCGGTCCTGCGCAGCCCCCTGGCCCGGGCGCGCATCCGCTCCGTGGACGTGCAGGCAGCGCTGGCCCTCGAAGGGGTGGTGGCGACTCTCACCGGGTCGGACCTGATGGACATGGATCCGTACTACGGCCACGCCCTAAAGGACCGCCCGATCGTGGCCATCGATGAGGTGCGCTTCGTCGGGGAGCCGGTGGCGGTGGTGGCGGCCCAAAGTCTGGCCGTGGCCGAGGAGGCCATCAACCTCATCGACGTCGTCTACGGCCCGGAGTCCCCGGTGGCCTCGCTGGAGGCGGCCCTGGACCCCGACGCCGCCCTCGTCCATACCCAGAAGGCTCGGCCAGGCTTCGCCCACGGGCTCGGCCAGCTGCCCGACCCGGAGGGCAACGTCTGCTACCGCTACGGCTTCGCCAAGGGTGACGTTGGCAGCGACTTTGCTGGGGCCGCCGTGGTCGTCGAGGGTGAGTACCGCTTCCCTGCGGTCTACCAGTACGCCCTGGAGACGCACTCTGTCGTGGCCGACTACCGGGGCGACGAGGCCACCATCTGGGCGTCGTGCCAGCACCCCTTCCTGGTCCGCCAGGAGATCGCCGACCTCTTCGACCTGGACCTCGACCGCGTGAGGATCATCGTCCCCTTCCTGGGAGGGGGCTTTGGGAGCAAGTCCTACACCAAGATGGAGCCGATCGCGGTGGCCATCTCCCGCAAGGCGGGCAGGCCGGTCAGGGTGGTCAACCGGGTGGACGAGTCGATGGTCACTACCCGCCGCCACAACATGGTTTGCCGG
The DNA here is from genome assembly GCA_021791345.1 of bacterium. The sequence continues at coordinate 11,958 of JAJYWT010000131.1, forward strand.
ATGCGGACGGCGGCCTCGGCAGAGGGCGACCTGATCGCCCGCGAGGCTGACTTCTGGATGGACACCGGGGCCTACGCGGACAACGGTCCCCGGGTGACCGCCACGGCCGGGGACGCCGCCCCCGGACCGTACCGTTGGCGGTCCGTCCGCGTCGACGGTCGCTGCGTGTACACCAACACCGCTCCCGCGGGCTCGTATAGGGCCTTCGGGGCCATCCACCTCCAGTGGATCGGCGAGCTGCAGGTCGACGAGATCGCCCGCCGTCTCAAGGTCGACCCTCTGGAATTCCGCTGCCACAACGTGCTGCCGGTCGGCGGGGAGGTGCGGTCGGGCGCTAAGCCTCTTGACGCCGAGCTCGCCGGGGACCTCCGGAAGGTGGCCGCCGCCATCGACTGGGGTCGGCCGCGAGGCGAGGGCCGCGGCGTCGGGCTCTCGGTGGGGTTGCTGGCCGCCGGAGCACACCCGGTCTCCATGGCCACAGTCCGCCTGGGGGCGGACGCCGGCGCCACCGTCCTGGTCGGCACGACCGAACTGGGCCAGGGTGCGCGGACCGTGATGGCTCAGATTGCGGCGGAGGTGCTGGCACTCCCCCCGGAGCAGGTGGTGGTGCGCGGCACCGATACCCAGTACACCCCGTATGACCGGTCCACTGGGGCCAGCCGGTCGACCACGGTGGCCGGGAAGGCGGTGGAGCTCGCCGCCCGCGACGTGCTCGCGGCGCTCCGGGAGACCGCTGCGGCGAGGCTGGAGGCTCCGCTCGACCGGCTGACGGCGCGGGCCGGCGGAATCACCGACGGAGAGCGCTGGATCAGCCACCAGGAGCTCATCCGTGCGCGGTTCGGCTTCACCGGCGGAGAGTTGGTCGGTCAGGGACGGGTGCAGCCCTCCCGGGGCTCTGGATCGTATGCCGAGGGTCCAGTCTTCTGGGAGGTCTGCCTGGCCGCCGCCGAGGTGGAGGTCGATCCAGTCACTGGCATCGTCCGAGTCGTGCGCACGGCCAGCGTCGCCGACGTAGGCAGGGCCATCAACCCGCAGTTGATTCGCCGCCAGGACGAGGGGGCCACCCTGCAGGCGATCGGAAACGCCCTCTTCGAAGAGATGCGCTACGACCCCGAAGGGATGCTGCTGAACGACACCCTGCTGGACTACCGGGTGCCCTCGACCCTCGACGTACCCGAGAAGATGACTTGTGTCATCGTCGAGAACGGAGACGGCCCCGGGCCGTTCGGAGCCAAGGGTTGCGGCGAGGGCGCCTTCGCCGGGGTGACGGCCGCTATCGCCACTGCGGTGGCTGCCGCCGGCGTCCCCATGACGGAGCTGCCCATGACCCCCGAGCGGGTCTGGAGGCGGCTGCAGGGCGCGGGGCAGGCCGCCCGGGACGGAGGCCCATCGTGAAACTGCCTCAATTCGACCTCCACCGCCCGACCTCGGTGGAGTCGGCGTCCCGGCTGCTGACGGAGCTGGGCGACGAAGGGGCCGCCTTCTCCGGGGGGACCGAGCTCTTCCTGGCGATGAAGATGGGCCTGGTCAAGAGCCAGCACCTGGTGGACCTGAAGGGGATACCGGAACTCCACGGCATCGAGCTCCGCCCGGGAGGGATCTGGATTGGCTCCGGCGTCACCCACAGAGAGATCGAGGCCTCCCCGGACGTCCGGGCGGCCCTCCCCCAGCTGGCCGCCATGGTTTCCCAGATCGCCAACGTGAGGGTTCGTTCCGTGGGGACGATCGGGGGCAACCTCTGCTTTGCCGACCCCAACTCCGATCCGGCCACCTTCCTCTCCGCGGTCGGCGCCCGGCTGCGCGCCCGCGTGGGCGGCGAGCCGAGGGACATCGCCCCCGAGGAGTTCACGGTCGGCCCCTATCAGACGATCCTGGAGCCCGGCGACCTCCTGCTCGGCGTGTGGATACCGGCGCCCCCGCGAGGGGCCAACGTCGTCCACCTCCGGATGAAAATCCACGAGCGACCCAGCGTCACCGTGGCCGCCATGGTGGAGGCTGGGCACGGTGAGGTGGTGGCCGCCCGGCTGGCGGTGGGCTCCGTCGGCCCCAAGGTTCTCCAGGTGGAGCTGGATGAGGAGCTGCGGGGTCTCAGTGGCAACGCCTTCTCGTCCCGCGTGCGGTCGCTGGTGGCGCTGCTGGCGGGGAGCATCCCGCTGCTGCCGGAGCGGCCGGAGTCACCCGACTACCAGCGGCACCTGGTGCGAGTGCTGGGCACCCGGGCGTTGGAGGCCAGTTTGGCGGGCGCCACGTCGTGAGCTGCCCACGAGGCGCGGAGTGTGGTGGAGGTGAGGCATGAGCGCAAACGGCGGTGAGACCCGGGTCTATCTGCTCGACGGGGGCACTCTGGTGATCGACGGCTACCATCTGTACTGGAACCTTGGACCCGGCGGGGAGGTCCGCTTCCCCTGCTACAGCGTGCTTGTCGATCACCCGAAGGGGAAGTTCCTCTTCGACACCGGGTACGACCTGGACCACGTGCTCAAGGTGCTGCCGTTCGAGAAGCCGGAGCAGACCGCGGCGCAGACCATCCCGGCGCAGCTGAAGCTGATCGGCATCGAACCCGGGGAGGTCACTCACGTGATCAACTCCCACTACCACTTCGATCACGTGGGGGGCAACCGCCTCCTCCCCAACGCCACCACCATCGCCCACCAGCGGGAGCTCAACCAGCTGCACCACCACGAGCCCTTCGAGCGCCTCGGGTACTCGGACTCCAGCTTCGACGCGGTCGGCCGCCACTACGAGCTGGTGAATGGGCCCACCGAGTTGGCCCCCGGGGTCGAATTGATCGAGACCCCGGGGCACACGGCCGGCCATATGAGCCTCCTGGTCCGGCTGGCCGGTCGACGCCCGATGCTCTTCACCGGCGACGCCGCCTACACCACCAGGAGCCTGGAGATGGAGGTGATCGCGGGCTTCCACCTGGACCCCCGCGCCAGCGTGGCGTCGATCCGGCACCTCAAGAAGGTCGCGGAGGACAACGAGGCCGAGCTCTTCTGCTCCCACGACGCCGACTCCTTCGCCGGCTGGCAGAAGGCCCCCGCCTACTACCGATGAAGCAACCAGCCGGTCGGGCTGGGCGCGAGTGAACCACCCCATATCTGAACGGAGAACAGGAGGAACGGAATGAAGCAGGCGGCAATCATCGGCAGCGGAACCATGGGCCCGGGCATGGCGGCGACCCTCGCCCGGGGCGGCATGGACGTGCAGGTCTTCGACACTAGCGAAGCCGCCCGTCAGCGCACCCCGGGTGAGGTGGAGGTCGCCTCTGGGGTTCTCGATCGGATCGGCGGCCCCGCGGCCGCCCAGCGGGGCCAGGTCACGGTTACCGGCGACCTTGCCGCCGCCGTCGGTGCCGCCGAGCTGGTGATCGAGGCGGTCCCCGAGAACCCGGAGATCAAGGCTCAGGTGTTCGCCGAGATAGACAGGCACAGCCGTCCGGACGCGATCCTCGCCAGCAACACCTCGGGGATCCCCATCAGCACCATCCAGAAGTCGGTGGCGGACCCGTCCCGGGTGGTGGGAATGCACTGGTCCAACCCCCCTCACGTCATCCCGGTCATCGAGATCATCGCCGGTGCACAGACCGCCCCCGAGGTGGTGGAGCGGCTACGCTCCACCGTGCTGGAGCTCGGCCTAGTCCCCGTGCGCGTGCTCAAGGACGTCCCCGGGTTCATCGAGAACCGGGTCCTCTACGCGATCATGCGGGAGTGCCTCGCTCTGGTTGACGACGACGTGGTGGCCGCGGAGGAGCTGGACACCTGCGTGCAATGGGGAATCGGATTCAAGCTCGCGGTCATCCCGCCCCTGCAGCTGCTGGATGTCGCCGGCTTGGACATCTACAACGCTGTCGCCAGCTACCTCAACCGCGACCTCAACGCCCGCCAGGACGTCAGCGAGACGATCACCAGCCGGGTGGGGCGCGGAGAACTGGGCATGAAGACGGGCCAGGGCCTCTTCGCCTACACGCCGGAGCGGAGCCAGGAGCTCCGCCAGAAGCGGGCCCGGAAGCTGGTTGCAGTCCGCAAGGCAATCGAGACCGCGTGACGGAGGCGGGGGAGTTTGAGGAAGGTCGGCGTCCAAGAGGGAGGATCACTCCATGGACCAGGATCAAGAGCTGATCGACGCGAATCGGGGCCGGCCGATATTCAACTTCTCGGCCGGGCCCTCCGGCGCCACCGAGCCCACGCGGGCGGCCCTCGGCCGCCCGCTGCTCTATCACTACGACCCGGCCTTCCGGCAGCTGTACCGCTCGGTGATCTCCCAGCTCGGGGAGGCCTTCGCGTGTCCGGAGCCTCCGGTGATCCTGCAGGGGGAGGCGGTTCTAGGGCTGGAGGCCGCGGCGGCATCCCTGATCGCCCCCGGCGACGTGGTGCTGAATCTCGTTTCGGGCGTCTTCGGCAAAGGGTTCGGCTACTGGGCAAAGCGGTACGCCCGCGAGGTGATCGAACTGGAGGTTCCCTACGACGAGATCAACCAGCCTGAGGACGTCCGCCGGGCGCTCCAGGCCCACCCCGAGATCAAGGTGGTGGCCGCGGTTCACTGCGAAACCCCCTCGGGGACCATCAACCCCATCTCCGACATCGCGCCCCTGGTGCGCGAGGCGGGTGCCCTGCTCTTGGTGGACGCGGTGGCCTCCTTCGGAGGGATGCGGGTGGAGCCGAGCCGCTGGCCCGCGGACCTGGTGGTGGTCGGCCCCCAGAAGTGCCTCGGCGGCCCCCCCGGCCTTTCCCTCCTCTATGTGAGCGAGCGGGCCTGGGAGCACATGGAGGCCAATCCGGTGGCACCCCGGGCGTCGATCCTCAGCATCCTCGACTGGCGGGGCGCGGAGGACAACACGGAGCGCTTCCCCTTCACCCCCTCGGTGGCGGAGATCAACGCCCTCGACGCCTGCCTGGCGCAGTTCCTGGCCGAGGGATCAGACGCGGTCTGCGCCCGCCACCGGCGGGTGGCGGGCGCCGTGCGGGCCGGAGGGAAGGCTCTAGGGCTCACCCTCTGGCCCAAGGTCGAGGCCACCTGTTCGGAAACCGTGACCGCCTTCGCCGTGCCTGCGGGGGTGGAAGAGGGCCGGGTGCGCGCCCGTGCCCGCGCCGACATGGGAGCCATGCTGTCCGGAGGGCAAGGGGATCTCATGGGGAAGGTGATCCGGATCGGCCACATGGGCCCCTCTGCACAACCCCACACCCCCGTGCTCGCCCTAACGGCTCTGGGAAAGGCGCTGCGCGCCGAGGGATTCCCGGCGGACGTGGGCGGCGCCGTCGAGGCGGCGATCGCGGCCCTCGGCGACTGACTTTGATGAGAGCAGGCGAGTGGAGCCGACCGGGCCCTGGCGGCCCGGCGGCAGGGACGCACGGAGGGAGGTAGAGGTGGAGAACAACGGTCTGGACGGACGCACGGCGGTGGTGACGGGAGCCGCCCAGGGCATCGGGGCGGCCATCGCTCGGGATCTGGCGGCGCACGGGGCCACCGTGGTGGTGGCCGACCTGAACCGGTCCGGCGCCGAGCAGGTGGCGGCGGGGCTCGGCAAGGGCGCCTTTGCCATCGGCGTGGACGTCGGGGACCCGGACCAGGTGGCCCATCTCCGTGCGGAGGTCGTGGCGCGCACCGGACGCTGGGACATCCTGGTGAACGACGCCGCCATCGTCCCCTTCACGGCCTGGGATCAGATCGACTTCCAGGAGTGGCGCCGGATCATGCGGGTGAATCTGGACGGCGTCTACCTGATGTGCCGGGCGGGTTCCGACGAGATGCGCACCAGGGGCTACGGGCGGATCGTGAACATAGCGTCGAACACCTTCTTCGCGGGCACCCCGAACATGGCCGCCTACGTCGCCGCCAAGGGGGGGGTGATCGGCTTCACGCGGGCCCTGGCGACTGAACTCGGTCCCTACGGCATCACCGTCAACGCGGTCAGCCCGGGGCTGACCGCCTCCGAGGGCGTCTTGGGCAGCCCCCACGCCGAGGCCTTCGGGTTCGTGGAATCACTTCAGGCGATCAAGCGCCGGGGGGAACCCGACGACATCGCCCCGGCGGTCACCTTCCTCGCCTCGGAAGGGGCCCGGTGGGTGACGGGCTCCACGGTCAACGTGGACGGAGGGCACGTCCGCCACTGACCATCGCCCGGCGCGTCAACGACAGGTATCGAACACTCCTGCCCTGTTGGCAGTCAACCGTCAACCTAGAGGGGAACAGCAATGGCTGATGCGGCGACCATAGGCGGCGTCAGCGACGCGGTGCGGAGCATCGAGTCGCACTCGATCGACATCATCCCGGAGAAGGAGAGACATGGCCAGGTGCGCAGCCAGTTCATGCTCTGGTTCGCCACCAACGCCAACGTCTTCAACTTCGTCCTGGGCGGCTTTGCGATCGCCTTCGGCCTCAATCTCTTCTGGGCCTTCGTGGCCCTGGTGCTGGGCCTCTGCCTGGGCATGGCCTTCACGGCGCTGCATGCCGTCCAGGGTCCCCGCCTGGGAGTGCCCCAGATGATTCAGAGCCGGGGCCAGTTCGGCTTTTACGGTGCGATCTTCATCTTCCTCGCCTCGATCCTGCTGGACGTCGGGTTCCTGGCGGCGCAGCTGGTTGTGCAGGCCCAGGCGATGCAGGGGACGATCGCCGGGATCGGCATCCCGGTGTGGATCGTGATCGCCGCCGTCCCTTCGGTCCTTCTTGGCATCTTCGGCTACTTCTGGATCCACCGGATCCAGCCGGCCCTGACCGTGATCCTCGCGTGCACCCTGGTCGCCGGCGCGGCCCTGACTCTCGCCAGCCACCGGACCCTGGCCCCGGGAATGGGAGGCTTCAAGCTCTCCAGCTTCCCGATCTTCATTGCGGTGGTTGGGCTCTTCTTCATGGACATGCTGAGCTGGGCCCCCTACGTTTCGGACTACTCGCGCTACCTGCCCAAGAATGTGAGCGGTCCGCGGACCTTCTGGGCAGTCTTCGGCGGCAACGTGCTGGGGACCCTCCTGTACGCCGGTCTCGGCATCTACATCACCGCCCTCGCCCCCAAGGGGTCCAGCGTGACGGTCATCGGCTCCCTGGCAGGTATCTGGATCCTGCCCATCCTCGCTATCAGCCTCGTCGGCAGTGACACTCTCAACGCCTACACCGGGATGCTGGCACTGGAGAGTGTGCGCAGCAGCTGGCAGCGGGTGGTCGCCTCCCGGCGTGCCCGGACCATCGGACTTGTCCTGATGTTCATCATCGGGGTGCTGCTGGCCGAGACGGGATATCAGACCTTCCTCAACTCGTTTGAGAACTTCATCAACGTTCTGCTCTTCCTGTTCGTACCCTGGAGCGTCATCAACCTGATCGACTTCTATCTGGTGAAGCGTGGCCAGTACGACGTCGCGTCGTTCTTCAGCCCCACCGGCCAGTACGGCGGCTGGCGCTGGCGGGCGATCATCCCCTACGTCGTGGCACTGGTCGCCGAGGTCCCATTCCTCGACCAGACGTTCTACACCGGGCCGATGGTGAAGATCCTCGGCGGCGCCGACCTCTCCTGGATCGTTGGGTTCGTGGTGGCCGGTGTTCTCTACCTGGTGATCAGCTCCGCCTCGGGCGGGGCCGGTCAGGAGCTGCCCATACCGTCCCGAGCCGGTGGGTCTGACGTCGGCTTCACCGGTGTCAATGACTAGGCATGAGGTGGCATCCTCTGTTGGCCGCAATGGCGGCAGCGACCGCCTCGCCGTAGCCAGCAGGCCCAGCGCGGGGGGCACCCGCCCCCCGCGCTGGGCGGGGCTGTCGGCCGGCAGTTGGCTCGACCACGGGTAGTAATATGCGGCTGCGCGTTCACTTGGACCTTGACAGGGGGACAACCACCAGTGGTAGGTGAACCGGCGCGCGGGGGACCGGCAGCTTTCGAGAACCTGACCCTATGGCAGCGGGTGTACCAGCACCTCCGGGAATCCATCCTCACCGACCAGCTGCCCCCGGGCACCGAACTGTCAGAGGTGGCCCTGGCCCAGGAGTTGGGCGTCAGCCGGGGGCCGATCCGCGAGGCCATGGGGCGTCTCGCAGCAGAGGGCCTGGTGACGGTCCGCCCGCGGCGAGGATCGGTGGTCCGCTCGCTGACCACCGACGAGCTGATCGACGCCTACCAAGTGCGCGAGGCGCTGGAGGCGATGGCTGTGCGGCTGGCGGTCCCACGGCTCACCCGAGCGGACATCGCCCGCCTCGAGGGCCTGGTCGAGGAGATGAGTGCCCTGGTGGCGGCCCGGGACATCACCGAGTTCTTCCACGCCAACGGCGAGTTCCACGGCTATTTCTGCCGCCACAGCGGCAACCAGAAGTTGATCAGCGTCTACGAGAGCCTGATGGGCGAGATGGGTCGGCTCCAGCCCCAATCCCTGCTACTGCGGGGCGACCCCAAGCAGTCGGTGGTCGAACACCGGGCCATCCTGCGTGCCGTGAAGCGAGGGGACGTGGAGGCCGCAGTCCAAGCGGCGTCCGAACATGTTCGCGTGCCCGCGGAGAATCTGCGCCGCCGGCTGGCGAAGGGAACCGGCGCGGAGCGTACCCCGGCCGACCTTTGATGCCTCGTCCCGCAACCTGACGCGCATCTCGACATGAGGGCGGGGTGGCTCCCCGGGCAGAGGGGTCGGCGGGCTCTCGCACTGTGGCCCCGGGGCGCGCCCAGTCGGGCCTGAAGGACAGGACCAACAGGAGCACCCCGCGTGGTCGCCGGCACGCTCGACTGCACCGCGGACATCCGGCAGATCACAGTCGGCTGTTGACAAACGGTCCGACGGTGTGGTCTGATTGACCCTTCGGAGCTGCCAGCGGGAGGGTCGCGTCCTGTCGTCTCTGTGTGCCGAAGTCGGATGGTCATCGGACGCCGCACGGAGGCGTGCGGGATCGTCGCTGCCCGACCGCGAGCCGTCCTACCACGCCCGGGCGCATGGCGCGGGGTCCGACCCACCGGCCGGGGGCTCCAATTGGGACCGGAGGGAGGCGCGGTCGGGGTGACGGCAGGGGCTCGTCTGCGGCGGCGGCCCGGCCACGGCGCGGCGCTGGCCGCAACTCTGGCCGCGGTGCTCATGCTGGTTTCGGCGTGCGCGTCCAGCGCCAACACGGCGTCCAGCAGCCGGACCGTCACGTTCGCCGAGGAGCCCTCCACGCCGCCCAACTTCATCCTGCCCCTGGTCAGCGCCAGCGACTACATCAACGCCAACGTCTCCGACTTCTCGGAGCTCCTGTATCCCCCGCTGTACTGGTTCGGTAATGGGGGAGTTCCCGAGCTCAACCCCGCCCTCAGCCTCGCCTATCCCCCGGTCTTCTCAAACGGCAACCAGACGGTGACGGTGAAGCTCAAGCATTGGCTCTGGTCGGACGGGCAGCCGGTGACCGCCCGGGACGTGATCTTCTGGATGAACCTCGTGAGCGCCGTGACCGACCCCAACGCCCCCACGGTGCCGACGCCATCCGGGCAGCCCGGCCCCTCTTGGGCGGCCGCGGTCCCCGGAGGCTTCCCGGTGAACATCGTCAGCTACGCCGAGGTCAACACCTACACGGTGGTGTTCCACCTTAACGCCGCCTACAACCCCCGGTGGTATCTCTACAACGAGCTGAGCCAGATCACCCCCCTCCCCCAGCACGCCTGGGACCGGCTGATCAGCAGTGGGGCGGTAGGGGACTACGACAGCTCTGCCGAGGCTCGCGGGGCGGTCGCGGGCACCACCCCACTCCAGTACCTCCCCAACGATCCCGGCACCGCCACGGCCGGAGCGCTGGGGGTCGCCGCCTTCCTCAACGCTCAGTCCGAGCAGACCGCGACCTACGACACCAACCCGCTCTGGCGGGTGGTGGACGGCCCCTTCCGCCTGGCCGCCTACACCACCAACGGATACGCCAAATTCGTCCCCAACCGCTCCTACTCCGGGCCCAGCAAGCCCGAGATATCGGCGTTCGTGGAGTTGCCCTTCACCAGCGATCAGGCGGAGTTCGCCGCCCTCCGGTCGGGGAGCCTGACCATCGGCTACCTGCCCTACCAGGACATCCGGCAGAAGACGTTTCTGACCAAGAACGAGGGCTATACGTTCAGCCCCTGGTACGTCATGGGGATCGACCAGTTCTACTACAACTACACCGACGCGACCGCCGGTCCGCTGGTGAGCCAGCTCTACTTCCGCCAGGCGCTGCAATCGCTGGTCAACCAGCCGCAGTACATCAAGGAGTTCACGGCGGGAACCGGGACGATCGACAACGGGCCGGTGCCCACCTATCCCCCCAAGAGCCCCGACCTCAGCCCGCTGGAGGCCGGCAAGCCCATCTACCCCTATGACCCGACCAAGGCCGCCTCCCTGCTTAGAGCCCAGGGATGGCACGTGGTGCCCGGAGGCGTCAGCACCTGCTCGCGGCCTGGGACAAGGAGCGGCGAGTGCGGGGCCGGGGTGCAGGCGGGGCAGCCGGCGACGCTCTCGGTGATCTACCTCATCGGGTCGACGATCGAGGCCAATGAGGTGGCCGCCATGCAATCGGCCATGAAGGCCGGCGCCGGGATCGACCTCACCGTCAAGGCTGAGAGCTACGGCTCCATCGGCGGGGTGATCTACGGCTGCACCCCTTCCACTCCGTGCGACAACTGGCAGGTCGCCAACTACACCCTGCAGGACACCTGGGTTTACTTCCCCGACTACCTACCGACAGGCGGCGAGCTCTTCGGTTGCGGCTCCGGGTCGAACGCAGGCGACTACTGCAGCAACGTCAACGACGCCAACATCGCGGCGACCCACACCGCTCCCACCAATGCGGCCGAGACCGAGGCGCTGTACCGCTACGAGGACTACCTGGCACAGCAGCTGCCCTACCTCGAGGTTCCCAACGTCCCCTACCAGCTGACGGTCTACAAGAGCGACCTCAGCGGGGTGGTGCCCCAGGGCATCTACGGCGAGCTCTACCCGCAGAACTACAGGTTCCATTGATCTGATCTGACGTCGGTGGGCCAACCACCGAACCACTCGGGAATCCGCAGAGTGGGCCGCGTTTGGGGTGTCCCAGCGGCCCATGGCCGACTCCGAACCGACCAAGGAGGGACGTCATGGTGAGCGCAATTCGCCAGCGGGGCTGGCGCCGCGGAGGTGCGGCGCTGGGGCTCGGAGCCCTCTGCGCCACGGTGGCTGCCTGTGGAAGTTCAGGCGGCAGCAGCAACGCGCTGACCATTGGGATCTTCCACGCCTACTCCGGTCCCAACGCCGCGTACGGTCCCGAGGCGGCGGCAGGATGCTACCCCGCCGTCCGGCTCATCAACGCCGCGGGCGGGGTGCTCGGGCACACCTTGCAATGCAAGCCCTACGACTCGAAGGGAGACCCCGCCGACGCCGTGCCCGCGGCCAACCAGCTGATCGCCACCACCCCCAAGCTGGTGGGAGTCCTGGGCGGGGGCACCAGCACCGCGACGGCCGTGGTGCCCATCTTCAATTCGGCCCAAATCCCGGTGTTCTCGACGACCGGCCAGTCCTCCTTCGACACCACGAGTGACGCCTACTTCTGGCGGATCCTATCGCCCGACGCGGCCCAGGGAAGTGCCATGGCGGCCGCGGCCAAACGGCTCGGCTTCACCCGGATCGCCACCGTCTTCGGGAACGACAGCTCCGCCCAGGGCTCGGCGCCCGCGGCCATCGCCGGCGTTAGGGCGCTGGGCCTCGACCTAGTCGCCAACCAGACGCTGGCCATCGACCAGGCGTCCTACAGCTCCCAGGTGGAGCAGCTGATCGCGGCCAAGCCACAGGTGATCATCAGCGAAGCCGACCCCCAGACCAGCGCCACCTACCTCAGCGAGTTGAAGCAGCTGGGAAGCCTGGTTCCGATGATCACAGACCCGGTGTCCCAGGAGCCGCCCTGGATCCAGGCCGTCTCGGGGGTGATCACCAAGTCCGTCCTCCAGCAGCTGGACTACATCGTGACTGTCTACTCAAGCCCCACGACCCCCGCCTACGAGGTGTACACCAAGGCGCTGATGGCCTCCAAGGCGCAGGTCCCCCAACCCGGGCAGTGGGATTCGGACCTGTACTCCGTCTCCGACTACGACTCAGTGAACATCATGGCCCTCGCCATGCTCGCCTCGCATTCCACCAAGCCCAGCGTCTTCAACGGTTGGGTGACCAAGGTGACCTCTCCGTCTCCGGGCGCGGTGGTGGTCCACACCTTCGCTGAAGGGAAGGCGGCACTCGCCAAGGGTGAGACCATCCAGTACGTCGGGGCCGTGGGACCGACCGTCTTCAACCAGTACCACAACTCCGGTCAGAGCTTTGGCATCGAGCGCAATCACAATGGCAACTTCGTGCTGAGCATCCTCCTGACCCCCGCCGAGGTGAGCGCCGCTGCTGGCCAGTGACATCATCCCCAACCCTGTGCCGCCGGCCTGGGGTCGCTGTTTGCCCCCAGGCCGGATGGCCTGTCCGAGGGTTGCTGGTGGGTAGGGCGAGGGGCACTGCGACGGGCGGTGAGGTGCGTTGACGGAGCTGATCAGCGCCCTGGGGTTCGGGCTGGTCACGGCGGCGATCCTCTCGGTGAGCGCGGTGGGGTTCACCCTCCAATACAGCGTCTCCAACGTGCTCAACCTGGCCTTCGTCTCGATCATGACCGCCAGTGGCTTCATCGCCTATGGCCTGATTGGGGCGGGCCTCAACCTCTGGCTGGCGATCGCGGTCGCCAGCCTCCTCGGCGGCTGTCTCTCCGCCGTGATCAACTGGGGCATCTACGCACCCTTCATCCGGCGGGGGACCAGCACCTTCGGGGTGGTGATAGTCACCATCTCGACGGCCCTCATCGGCCAGAACCTGATCGAGGCCGCGGTGGGGCCCGGATTCTTCTCGTTCGGGGTCGCCACCGGCCGGGCGGTGGACGTCGGTGGGCTGGTCCTGACCGCGGATCAGGTGATCACGATCGGGGTCGCCCTGGCCCTGATGCTGGCCACCTACCTGGGCCTGGAGTACACCCGGTTGGGGCGCGCCATGCGGGCGCTCTCGGTCAACCCCTCCCTGGCGAGGGCCTGCGGTGTCGACACTGGCAAGGTCGTGGCCCTGGCGTGGTTCGCCTCCGGGGTGCTGGCCGGGGCGGGCGGGGCGCTCCTCTTCCTCGACACGGCCACCTTCTCAGTGACCACCGGCAGTTACTTCCTCATCGTGATCATCGCCGCCGCCGTCTTCGGGGGGGTGGGGTCGGCCCGCGGAGCCTTCCTCGGAGCGTTGATCCTGGGCGTGGCCACGGAGGTTGCCGGCGCGTTCTGGATCCCCGAGCTCAAGGACGTGGTGGCGTTCGCCGTTCTGGTGGTGGTGCTCCTGGTCCGCCCCCGCGGCCTCTTCTCCGAGATCGCGACCCTGCGGCAGGCGGTGGGTTAGCCGGGCCGTGAACAGCGCCATCCAGCTGTACGCCACCACCCTGCTGGTGTATCTGGCGGTGAACCTGATCGCCTCCTGGGCCCTCGACATCCAGTTCGGAGTCACGGGAGTCCTCAACTTCGGGTTCATCCTCTTCCAGAGTGCCGGCGCCTACACCGCGGCCCTGCTCAGCCTCGGCCCAGCCCGAGCCAGCGGGGGATTCCAGCAGTACATCGGCGGGTGGCAGCTTCCCTTCCCCCTCCCCATCGTCGGGGCCATGGTGGTGGGGGCGGCCCTCGGGTTGCTCGTGGGCTGGGTCGGCCTTCGGCGCTTGCGCGGCGACTTCCAGGCGGTGGTCCTGCTGGTGGTGTCCGTGGTGGCCACCCTGGTGGTCGAATCGGTGCCCGGATTCCTCAACGGGGATGCGGGCCTCTCCCTGGTGCCCAAGCCGCTGTCAGGGGTGGCCGGCCTGACCGGGGTGCCCTACGCATGGGCCTTCGTGGGCCTCTGCTTCCTGGCCTGCGGCCTGGTGGCCGTCCTGGTGGCGAGGCTGGTCCACTCCCCATACGGGCGAGTTCTCCGCGCCGTGCGCGAGAACGACGCCCTGGCGGACGCCATGGGCCGGAGCAGCACCCGGGCCCGCCTTCAGGTCTTCGTGCTGGGCGGCGCGCTGGCCGCCCTGAGCGGAGCCTTGCTCGTGGAGTTCACCACCGCCTGGGCGCCTAGCGGCTGGCTCTATCCCGAAACGTTCGTTTACTTCACCATCGTCATCATCGGCGGCCGGGCGTCCCTCCCGGGGGTTGCCGTAGGGGCCGCTTTGATCGCGGTAGGCATCCAGCAGGCAGTCCAGCTCTTCCCCATCGGGGCGGACGCCACCGTCATCGCCTCACTTCAGTGGGTCGTCATCGGACTTCTCACCCTCGGCTTCCTCTGGTGGCGCCCCCAGGGTCTGATCCCGGAACGGGTCCGGCGCTTCCGTCCCCCCGCGGCGGCTCCCCCGACGGCAGGCACGAGGGTGTCAGAGGGGGCAGGGTCGTGAGGGGTGGTGGCCGGCGGGCCCCCCGGCGACCGGCGGTGAGCCCGGTCGTAGGCACCGGCTAGGTGAGCGGGCCGGTCCTTCGCGCTGCGGGGTTGAGCAAGGCCTTCGGAGGGGTCCAGGCCGTCCAGGTGGTCGACCTGGAGGTCTCACCGGCAGCCGTGGTGGGATTGATAGGTCCCAACGGGGCGGGAAAGTCCACCGTGCTGGGCATGCTGGCCGGCGCGATACGGCCCGACCGAGGCCGGGTTGTGCTCGCGGGCCGCGAGGTCGCCGGTCGGCCCTCCCATCGCATGGCGCAGCTCGGAGTCATCCGCACCTTCCAGACCGCCAGCGTCTTCCCTCAACTCACCGTGCTCGAGAACCTCCTGCTCGGAGTCAAGCCCTGGCGAGGGGAGCGGCCCTGGTGGGCGCTACTGCCTCACAGCTGGCGCGCCGAGGAGGCCTCACAGGTGGAGCGCGCGCGGCAGATGCTGGAGCGCCTCGGCCTCACCCGCCACACCAACGATCTCGCCTCCAGCCTGAGCGGGGGCGAGCGGCGCCTGCTGGAGATCGGCAGGGCGCTCCTGGCGGAACCGGTGGTCCTCCTCCTCGATGAGCCAATGGCCGGGGTGGCTCCCCATCTGGCCGAGCCCTTGGCAGTTCTGATCGAGGGCCTCAGCGAGGAGGGCACCGCGGTGATCCTCGTTGAGCATGAGATGCGGGTGATCGACCGCCTCTGCCACAGCGTGGTCGTGATGGCGGGAGGCAAGGTCATCATGAGAGGCACCCTCGATGAGGTGCGCGCCAACCAGGAAGTTCGGATGGCCTACCTTGGACAGTGAACCCGCCGGCGCCCTGACCAAAGGGGATGGGAAAGGAGCGGGCCCCGGAGAGGCGAACGAGGCGGTGCTGGCGATCGTCGACCTTTCGGCGGGGTATGCCGGCCACGCCGTGGTCATCGGGGTGTCGCTCTCGCTGCAGGCGGGTGAGGTGGTGTGCATCATCGGCCCCAATGGGGCAGGCAAGAGCACCCTCCTCAAGGGGGTGACCCGGGACGCCCAGCGCCACTCTGGGCGCGTGTGGCTCAACGGCCAGGACATCTCTGACGTTGCGGCCAACCGGCTGGCTTCTCGGGGGCTCGGCTGGGTCCCCCAGCTCGACGACGTCTTCCCCACCCTCACGGTACGGGAGAATCTCGAGATGGGGGGATACCTGCTCTCGAGAGCACAGGTCAAGGCTCGCGTGGATGAGGTGACGGGCGTCTTTCCCCTCCTGGCACCACTGATGCGCTCGGTCGCCGGACGCCTCAGCGGCGGCGAGCGCAAGGTGCTCGCTCTCGGGCGCGCGCTGATGACCAACCCCGCCGTGCTTCTCCTGGACGAGCCCTCGGCGGGACTCTCACCCCTCATGGCGGACCAGGTGCTCAAGGTGCACGTGACTGCCCTGGCCCGCTCCGGGGTGGCGGTGCTACTGGTGGAGCAACGCGCCATCGAAGCCGCCGCCATCGCGAGCCGCGTCGAGGTGATGGTCGCCGGAGAGATCGTCGCCTCCAGGCCCGGTGGGACGATCGCGGATGTGGACGCGGTGGCCGAACTGTTCCTCGGAGCTGGGGGCAGCGCCTGAGCTCGATCCGGCCGTCTCCCTCCCATCGCCCCCTTCCCGGTTGCCCCTCCACCTCAACAGGTCACAGTCGGCAGTTGACATTTAGGTGACCGTGTGATTTGCTTGCGCAGTCCTTAGTGCCACTTGGAGGGCGTCTGTGCCTGCCGCACCGGCGAGGCAAGTTGGGCTGCGAGCCAAGCATCGCGTGGGAACCCGCCCCCGCGCCGCGGACTCCGCTCGAAGCGGCTGGGCTGCCGTCGGATACAGTCGCCAACACCCCAATTCTCCGACCAACCGACCGGGAGGAACTGCAAGATGCCCATAACTATTTCGGTCAGGCGCCGAGGGGTCGCCAGTACCGCGCTCCTGGCCGGCGCCCTGTTGCTGGCCAGCTGCAGCTCGACGCCTAGCGGCCATGCGGCCAAGCCCGTCGTCACCTTCGCGGAGCAGCCCGGGGCCACCCCCAATTACATCCTGCCTCTGCAGAGCGGCGCGTTCCTGAACACCAACAACCTCCCCCAGTTCTCCCAGCTCCTCTATCTGCCGATGTACTGGTTCGGCAACAACGGCGAGCCCACGCTCAATGAGCCGCTGAGCCTGGCCTATCCCCCGAGCTTTTCCAACAACAACACCACCGTTAGCGTCACCCTGAAGCATTGGGTCTGGTCGGACGGTCAACCGGTGACGTCGCGCGACGTGGTTTTTTGGATGAACCTGCTGAGCGCGGTGACCGATCCCAGCATTCCCGCGATCGGCACGACCTCCCTGCCCGGGCCGGGTTGGGGCGCCTCGTCTCCCGGCGCCTTCCCGGAGAACGTGGTCAGCTACGCGGCGACCGGCACCTACTCCCTGGTTTTCCACCTCAACGCCGCCTACAACCCGACATGGTTTACCTACAACGAGCTGAGCCAGATCTACCCCATGCCGACCCATTCCTGGGATCGGCTGTCGATGGGCGGGAGTGTTGGCTCCTACGATGCCACCGCCGAGGCCCGCTCGCTGGCCCCCAGCAGCGTTGGCCTGCCCGCCAACTCGTACCTGCCGAATAGTCCCGGAACCGCAACCAGCGGGGCGCTCGGGGTAGCCGCCTTCCTCAACAACCAGGCGGAGAACCTCTCAACCTACACCTCAAGCCCCCTCTGGAAGGTGGTCGACGGTCCCTTCCGGCTGGCGGCCTTCACCTCGGCCGGATACGCCAAGATGGTGCCCAACACGGCATATTCGGGCAGCCCCAAGCCCGCCGTCTCCGCCTTCGAGGAGCTGCCGTTCACCAGCACCACGGCCGAGCTGAACGCGCTGGTGGCGGGCCAGGTCTCGATCGGCTACGTTCCACCGGAGGACGCGCAGCAGCGCACCCAACTGGAGCGCAACCACGGATATTCCTTCAGTCCCTGGTACGACTTCGGCATCCAGTTTGCGCAGTACAATTTCACCAATCCCAGCGTGGGAGCGGTACTCAGCCAGCTGTACTTCCGCCAGGCGCTGCAGTCGCTGGTTGACCAGCCCCTCTACATCAAGGAGTTCATGTCCGGCTTCGGCACCACCAACAACGGACCAGTGCCGACCTACCCAGCCCACAACCCGGACGTGAGCCCGCTGGAGGCGGGGGGCCCCGTGTACCCATATGACCCCAAGAAGGCTGCCCAGCTGATGAGCGAGAACGGCTGGTCGGTGCACCCCGGGGGCGTCACCACCTGCTCTCGCCCGGGAACCTCGCAGGGGGACTGCGGGGCGAACATCTCCCAGGGGGAGTCGATCACCATCCCAGTTCTCTACGCAAGCGGATATCCCTACCTGGCCAGCAGCTTCCAAGCTCTCCAGTCGACCATGGCGGCCAAGCTGGGCGTGCAGTTGCAGCTTAAGTCGGAGCCGGCCTCCACGGTGATCGGAACCATCACTGCGGGATGCACCTTCAGCTCCCCCTGCTCCACCTGGGGGATGGCGGACTGGGCGACGGGCTACACGTACTACCCCGACTACTTCCCCACCGGGGGAACGCTATTTGCCAGCGGCGCGGCCGTCAACAACGGGGACTACCGCAACGCGCGCAACAATGCCAACATCGACCTCACCCACACCGCACCGACCAGCGCGGCCGAGAAAACGGCGTTGTTCCAGTACGAAAATTACCTGGCCCAGCAGCTGCCGGTCGTGTGGATGCCCAACAGTCCCTATCAGCTGACCCTCTACAAGAAGAATCTCAGCGGAGTGGTACCTCAGGGCATCTACGACGAACTCTATCCCCAGGAGTTTCGCACGAGTTAGCGTCCGAGGTCGCGGCTCCGGGGCCCACCCCGCGGGAGACGGCCCCGGAGCCAGCCGACGGACCATGGTGACTCGCCCGGCCTCGGTCTTCTCAGTCTGGGCCTGTCAGAACGGCTCCGGAACGGTTGATGTGGGCGGTCCGGAACAGCTGCGGAGGAGCCGGGCAGTGCCACCGAGCGTGTAAAATTGAGCCATGAAAATGTTGAACTTCACGGGCACGCGCGCCGGTTATGTGGCGGAGTCGCCGCCGGAAGCGGTGGCCGCCGGTTCCGAGCGCGAGGAGTTGGCGCGCCGGGCCGGAATTCGCGAGGTGGTCTTCGGCGTCCAGGACGGATTGCTGACAACGCTGGGGTTGACCACGGGCGTGGCCACGGCGACCGCCGGCGCTGCGGTGGCGCACACCACCATCCTCATCGCCGGGCTGACAGGAGCGCTGGCCGGGATGATCTCCATGGGCACCGGTGCCTACCTGGGCGCCAATGCGGAGCACTCCTTGAGCGAGGCCGCCATCCGCAAGGAGCGCGCCGAGTTGGCGGCGCAGCCGGAGGCCGAGCACGCCGAGATGGTGGCCATCCTGATGGCCAACGGCGTTCCCTCGGTGGAGGCGGACGAACTGTCCAGCGCCCTGGCGAAGTACCCCCTGCTCTGGGAGCGGACGCACATCGAGAAGGAGCTGGGCATTGAGAGCGAGCCGGAGTCGCGGGCGGTGCGCGACGGGGTCACCATGGCCGCCATGTTCCTCGTCGGGGCCGTCATGCCGATCCTGCCCTACGTGGCACTGACCGGGGTGCTGGCCGTGGTCGGCTCACTGGTCCTCTCCGCCCTGGGTCTCATGGTGGTGGGCCTGACCAAGGCTGGAGTGGTGGGGCAAAGCCGGCTCGTGGGAAGTCTTCAGGTGCTGGGAATGGGTACCGCCGCGGCGCTGGCGGCCTACGTTCTCGGAGTCCTGTTACCCCATGCCTTCGGCCTCCGCCTCCCGCCGGGGTGAGCGCCTGCTGAAACTGGCCGGCGAGCCGGGCGCCCGGATCCGAGCGGACAGCGATGTCGCCACCCGCGCCGGTGCGGTGCGGGTGGCGCCGGATGCCCCTTGCGCCGTGGTGAGGTGATCAAACCGAGGTGAGTTTGCGAGTTGTCGTTCTGGCGAAGCAGGTGCCGGTGCCGGGGGAGATGTCGCTCGGCCCGGACGGGCGGCTCCAGCGAGGCGGCGTGCCCCTGGAGATGAACGCCTTCTGCCGGAGGGCAGTGTCCGCGGCCATCGCCCTCGCGCACGCGCAGGGCGGAGAGTGCACCGTGCTGACTCTCGGCCCGCCATCGGCGGTGCGCGTCCTCCAAGAGGCCATTGTCGGCGGTGCCGACTTCGGCCTTCACATCTGCGGTACCGAGTTCGCCGGCAGCGACACCCTAGCGACGGCCCGCGCCCTGGCGGCAGCGCTCCGCCTTCGCGGGCCGTTCGACCTCATTCTGGTGGGCCGCAATTCGATCGACTCGGACACGGGGCAGGTCGGCCCCAGCCTCTCCCAACTCCTGGACCTGCCCTTCGTCTCGGCCGCTAGGAAGCTGGAGGTGGTCGATCGCGAGGCGCGCTGCGAGTCCCACCTGGACGACGGGTGGGTCGCGCTCCGGGCTTCGCTGCCGGCCGTGGTCGGCTGCGCCGAGCGCCTCTGCCCGCCCCTAAAGGCGATCATTCCCGAAGACACCTCCGACCTCGACAGGCGCATCGAGACGCTGCGAGGCGAGGATCTCGGAAGAGGGCCGTGGGGGGAAGCTGCGAGCCGCACCGTGGTGGGGGTGGTCCGGGCCGTCCCCGGCGACCGCCGAGTTCGCATGCTGGCCGGAACCGCGGACGAGCAGGTACAAGGGCTGGTCGCCGCCCTGGAAGAGCGAGAGATCTTCCCCGCCGCGGCCTGGTCGGGGGAGCCCACCTCGGTCGTTGGGGGAGGACCCTCGGAGCGAGAGGGCGGCGAACCGGTGGAGGCGCTGCCGCGGCTCGGAGTGGTACTGGAGGAGGGACGCCGGCGGACGTCTCGAGAGCTGCTCGGGGAGGCCGCCCGGCTGGCGGCGGAGGTGGGCGGGAAGGTCACCGCGCTGGTCCCGGAGCGAGCCTCCGAACTTCTCCTGGCGACCTGGGGCGCGGACGAGATCGTCGAGGTGGAGGGGTGGGGAGCGGCGGAGGACTTCGCCCGGGCACTTGCCGGATGGGCTCGGGGCAGTCTGCCCTGGATGGTGGTGGCGCCGAGCACGGTTTGGGGTCGGGAGGTGGCCGCCCGAGCGGCGACCGAGCTCGATTCCGGGCTCACCGGCGACGCGGTGGCCCTGGAGGCGCGGGGAGGACGGCTGCTGGCCTGGAAGTCGGCCCTCTCGGGCTCGGCCCTGGCCGCCATCACCGCCACCTCGGCGATCCAGCTGGTGACCCTGCGTCCCGGCGTGCTGCCCATCCTGGGGCCCCGAGTGGCGAGCGCCACGATCAAGCGACTACCCGTGGAGCCCCGTCGGCGCCTCCACCTGGAGAGCGTCCATCGCGACTTCGACCTCGAGGCTCTGCTCGCCGCCCGGGTGGTGGTGGGTGTCGGCCTCGGGGTGCCCGGGGACCGCCACCCCGAGCTAGACCCGCTGCTGGAGGCCCTCGGTGCGGAGATCGCCTGCACCAGGCGCGTGGCCGACCAGGGTTGGCTGCCCCGGGGGAGGCAGGTGGGCCTCACCGGGGTGAGCCTCCGTCCCGACCTCTACCTCGCGCTGGGGGTCTCTGGGACGGGCAACCACATGGTTGGAGTCCGGGGGGCCGGTTGCGTGGTGGCCGTGAACACCGACCCCGCCGCCGAGGTCTTCGCCGCGGCCGACTTCGGTCTTGTCGGAGACTGGGCGGAGGTGGCGACCGCGCTCGAAGCCGCCTGGAAGGGAAGTTCCCGGCTGGCCCGAGTCGGCTGAGGGAGGAGACCAGCTCCACCGCGGCGCACCCAGGACGGTGCCCCGCCGCCCCAATCTAAGGCGCGGGCCAGCTCCGCCCTAGATTGGGACTGACCGCGTCAGGCGGGCGGCAGGATCCCCCTGGCGATGCTGTCCCAGCTCCAGGTGCACCGCCTTCCAGTACTCCGCCACCCTCCGCCAGACCGCGGTCCCCACCTCCTGGGTGGCGCCAGCGACGATGTTGGAGACCAGATTGCTGCGCTCGGTGTCGTTCATGACGTCCCGGTAGAGGGCCCGGGCCTGGACGAAGTCGTCGTCGTCCGAGTGTCTCCGCTGGGCGCAGCGGCCGAGCCCACCCGCCGCCACCGCCCATCCGAGATCTGAGCCCCTCGCCGGGTCGGCCACCGGGCAACCGTATGGGTTGGGGGCATACACCGGCTGGGCGCCGGAATGCCGGTAGGCCATGGGCGCATCCTGGTAGTAGGGGTGGCCCTCAGTCCGGGGCGAGGTGATCGGGAGCCGCTCGTAGTTGGCGCCGATCCTGTGGAGGTGGGTGTCGTGGTAGGAGAAGATCCGCTCCATCAGCATCCGGTCCGGGCTGAGCCCAATTCCGGGCACGAGATTGTCGGGGGAGAAGCCCGACGGCTCCACCTCGGCGAAATAGGGTTCCTCGCTGTTTCGAGTGGGTAGCGGGGGGTGGTAGCCGCTCGTAGTTGGTGACCGGTAGCGTTCAGGTGGACGGGACCGGAACCAGCTGGAGGGCGGCACGTGGAGAACATCGGGCTGTTTCAGGCGGCTCCTGGTTTGAGGGAGCCGTGGGTGGTAGAGCGGGTTGAGTTCGATCCCAAGGGTGGGCGGCTGGATCTCTTCCTGGGGTTTCCCCGAGGCCAGCGGTTCCCTTGCCCTGAAGGGGACCAAGCGGCCTGCCCGGTCCACGACACCAAGGAGAAGACCTGGAGGCATCTGGACTTCTTCCAGCATTAGGCGTACCTTCACGCCCGGGTGCCCCGGGTGACGTGCTCGGTCCACGGCACTCTGCAGGTTGAAGTGCCGTGGGGCCGGCCGGACAGCGGATTCACACTGCTGTTCGAGGCGCTGCTGATGGAGTTTGCCCCCCACATGCCGGTGGCGGCGATCTCGCGTCTGGTGGGAGAGCACGACACCCGGATCTGGCGAGTGCTGGAGCACTATGTGGCCGTCGCCAGGGCGGGGCTGGACCTGTCCCAGGTGACCCGGGTGGGGGTTGGCGAGACCTCGGCACGCCGAGGGCAGGACTACGTCAGCGTCTTCACGGACCTAGACCAGCCCCGGGTGGTCTACGCCACCGAGGGTCGCGACTCGGGGACAGTGGGACGCTTCGTGGGGGATCTCAAAGCTCACCGGGGCGACCCGAGGCAGGTGGTGTCGGTCACCTGCGACATGTCCCAGGCCCTCCTCTCCGGGGTGAAGCAGTACCTCCCCCAGGCCGACATCACCTACGACCGCTACCACGTGGTCGCCAAGCTCAATGAGGCGGTAGACCAGGTGCGCCGGGAGGAAGCCCGGCACCGCCCTGAGCTGGCGGGATCCCGCTACCTCTGGCTGAAGAACGAAGTCAATCTCACCGCGCCGCAGTTGCGCCAGAAGATCTGGCTCAGCCGCCCCTCAGCCCAACTGGCCACTGCCCGAGCCTGGCGTTGGAAGGATGACTTCAACGGCCTCTACGAGCAGCCGGTTCGCCAGGCTGAGGCCTACCTCAAGGGCTGGTGCTACGGGGCCAAGCGCTCACGTCTGGAGCCGCTCAAGAGCTTTGTCCGGATGATCGAGGCCCACTGGGAGGGCATTGTTCATTGGCACCAGACCAGAACCTCTACCGGCCTCCTGGAGGGCACCAACTCCCTGATCCAGGCAGCCAAGCGCAAGGCTCGCTGTTACCGGAACAAGAGAAAGATGATCACCATCATCTACCTCATCGCCGGCCGCCTCCCCCTGCCCGCTGCCCACTCAATGTAGCGAAGAGCCGGGTGATGTAGGCGGCAGAACCCTACCTTGATGGGGTCCTGCCAGGGACGGACTACGGCCCGTCCCTGGGTGGCTCCGAACTCGATCCACCGTGGGCGCCGGTCAGCCACTGACGACCTGCAGCTCGGAGCACTCCGCCAGGGCGTCGAAGTCCGAGTCCGCATGCAGGAGCAGGACCTGGGACCGGATGGCATGGGCGGCGATGAGGCAGTCGAGGAGCCGGCGGACCGTCTTGCCTCGCTGGCGGCACAGTCGGTACAGCGCGGCAGCGTCCTCGAAGTCCGAGGGCAACGTGGGCACGATCGTCGCCCGGCCGAGCAGGCGGCGCAGCTGCTGGAGGTGCCGCAGGTCCCGGGCTCCGGCGAGCACCTCCATCTGCACCGGGTGGCAGGTGGCGATCTCCCCACCCAGCAGCCGGTCCACCCCTTCGCAGGCCGGGCTCCCGGTGTCGCGCAGGAACTCCACCCAGGCCGAGGTGTCGATGAGAATCACGCGCCCCGCCCGCGGCGCATCTCGTCTAGGTCGCCCTCCCACCCTGTGCCTCGCATTCGGCGGGCCTCGTCTAACTCCAGCATCTCCGCCGCCAGCGTGCGCAGGGCGAAGTTGACCGCATCCCTCTTGGTCCGAAGCTGGTAGCGACGCATCACGGAGAGGCAGGCCTCCTCGTCCACATCGATGTTGGTGCGTGACATGCACAAACCATACACCTGACCGTGGGAGGAGATGGGCTTCACTTGCCCACTGCCTGGCGGGTGCCTCCAGAACGGCTCCACGTCGGGTATGTGTGGTGGCGGCGGGCCGGCCGCAGCCTGACAGCGGAGCCACGCCTCCCAGAGCCAGCGCCGCCGCCCCAGCCTCCCGGCGTGGAGAACTCCTGCCGCGCCCCTCAGTGCCCGGTGGCCAGCTGGCCGATCTTCAGCCCCAGCACCAGGACCGCCAGCACCAGGTAGCCGCGCAGCCCGTACATCGCCACCTTCTGGCCTAGGGACCACCTGGGGGGCCTGAGCGTTGGGAGTGGAGGCATCCGCCACACCTGGCGGTCGCCCTCGACCTTCCGTTGCCGCTCGGCGCCCTTCGCCCGGCGGCGGGAGTCCACCCCCAGCGCTCCCAGGACCAAGGCTCCCAGGATAGTCGTGACCAGGGTGAAGGGCCCGAGGGGCACCTTGGGGAACACCGTGGTCACCGTGAGGATCAGGGAGAGCAGCACCAGGACCCCCACGATGATGCTGGCCACCACGTTCTGGCGGAAGCTGTTCACCCAGGGCCCCAGCACCTCGGCGTCGTTGCATAGGAGGAGCAGGAAGACGATCGCCGAGGGCAGCAGGACCCCGGCCAGCACCTGGACCCCGGTCGTGATCAGCCCCAGGGGGGCGCCGGGGATCAGGACCACCGCCGCCGCCAGGGCGATGAGGCCGGCGAAGGTGAGATAAAAGCCCTTGGCGTCGCCCACGCTGCGGTGGAGGGAGTGGCGCAGCCCGAAGATGTCCCCCAGGGCGTAGGAGGTGGCGAGGGTCACCGCCGAGGCCCCGATCACCGAGGCGTTGACCAGCACCACGGCGAAGATGGCCCCGGAGGCGGGCCCGGCGGTGTGGTACAGCCCCCTCGCCACCGTGAGGCCGGAGCCGAAGTTGCCCGCCAGATGGGTGTGGGAGAAGGCGAAGGCGGTGGCCACCATGAGGCAGGCGGCGCCGGCGGTGGTGAGCACCGCCCCGATCGAGGTGTCGGCCAGCTCGTAGCGCAGCCAGCGGGTGGTGATCCGCTTGTCGATCACGTTGGACTGCTGGAAGAACAGCTGCCAGGGGGCGATGGTGGTGCCCACCACCGCGATCACGAAGAGCACCGAGGTGGAGCTGAAGCCCCCCTGCACCCCGGGGTGGGTGATCCCAGTGAGGATCGGTCCCGCCGCGGGGTGGGAGAGGGCCGCCAGGGGGAACATGAGCAGGCTGGTGACGATGAAGACGAACATGAAGCGCTCCCAGAGCTGGAAGCTGCCGGTGGCCACCATGGCCAGGAGCCCCACCGCCACCACCGGCACCGAGAAGAGGGGGGTGATGCCGAAGTAGCGGAGCCCCAGGTCCACCCCGATGAACTCGGTGACCAGGGTGAGGAAGTTGAGGAGGAAGAGGTCCCCCACCGAGAAGGCCGCCCAGAAGCGGCCGAAGCGCTCCCGGATGAGGCGGGCGTGGCCCACCCCGGTCACCGCCCCCAGCCGCACCACCATCTCCTGGGCCACGATCAGGGTGGGGATCAGGAGCACCAGCACCCAGAGCAGGCTGGAGCCGTAGTTCTGGCCCGCCTGGGCGTAGGTGGAGACCCCGCCGGCGTCGTTGTCCCCCACCATCACGATCAGCCCCGGCCCCATGATCGCGGCCAGGGTGAGCAGCCGCCGGGAAAGCGGGCGCGGCCGGTCCGGGTCCCACTTGGGAACCCGTCCCAACGCTCCCCGGATCTCGCCCTCGTGGGCGGGGTCCAGGACCGCCGAGCCCGGTGGCGCCACCGGGCGGAGCTCTCTCGCCATCTGGGGCCCTCCTGGCTATCACTTCCGACGTGCGAGGCGCACGCCGGGGGCCTGGGGCGCTAGGAGAGGCTCAGGGCGCGCGCGGGGCTGGGGTTGCCAGGCGGTCTACTTGACCCGTCCATGCTCACCTCCATGCCTCGACCCGATGGTCACCGGGCCGAGGTTATCTCGGGGTTAAGCCCGGCGCGCACCGATATGCTACCAGGGTGAGTTCGCCCGCCGACCGTCCTCCCAGCTCCTCCTAGAACTGACGTGGACGCCACCCCGAGGCGGCGGGTGCCGCGCCGGCGGCGCCGGCTGCTAGGCACCCGTTCGGTCCAGGCCTCCCTGGTGTCACTCTCCCAGCTGCGCGCCATCTCCGCCACGGACGAGGAGGGGCGGGGCGCCGGCCGGGTGGTGGACGTGGTGGTCCGCTGGACGGGCAGCGACGCCTATCCCCCGGTGACCGGGGTGGTGCTCCAGCTGGGGGAGGAGGAGCTCTTCCACCCCACAACCCAGCTGGCCCGCCTCGACCAGCGCGCCGTGGTGGTGCGCTCCTCGGAGACCTCGGCCCAGCCCTTCTCCCGCCGCGAGGGAGAGCTGCGGCTGGTCCAGGACGTCCTGGGCCGGCAGCTGGTGGACGTGGACGGGGTCAAGGTGCTGCGGGCCGAGGAGCTCTACCTGGCCCAGGTGATGGGCCGGCTCCGGCTGGTGGCCGTGGCCGGCGGGCCAAGGTCGCTTCTGGCGCGGGTCCTGGCGGGAAGCCCGGCGGAGCGGCGCCGACTGGTGGACTGGTCGGCGGTCCAGCCCTTCGGCGAGCCGGGCTCCGAGCTTCGCCTCCAGCTACCCCACGAGGGGATCCGTCGGCTGCATCCCGGTGAGCTGGCCGACCTCCTGGAGGAGCTGGACCGGCCCGCCCGAGAGGAGCTCGCCGGAGCCCTGGAAACCTCGGCGGTGGCGGACGCCCTGGAGGAGATGGAGCCCGAGCGCATCGAGGACCTGCTGCGGGAGGTGAGCCCGGAGCGGGCCGCCCAGCTGGTGGCCGAGATGGAGCCGGACGAGGCGGTGGACGCCCTCCGGGACATGGAGCGAGCTGAGGCCGACGCCATCATCGCCAAGCTGCCGGCGGAGACCGCCCGGCAGATCACCGAGATCCTGGGCTACCCGGAGACCATGGCCGGAGGCTTCATGACCACCGCTCTGGCCCTCGCCCAGCCGGCGGAGACGGTGGCGGAGGTGCGCCAGCGGCTGCGCCAGCAGCGTCCGCACGGGCAGGACATCGACTCCGTGGCGGTGGTGGACGAGGAGGGGCGGCTGCTGGCCGACGTCCCGCTCTTCGAGCTGCTCGCCTCCTCGGACGACACCCCGCTCTCCCAGCTGGTGGGGGACTCCGAGCCGGTGACGATCCACCCCGAGGCCTTCCTCGATGAGGTGGTGGATCGCCTGACCGACGCTCGGGCGTCCTCGGTGGTGGTGGTGGACCCGGAGGGCCGGCCCAAGGGTCGGGTGCTGGCGGACGACGTGATCGACGCCCTCAAGGAAGGGGGGCTGCGCCTCAAGCTTCCCTGGCTCTTTCGCTGATCGGGCCCTCCATCTCAGATCCTCGGCACGCCCTGGAGCGGCGCCTCGAGCGAACGCCCTGTGCAGGGTGGTTCCGCAGTGGGCCGCCAGCGTCTGGCCCGGGCGGCCGGCCGGCGCTGTGGGCTCACTCCGAGGCGGCTGCCGAGGCGCCTCCCAGACCGGCGCTTCCGTATTCTTGAAGATCGTGACTGAGCAGCTGGGCGATCCCGGGCGCCCCGAGGGGGTGCTGGTGATCGTGGCCCACCCCGATGACGCCGAGTTCGGCTGTGCCGGCACCGTGGCCCGCTGGACCAGCCGGGGAACTCGCGTGGACTACCTCATCTGCACCGACGGGGCGGCCGGCTCCGCCGACCCCAAAGTGGGGCGCGAGGAGCTGCGGGACATCCGGGAGCGGGAGCAGCGGGCGGCGGCGGACGTCCTCGGGGTCTCCGAGGTGATCTTCCTGCGCCGGCCGGATGGGGAGCTCCACTGCGACGACGGCCTCCGCCTCGAGCTCTGCCGCCAGATCCGCCGGCTGCGCCCGGAGGTGGTGGTCTGCCAGAACGCCGTCCGCCACTACGCCAACCTGGGAGGCAACCACCCCGACCACCTGGCCGCCGGCCAGGCCGCGGTGGAGTGCGTCTACCCCTATGCCCGCAACCCCTACTCCTTCCCCGAGCTGCTGGCCGAGGGCCTCGAGCCGCATGAGGTGAAGGAGGCATGGGTGACCGGGACGGAGTTCCCCGACCACCTGGTGGACGTCTCGGAGACGGTGGATCTGAAGCTCAAGGCTCTCCTCTGCCATGAGAGCCAGCACCGCTCCGACCCCTCGGAGCGGGTGCGGTCCCGGCTCGCTCAGGCGGGCCAGGCCGCGGGGATCCCCCTGGCCGAGTCCTTCCGCCGGGTGAGGGCCTTCTGATGCCCGGCTGCCGGGTGGTGGTCCTCCACGGGGACGAGACCGGGGAGGAGCTGCTGCTGGAGGCGCTCCGGATCCTGGAGGCGCCGGAGGTGCGCCAGCTGGTTCAGCTGGAGCATCTGGACCTCTCCCTGGAGTCCCGCCGGCGCACACAGAACGCCATCGTCCATGAGGCGGCCCAGCGGATGCTGGAGGGTGGGTTCGGGCTCAAGGCGGCCACCGTGACCCCGGAGGGGCAGGGGGACGTGGGCAGCCCCAACGCCATCCTGCGCCAGGAGGTGGGCGGGGACGTGATCGTCCGCACCGGCCGGAGGATCCCCGGGGTCCCGCCGCTGGCCGGAGTCCACTCACCGATCACCGTGGCCCGGATGGCGGTGGACGACGCCTACGGCGCCCGGGAGTGGCGGGAGGGGGAGGGAGCGGAGGAGTCCGCCTTCCGCACCACCATGATCACCCGGGAGCGCTGCCGCCGGGTGGCGGAGTACGCCTTCCGCCACGCGGCCGCCTTCGGGGCCACGGTCTTTGGAGGGCCCAAGTACACGGTCTCCCCGGTGTACGAGGGGATGCTCAAGGAGGAGATGGACAGGGCCGCTGCCGGCCACCCCGAGGTCCCCTACGAGCCCCAGCTGATCGACGCCACCCTGGCACTGGTCCTGACGAGGGACGACCCCCTGGTGATCCCCGCCCTCAACCGGGACGGGGACCTGCTCTCCGACCTGGTGCTGGCGCTGTACGGGACGCTGGCCGGGAGCGAGTCCCTCATGATCGGGTTCCGGGAGGACGGCACCCAGCAGGTGGTGATGGCCGAGGCCCCCCACGGCACCGCCCCCAAGCTGCTGGGCCGGCATGTGGCCAACCCCATGGCCATGATCCTGGCGGTGGCGGCGCTGCTCCAGGAGATGCCCGAGGAGGCCACCCGGGCCATGGGCCAGAGGGTCCGGGACTCGGTCATGCGCACGGTGGCCGCCGGGGTGAGCACCGCGGACATCGGCGGCAACGCCTCCACCGAGGAGTTCACGGCGGCGGTCCTGGAGCGGCTGGCGGGCCGCGCCTCTCGCTCCTCAGGCGCCTGACCGAGGAGGAGCTGCCGGTGCGGGTCCTGGTGGTGGGCGGGGCGGGCTACATCGGCAGCGTGGTCGCGGCCCGGCTGCTCCAGGCGGGCCACCAGGTGGCGGTCCTGGACGACCTCTCGACCGGGTACCGGGACGCCGTCCCCGAGGAGGCAGAGTTCTTCGAGGCCTCGATCCACTACCCCAAGGTGCTGCACCGGGCGCTGGAGGGGGTGGAGGCGGTGCTGCACTTCGGCGCCCGCTCCCAGGTCGGGGAGTCGACCAGGATCCCCGAGGTGTACTGGCAGAACAACCTGGGCGACACCATGACCCTGCTCGCCGCCATGCGCGAGCGAGGGATCGGCCGGCTGGTCTTCTCCTCCACCGCGTCGGTGTACGGCGAGCCCCAAAAGCTCCCCATCGACGAGCTGCACCCCACCTCCCCCACCAGCCCCTACGGCAACACCAAGCTGGCGGCCGACCTCATGATCCGGGACCAGTGCTCGGCCCACCAGCTGGCGGCCGTCTCCCTGCGCTACTTCAACGTGGCCGGGGCCGCCCTGCAGAGGGGGGAGCGCCACCAGCCCGAGACCCACCTCATCCCCCTCCTCCTGGAGGTGGCGCTGGGAGAGAGGGAGACACTCACCGTGTACGGCACCGACTACCCCACCGCCGACGGGACCTGCATCCGGGACTACATCCACGTGGACGACCTGGCGACCGCCCACCTGCTGGCCCTGGAGGCCACCGCGCAGGCCGGAGGGCGGCACCTGGTCTACAACCTCGGCAACGGCCGGGGGTTCTCCGTGCTGGAGGTGGTGGCCGCCGCCCGCCAGGTAACGGGTGCCCCGATTGACGTGGTGTTTGGCCCGCGCCGTCCCGGGGACCCGGCGGTGCTGGTGGCCTCCAGCGAGCTGGCCCAGCGGGAGCTGGGATGGTCGCCTGGTCGCCCCTCCCTGGAGGAGATGATCCAGGACGCATTCGAGTTCCGGCGCCAGGTCGCTTCCCGCTGAACTGCCCCGGGGCATCCCCCGCTCACCACGGGATCGGCTCGGGTTGGTCCTCGTCAGAGAGGCGAGCGGCTGCTGGCGGCGCAGACGGGAGGGAGCGCCGGGCCCCGTGACACGAGGTCACGGGCATCGCAGCTGACCAGCTTTGCCCCACGGTGACGCGCCGCGGCCACGTAGGCGGCCGGGTACCCCGAGATGCCGAAGTCGTCGGCGATGGTCGCGGCGCCGGCCAGCAGCGATGCGCCCGCTCGGAGCAGCCCACCATCGTCGGCGAGCGCTTCCACCAGCTGTCCCAAGCGGTCGGCCGCGGCTCGAGCACGCCAGGCGCGCAGGGCCAAGTTGGCCACCTCGTAGCAGCTGAGGAACAGGCCCAGGGTCGCCAGGGGATCCCGGCCCTGGAGCAGAAAGACCGCCTCTGTGTGATTGAGGAGTACACCCGGTATTGCCGCTCTGCCGGACGTCCTGGTCCGGGACGGTTCACCGGGCTGGATCTATACTCCCAAGTGGAGATGGCGATGGACATCATGGGCTTTCTACGGCAGCGGGCGGGGGACTTCCGCTGCCCGGTCTGCCGGCGCTCGCTGGCCGACTGCGAGCTGCGCCAGCTGGCCCACCAGGGCCCCCACTACACCGTCCAGGTGACCTGTCGGCACTGCTCCATGGCCTTCCTGGTGGCGCTGGAGGTCCAGGGGGGTGGGGCCGCGGAGGCTGACACCGAGGAGCGCGACCCCATCTCGGCGGACGAGCTTCTGGAGCTCCACCGCCAGCTGGCGGACTATGAGGGCCCGCTGACCGCCCTCCTGGAGCCGCGTCAGTCGCGGGACTGAGGGCCGCTTGATCTACCTGGACCACGCCGCCACCACTCCGGTGCGGGATGAGGTCCGGGAGGAGATGGCGGGGCCACTCCGCGAGGTCTTCGGCAACCCCTCCAGCACGCACGCCGCCGGCCGGGCGGCCCGTGCCCTCGTAGACCTGGCCCGGGATAGGGTGGCCGAGGCCCTCAGCTGCCGGCCGCGCGAGGTGGTCTTCACCGGTGGCGGCAGCGAGGCGGACAACCTCGCCCTGCGCGGACCGCTGAGCCGGCTACGGGGAGAGCCGGGCCACCTGGTGGTCTCCCAGGTGGAGCACGAGGCGGTGCTGGAGACTGCCCGGGACCTGCGCCGGGACGGCTGGGAGCTGACCGAGCTGGAGGTGGACTCGGAGGGGTGGGTGGACCCCGGGCGGCTCCGCCGGGCGCTGCGCCCTGACACCCGCCTGGTCTCGGTGATGCTGGCCAACAACGAGGTGGGGACGGTGGAGCCGGTCTCGGAGCTGGCCCAGGTGGTGCGGGAGCACAGCGCGGCCCTCTTCCACACCGATGCCACCCAGGCGCTGGGCAAGCTCCCCCTGGACGTGGGGGAGCTGGGGGTGGACCTCCTCACCATCTCCGCCCACAAGGTGGGGGGGCCGAAGGGGGTGGGCGCGCTCTTCGTCCGCCACGGGGTGACCCTGGACCCGGTGATCACCGGGGGCGGGCAGGAGCGGAACCGCCGGTCCGGGACCGAGAACGTCCCTGGGATCGTGGGGCTGGGGCTGGCCGCCCTACTGGCCGAGCGCGAGCGGGCTGTGGAGGCAGCCCGTCAGCGGGAGCTCAGCTCCCACCTCGAGGACCTTCTCCTGGAGCTCATCCCCGACGCCCGACCCACCGGCTCCCGGGGAGATGGCCGGCTCCCCAACTTCTGCACCCTGGCGATCCCCGGGGCCGAGGGGGAGCTGCTGCTCATGCGCCTGGACCGGGCCGGGGTCTGCGCCTCGGCAGGATCGGCCTGCGCCAGCGGCTCCCAGGCGCCGTCCCACGTGCTCCTGGCGATGGGGCTCCCACCGGCACTGGCCGGAGCACATCTGCGACTCACCCTTGGGAGGGGAACCATTCGGGCCGAGGTGGAGGAGGCGGCGGAGATAGTCGAGCGGGAGGTGGCGGAGCTGCGGAGGCTCCCTCGAGCCTAAGCGCCCGCGGCAAGCTCGCCGACCGCCCGCAGCGCGACCGCGCAGAGCTTCTCGCTGCTCATCGTGGAGCGTTACGATGACTCGCACATCAAAGGTCTTGCGCTCGCGCACCTCCTGATGTATAGTCGCCCAACGACAACGGTCCCAGAGCCGGCGGCTGAACGGCGCGGGGCACCCATCCGACCAAGAACTGGGAGTAGAGCGGAAGTGGCATGTCGCGGCCCCGCCTACCGATCTTCCGGTCCCCGGCTGTCAGGCACCGGTGAGGCTGCCACGCAAGGTGCGCTCGGGTTAGTAGGGGTGGCGCGGGCCAGGGGGGGCAACGCATTCCCGGCCACTTCGGCCCCGGGTGCCGCCGGTGGACGGGTCGACCTCAGAAGCACCGCCGCTGCCGCACTTCGGCGCAGGAGTTACCGAAGTGAAGGGCTGTTGCGTCCCCTGGCCTCTATACGCGCCGCAGCGGTGGGCATGTACTTCCCCCGGAACCAGACGCCCGGGCCCCAAACGGCCGCGGTGGCGATCGACGCACGGATGAGGCAAGTAAGGTCGGCTCGCGTCTAGGACAGCAAACTGGAGGAGAGAGTCATGGAGCTGCACGTGGGGTCTGGGGCCACAGGCGGGCCCTCGCAAGGCACCGAAGTTCAGGGAAAGGCGTTCGAGGTCGAACACCAGGGCATCGATATCAGCCCTGAGCAAGCACGGTACGGGCGCTCGTGGGACCTATTCCCCATCTGGTTTGCCGGAAACATTACGATCCTGGGCATCCCGATCGGGGCGGTGCTCGTCTCCTTCGGGCTCACGATTCCCGAGGCCCTTGCTGCTGACTTCATCGGCTGTTTGTCCTTCTTTATCGTCGGGTTGGCAGCGATTCCGGGCGCCCGGGCGGGTACCGCAACGCTCACCTTATCTCGTGCAGCGTTCGGCTTGCGCGGAAACAAAGCCCCCAGCTTCTTGAGTTGGATCACCCTGGTGGGTTGGGAGACGATTTCTCTGATCGTCGGAACGTTCGCCTTGGAGGCGCTCCTAGCCAAGGCGGGCATCTCCTCCAATCCCGCCATCGCCGTGATCTGCCTGCTGGCCATGGCGGTCGGCACGTTCTCCATCACTCTGCTCGGGCACGCGACCATCGTCTTTGTGCAGAAGTACGCCATGATCATATTTGGACTGGTCAGTTTGATCATCGTTATCTTCATGATCACGCATATAAAAGCAACGGTGGTGCCCAAGCCGGTCACAGGTAGTGTGTCGACAACTTGGCTTCTGGCCCTCTCGGTCATGTTCGCCTCGACCGTTTTCGCTTGGATCAACTACGCGGCCGACTACACTCGCCACCTGCCCACCCGCACTTCCGCCGCCGGGATAGTTTGGTGGACCGGCATCGGCGCCATCATCCCGGGGTCGATCCTCATCGGGACTGGTGTTCTAGTTGGGGCCCAGGTGGGCTTGGCGAGTGCCGCCAATCCGATTGCGGCGATGAGCAGCCTCGTCCCGACATGGATGGCGGTGCCCTTCTTGGTGACAGCCATCGCTGGACAGCTCACCTCAAACTTCCTCAACAGCTACTCATCGGGACTTAGCCTCTTGGCATTGGGGATCAAAGTACCCCGGACCCGCACGATCCTGATTGACGGGACGATCTCGGTGCTGGTCGCGCTGTATGCGATCCTCATCACCAACTTCTCCTCCACTTTCACCTCCTTCCTCAGCCTTGAGGTGGTGTGGATCGCCTCGTGGAGCGCCATTTACATGGTTGATGCCCTGGACCGGCTGTCGCTGAGGCGCCAGGGATACTCGGGAGAGGACCTTCTGCGTATCAAGGGGGGCCAGTACTGGTATCGGAACGGCATCAATTGGGCTGCCGTTGGCTGCTGGATCGTTGGCTCGGTGGGCGCTTTCCTGTTCACGAACTCCGCCCTGTGGGCTAGCCCTCTGACCAAGATGTGGCTCGGGGGCGCCGACATCAGCGTATTTGTGGGGCTACTTCTGACCGGTGGACTTTACTTTGCGGTACTTCGGTTCATGAGGCCGCTGCCGGTTCCGGGCACTGAGGAAGCGTCAACGCTATAGTCGCCGTGTCAGTAGGTCATCTCCAAGCCCAGAGCGGGTTGGACGCAAGTGTCGCCAAGGAGGCTCGATGGACGTCAAGGGGACTCGGTCGATCGAGATAGAGTTCTGCGTTCCGTGCGACCTGCGCGCCGATGCAGTGGCGGCGGTGCAGGAGTTGCTCGCAAGCTGGGTGCACGAGATCCGGGAGCTCCGGCTCGTGCCTGGAACCGGTGGGCGCTTCGAGGTATCGGTCGACGGCGTGCTGCTCTTCTCGAAGGCGCAGCTAGGGCGCACACCCGAGCCAGGCGAGCTGGCTGGCCTCCTCGGCGCGGTCACTGCGGCACGGGCCGGTACCGAGGAGACTTCCGCAGAAGAGTAGGTCAACCGGCGAGGAGCGAGTCAGTTTCCTTCGTCCCCAGCGAAGGCAGTTCGCTATCACCTGGAGGGGCGGCACCGGCGAAGCAGCGGTGCCGCCTCTGGTCCAGGCTCAGCTGGCACCGCCCAACCCTACCGGGTCCCGCGCGTCTAGCTCCCGCTCCGCTGCCTCCAAGGGCAATGCTGATTCGGGACTGTGAGTATCGGCGCGCGGACCAGTCAGCCGAGTGACGGTGCCGGCCTCGAGTTGACGGATGGACCTACGCGCGCGAATCTGCCCCGGGCGAATTTGAAAGGCGCTACTGGTGCCAACCCGACACCGCATTGATAGCGCGGATTGAACCGCGACAGCATTGCAAACGCTCACTATTTTATGTACACTAGCGCACTATGGACGTGAAGACGCGCAGGGAACTTCTGCTCAAGCTCCTCGAGGAACGTGGGGCCGTGGGCGTGTCGGACGCGAGCGGTTCGATCAAGGTGTCGCAGATGACGATCCGCCGCGACCTCCAGGTGCTGGCCCGCGCGGGGCTGGCTGTCCGTGTCCACGGCGGCGCAGTGGCCGCCGCATCCACCAGCTATGAACAGCCATTTTCAGGCCGTGCCGAACGGAACGTCGAGGCTAAGCAGCGGATCGGAGCGGTGGCGGCCAGCCTTGTCGGCGACGGGGAAACCGTGATCCTTGACGTCGGGACGACCGCGATGCAGGTCGCCGCCGCCCTGGTCGGGCGCCGCAATCTGACGATCCTGACACCGAGCCTGCGCGCTCTCAGCGTGCTACAGGATCAGGAGGGCATTCAGCTGATGACTACGGGCGGGGTCCTGCGCCGCGGAGAACTTTCGCTGACCGGAGAGTTGGCCGAGAAGGCGTTCAGCGACTTCCGCTTCGACACTTTCATCATGGGGGTTGGGGGTGTGCATCCCGTCCACGGGCTGACCGAGTTCAACCCGGCTGACGCCAGAGTGAAGAGGTGTGCGCTCGCATCGGCCGGCCGGTGCGTCGTAGTGGCCGATCACAGCAAGCTCGGGCGGATCGCGTTCTCACGGGTAGGGCCGCTCACGGCTGCCCGGTACTTGGTTACCGATCGAGATGCCGATGGGGGCGCGCTGGATGCAATCCGATCAGAAGGCGTGGAGGTGATCCTGGCATGACTAGCAGATTTCGGTCGGTCTTCCACGGCGAAAAGACGCTCATCGCGATGGCCCATTTGCTGCCCCTGCCAGGCGCGCCCCTGTACGACGCCGCTCGGGGGATGGACGGCATCCTGGAATCCCTGCGCCAAGACCTGGCGATCCTCCTCGACGCGGACTTCGACGCTGTCATGTTCTGCAATGAGGGGGATCGCCCCTACACCCTGCAGGCCAATCTCGCGGGGGTGGCGGCTCTCGCCCGGGCTGTCAGCGAGCTGGCGCCCACGACGGTACCCTTCGGCGTCGACTACCTGTGGGACGCCGAGGCGGCGCTGTCGGTCGCAGCCGTGACCGGAGCCGCCTTCGTGCGCGAAGTGGTTACTGGAGTCTACGAGTCCGACATGGGACTTTGGCATCCGGACGCGGGGCGCCTTCTGCGGCGACGCCGCGAGCTGAGCGCCGAGGGCACGCTCATCTTTATGAACATTACCCCAGAATTCGCATCCTCCCTGGGGCGGCGCACGGTAGCCGAGGTCGCGCGCAGTGCGGTAGTCTCCAGCCTGGCCGACGCCATCTTAGTTTCCGGGTCCATGGCTGGGAGCGAGCCCGACATGGTTACCGTGCGGGCCGCATGTGAGGGTGTCGACGGAGCCGTCCCGGTCTTGGTGAACACGGGCACCAACGCCGCCAATATCGGCCGGTTCCTAGAGATCGCCGATGGCGCGATCGTTGGATCGGGGCTCAAGGCTAACGGTGACACCTGGGCGCCAGTGAGCGCTGAGCGGGTCAGCTCCTATCTGAGGGCGGCCGGGCGGTGAGCGTGGTACTCGGGCTAGACATTGGGACCACCTCCACCAAGGGGGTGGTGCTTGACCCGCAGTCTGGCATCGTGGAGTCGCTAAGCCGTCCGGTCGCTCCGGCCTCGCGGGCCCCTGGGTGGTTCGAGGAGGACCCGGAGCAGTGGTGGCGCAACGTGTGCGAGATCTGCAGCGAGGTCACGTCCCGATATGAGGTCGCAAGCGTGGGCGTTTGCGGCATGGTTCCCTGCGTAATCCTGCTGGATGGAGAGGGAGCGCCTCTCATGCCCTCGATTCAACAGAACGACGCGCGGGCCGGTGTGGAGATCGCAGTGCTGCGGGGCCGGCTTGACGAGGACGATATCCTGAGGCGGACCGGTTCAGCGATAACCCAGCAGTCGGTGGGGCCGACTCTCCTGTGGATCGCCGACCATGAGCCCGGCGTATGGGCCAAGACACGGCAGATCTGCGGGTCCTACGACTTCATCGTCTACCGCCTCACGAACACTAACTCGATCGAGTCGAACTGGGCGCTCGAGAGTGGGCTCTACGACTTCCAAACTCGGGCCTGGGCAGCCGACGTACTTCAGGCATGTGGGTGCGATGCCGGGCTGCTGGCCCCAGTGCGCGACGCCAGCGCGGTCGTGGGACGGGTGACCCGCTCGGGGTCCCAGGAGACGGGGCTCAAGGAGGGGACCCCGGTGACCGCGGCGGGCGCTGACCACGTGTCGGCGGCCCTAGCTTCGGGAGTGGTCCGAGAGGGGGATCTGCTGGTAAAGCTAGGGGGCGCCGGCGACATCTTGATGTGCACCACAGAACCCGTGGTGGATCGACGCCTGTACTTGGACTACCACGTGGTGCCCAACCTGTGGCTTCCCAATGGCTGCATGGCCTCCAGCGGGACGCTGGTGAGGTGGTTTCAAAGGCAGCTCGCCAGGGGAGCGAGCCTGTCCGAATTGGATGCGGAGGCCGCGGAGAGTGCGCCGGGGGCCCGAGGGGTTACCTGTCTGCCCTACTTCCTAGGCGAAAAAACTCCCATCCACGACCCCGACGCGAGGGGCGCCTTCACCGGGCTCCATCTCGGCACGACCAGGGGCGATGTATTTCGGGCCGTACTGGAGTCGGTGGGGTACGCGTTCCGCCACCATCTAGAGGTGCTGGCGGAGCATGGGCTTACGCCACGGCGCATTCGAATTGCGGACGGGGGGTCTAAATCCAGGCTCTGGGTCCAGATCATTGCGGGGATCCTCGGGGCACAGCTGGAAACGCTGGAGGTTCCGGACGCGTCGGCCGTCGGGGCGGCATTCGTCGGGGGTCTGGCCGCTGGCGCGTTTGGTGGATGGGACGAAATCGAACGCTTCGTGACGTTGCGGTCTCGGGTGGATCCCGAGGACCAGTTCCAGTACGCGGAGGGCTATTCGAAGTACCGGGCGCTCTACCCGGCGTTGAGGGGTGCAGGCGAATGAACGCATTGGTTACCGGTGCGGGCTCCGGGATCGGAGCCGCGGTCGCTCGCGAATTGACGGCGCGCGGATTCACCGTCGGAGTGACTGACGTGAGTGCCACCGCGGCGGCCGCGGTCGCGGAGAGCTTGGACACGTTCCATACGACCCTGGACGTGACCAGCGCGGTGTCGGTTCACGAGGCTGCGTCGCTGGTGGAGGCGGAGCTTGGCCCGATCTCGGTTTGGGTGTGCAACGCCGGCGTGTCGACCATGGGGCGCTTTGTGGACCTGACCTTGGCGGAGTGGAATCGGATGTTCGCTGTCAACTCAAGGGGGGCGTTCCTCTGCGGGCGGGAAGCTTCGCGGCGGATGATCAGGCAGCGCACCAGGGGTTCCATCGTCAACATCGCGTCTATGGCTGGGAAGCAGGGTCGGGTGCCCTTCCTTGCCCACTACGTGGCCTCCAAGTTCGCGGTCGTGGGGCTCACCCAGGCGATGGCGTTGGAGCTGGCCGAGTTTGGCATCAGGGTTAATGCCGTGTGCCCGGGGTTCGTGGCCACTTCGATGCAGGAGCGAGAGGTCAAGTGGGAGGCGCGGCTCCGGGGAATCAGTGAGGAGCAGGTCCTGGACTCGTATGTGCGCGACACCCCGATGGGGCGGCTGGAGCTGCCCGAGGACGTGGCCCGAGTGGTGGCCTTTCTTGCCGGCCCGGACGCAGGCTTCATTACGGGCGAAGCCGTGTCCGTGAATGGCGGGGCGTACATGGATTGAGATCGGTGGGACGGGACGCGAGGTGGAGCCGGGCCGCTCAGCGGACGGACAGACGGGTTCCCGGTGGCCCAGAGCTGGCCGACACTGAGGCCCGCGGGCAGGCACGGCTGGTCCCGCTGCCTCGATGGGAACTGGCGTTGTGAGCGCGGGAGCTCTGCTCCTGGAGGAGATCGGCACCGTCGTCACCATGGACGACGAGCGCAGAGAAATTCAGGACGCCTACATCGGCATCCGCGACGGGGTCGTGCAGGTCGTGTCCTCAGGACAGCCCAGCCGGGAATGGGAAGGGGCGACCCGGGTCTCCTGCCAAGGCCTATTGGCTGTACCAGGGCTGGTGAATACCCACCATCACCTCTTTCAGTTGGTGTCCCGATGCCTGCCCGCCTGCCAGGATGCCCCGCTTGAATCTTGGCTGGCCACCCTCTACCCGATCTGGGCGCGGACTACACCCGAGTCGACGTATGCAAGTGCCCTAGCGGGCCTCGGCGAGTTGGCCCTGAGCGGCTGTACCACTTGCGTGGACCACATGTTCGCGTTCCCATCCTCGCCTGGGGCGTCCGTCGAGTGTGTCGCCGCCACCGTCGCGGCCGCCGGACAGATTGGAATGCGCATACATGTGGTCCGAGGAGCCGTCGATCCCGGCTACCGGGCAGCCGACCACCCAGGCGCGGCGCTGGCCGAGACCCTGGACCGCACCTTGGGGGAGATGGAGGACGCCATCGGGCGCTTCCACCACCCCGGCAGCGGATCGATGAGTCAGGTGGCGCTCGGCGCGGACGCCCTCAGCCCCGAAGGGGAGCCGCTCATGCGGGCAATGGCCGACATGACAAGAACGCACGGT
This sequence comes from bacterium, assembly GCA_021791345.1. Next base: position 51,490 of record JAJYWT010000131.1, read on the forward strand.
GTCCTTCGCCACACTCATTGCAGCCAGGTTGTGGGTGAGGTCGCCTACTGTGAGGCCACCTACGGGAGCGGACCAGTGCAGCGCCTGGCCGAGCTGGGCTGGCTGGACGACCGAACCTGGTTGGCGCACGCCGTACACGTGGCCCCGTCCGAGCAGGCCCTGCTGGCCGAGGCACGGGTGGCGGTGGCCCACTGCCCCACGTCCAACATGCGGCTCGGCGCCGGGCTAGCGCCGATCGCCAGCTATCTGAAGCTTGGCATGCGGGTCGGGATTGGTGTCGATGGGAGCGCGTCAAACGACGCGGGCAATCTGCTGGGAGAAGCCAGGCAGGCGTTGCTGGTCTCCCGTCTGCGGGAGGCGAGCCCGATGCTGGATGCTAGGAGCGTCCTCGAGATGGCCACCCGCCTCGGCGCAGCCGTGCTCCATCGGGGTGACCTCGGGGTACTGGCACCTGGCCGGCGAGCCGATATAGCCCTCTACCGGCAGTCGGGGGTCGCCGCTGCGGGCGTGGCCAACGACCCCGCGGCCGCGCTGGTTCTCGCCTGGCCCCCGAAGGCGACCCACGTGCTGGTCGAGGGATCTTGGGTGGTGCGGGATGGACAGCTGGTGAATGTCGACGAAGCGTGGGCAGCCAAGAACCTCTTTTCGGCAATGGAGCAGCAAGGTGAGTGGGCGACCCCGGCTGGCCCGCCCGGCACCCGCTCAGGCATTGGGGAGGTGGCGAACTGAGCTGGGATCCGCAAGTGGACGAGGAGGAGCTGTGAAGTCGACGCCTTCCAATCGGCTGTTGCTGCGTGACATCGACGTCTTGGCAACCATGGACGACCAGGGCACCGAACTTCGGAACGCTTACGTGGTGGTGGAGGACGGTTGGATCACCGAGGTGGGCAGCGGGACTCCGCCTGCGGCCACGCCAGACCTTGAAGTCCTCGCATGCGGTGGCCTCATCGCCACCCCCGGGCTAATCAACACGCACCACCATCTCTTCCAGACCCTTACCCGGGTGCTCCCCGCCGCCCAAAACTCCCGGATCCTTGAGTGGATGGGGTTCAACTACCCGTACTGGCGTCAGATCGACGAAGAGGCGGTATACGCTACTGCTCTGGTCGGACTCGGGGAACTCGCCCTATCAGGATGCACGACCAGTGCGGATCACCTGTACGCTTTCCCAAGGGCTGCCGGACCTTCTCTCGCTCTGCTGGGCGCGGAGATCCGAGCTGCCCGGGAGCTCGGGATCCGATTTGCGCCCACCCGCGGCGCGGTCGACGTCAGCCTCGAGGCTGGAGGCAGTCCCCCACCAGATCTGGTTCAGGACACCGACCAGGTGCTGGCAGACATGGAGGCGGCTGCGGCGGCGTTCCACGATCCGTCCCCCGGGTCGATGTGCCAGGTCGGCCTAGCGCCCAACTCCATGACGATTTGCAGCGAGCGGCTCCTGGAGGAGGCCGGCGCCCTGGCGCGTCGCCTCGGCCTCCGGCGCCACACGCATGTCGCTGAGGTCCTGGAGGAGGAGGCCTACTCGCTCCAGCGCTGGGGGGTCCGGCCACTTCGGAGGCTGGAGGATCTGGGCTGGCTGGGGCCGGACGTGTGGCTGGCGCACGTGGTGCACGTGAACTCGGAAGAGATCGCCGCGCTGGCACGAACCCACACTTCAGTGGCCCATTGTCCGACCTCGAACATGAGGCTCGCCTCCGGGGCGGCGCCGATCTTGGAGATGTTGGACGCCGGAGTTCAGGTTTCCCTGGGGGTGGACGGGAGCGCGTCCAACGACTCGGGCCATCTTCTCGGGGAGGCGCGCCAGGCGCTCCTGCTCTCGAGGCTTCGGGAGCGGACCCGACTGATGTCGGCCCGGACGGCGATCCGGCTAGCGACCCGCGGTGGCGCGGCTGCCCTGGGTCGCACCGACATCGGACAGTTGACGCCCGGCAGCCAGGCCGACATCGCTCTTTGGCCCCGCGATGGCGTCGCGGCCGCAGGCACGGAAAACGATCCAGTTGCCGGTCTGGTCCTAGCGTGGCCCAGAGCGGTGCGGCATCTCGTCGTCCAGGGGCGTCTGATCGTGAAGGCCGGCGCCCTGACAGGTGTGGACGAGCAGCTGGCGGTGGCATTGCACGATGCCGCTATGAGTCGAGTGGTTGCGGCCGGGTCCTAGCGGGCCAGGTCAGCCGGGGATCAGCCCCGCAGTCAAAGGAGCCCAACATGTCTTTCGAACTTAAGGTGGCATCGGCCCAGCTGCGTGGGGTGCCGCACCTGCTGGACATTGGCATCTCAGGCGGTCGGATCGTGCAAGTGGCCGAGTCGATCCCCGAAGCCGCTAACCGGACGATCGATGCTGCGGGGCGGCTGGTCACCCCGCCGTTCGCCGACCCCCACTGCCACATCGACAAGTCCTTCTTTGGCGAGTTGACTGGACGGTACGACTACCAGCAACGCCCGGAGCCGCCGGATGAATCCGTTCTGGCGAAGTACCGTGGCCAGGCACGGTCTGGCATGGGGGACATGGAGTTCGTCCACCCCAACGTAATCCCTCTCTGGGAGAGTTGGCTGTTCAAGGAGCAGTACACGGTCGATGCGGTGGCCGAGCGGATGCTGCGGGCGCTGCGGACGGCCGCGAGCAACGGCGTGCTGGCGATGCGGATGTTCTGCGACGTTGACACCCACGCGGGGCTGAAGACCGTGGAAGCCGGGATCCGGGTGCGCGAGCAACTGCGCGGAGTCATGGCGTTGCAGGTGGTGGCCTTCCCTCAGGAGGGGATTTGGACTGACCCGGGAGCGGATGCGCTCATGGAGCAGGCCATGGAGCTCGGCGCCGACGTGGTGGGAGGCATCCCCTTCGTCGAGTGGACCGAGGCCGACATGCAGAGGCACGTGAGTTTCTGCTTCGCCCTGGCCTCGAAGTTTCACCGAGACCTCCACTTTCTCTGCGACGACACCTCCGATCCGTCGGCCCGGACCCTGGAGATGGTCGCCGTGACCAAGCTCAGGACCGAGTTCGGCGGAGCGGTGGCGTCCAGCCACAATGGGGCTCTGGCGCAGTATCCGGAGGAGCACCGGGTGCGGGTCATCGGCCTGCTCCGCCAAGCGGGCGTGGCGATCGTGGCCAATGCCCACGTGAACCTGCTGGGTAGCTACACCGCCGTTCCGGAGCTCCTCCGGTCGGGTGTTCTGGTTGCCGCGGGCCAGGATGACATCGACAACTTCTACTACCCGTTTGGGCAACCGGACCCCTTGGAGGTGGCCTTCTGCGTGGTGCATGCCGCGAGGCTCGCCTATCCCGAAGGGATGGAACAGGCCTTCGACATGGTGAGTACCAACGCGGGCGTGGTGATGGGACTGCCGCCGCTGGAGGTGGCGGTGGGAGCGGAGGCGAATCTGATCGTACATGACGCAAGGCATGTGCGAGACGCCATCCGCTACAGGTACCCGCGGCCGTACGTCATCTCCCGAGGCCGAGTGATCGCCGAGTCCAATCTGGTGCGGCGGCTGGAGCTCTGAGCGGCGGCGGGGCCCGTGGGGCGGCACGTCGCGAGGCAGCCCGATGACGGTCCGGAGGGGGGCTGTCCCCTCTCTCCCATGAGTCTGCTGTCCTCGGGGCACTTGACCGGGCGAGGCGCGGAGCGTAACCCTGGACTAAGGCGGGGCGACTCGGCGACACACGCCCCAGCGGTTCGCCCGATCCGGTGACGCTTAGAGTGTCGGCCCGGGGGCTGCGCGAAGTGGGGTGGCGCAAAGTGAGCCGCAGGCGAGGCACTCGGCAATGGCCGAGGTGGCCGAGAACTCATGCTGACCACCCGCGGTGCTGAGACGGCCCGCAGCGCACGGCCTGGGGTCTGCCGCTCGAGACGCCGTCGAAGCGGGGCCCTGGATCGGGTTCATTCTCGCCAACACGGTCGCGGCTCCGATCGTGGTGGGGCACCTCTTTCTCCTGAGCTCGACGGCCACCGCCGGCCTAGTCCAACGAACTGTGGTCATCGCCTGCCTCGTCTCCGCGCTGCAAGCGCTGCGGGGCCACCGATTGACGGCGGTCGAAGGGCCGGCTGGTCTCTGGCTGAGCGTCATGGCGGCCCTGGCCCAGGTCAGTCTCGGGGACCCCCACCGCCTGCTCACCACCCTTGCAGAGTTCCGGCTGGCGCTGATGTGCACTGGAGTTGTGCTGGCGGCACTCAGCTTCTTCGGTGCGGTGTCCTACTTGCAACGGCTCTTCACGGACCGAGTGATGGCCGTCTATCTGATCCTGCTGAGCGTCCAGCTCGGCTCGGTCTTCGTACCCCAGGCGGTGGTGGCCGATGGGCGGCTCAACGGGATCACCCTGGCGCGAAGTGGGGTTGTGATCTTGGTTACCGTCCTCCTCGCCACCCGCGGTTCGCGGCGCCTCAGGTCTTTGTCTCTCTTGGCCGGGCTCATGGTGGGCTGGCTCTTGGCCGTTGCCTTCGGCGCCTCCCGGATCGGCGCGGTGCCGGCGGGAATCGCCTTGCCGGCCTGGGGACTCAGCTTCAATCTCGGGGTAGTCGTCACCTGCATCTTTGCCGGACTGGTGAACACCTCCAACACCGTGGCCACGGTCCGAGCGGTATCTCAGGCAAGCGCCACTGTGGACACACCGGTCGAGGCCACCCCACGGCTCTTTGACCGCACGAATCTCGTCACGGCGGTGGGCAACACCGTCGCCGGCCTGGCCGGCTCTTTGGGGTTGATTTCGCTGTCGTCGAGCGCCGGCGTGGTCCGCCTCACCCGAAGCTCCAGACGTGCTCCGTTCCTGGCTGGGTGCCTGACAACAGCAGCGGTGGCCGCAGCGCCGCCGACGGCTGGGGTCCTAGCATCGATCCCGGCGTCCGTGGCGGCGGCAAGCCTCCTAGTCACAACGGTCCCGCTGATGGTCCTGGGGCTGGAGAACCTCCGACCGCGGGCCAGGCCGGACCTGCAGCACGTCCGGGTGGCGGTGCCGCTGCTTCTAGGTCTGGCGATCTTCTCCGTGCCCGTGGCGACGTTCCAGGGCACACCCGGAATCCTCCGACTGCTGCTGGGCAACGGGCTGGTGGTCGGAGTCATTGTGGCGATAGCCCTGGACCGGATCCCCGCGGCCCGGGGCCTGCCTCCAAGCTGATGCTGGAGCCCGGGCAAGGCGAATTCAGGCAGGTGGTGAGTTCGAGGCAGGATGGGGCGCGTATGGCGGTGCCTCGCGCCGTGCTGGCCGCTACCTTTCACGCAGGTTGATGGTCACGGTGGACGCTCGGCTCCGCGGCGGGCCACATCGGCCCTCAGACCTGAAGGAGTGGATAGCGTCGGGTAGGAGGGTTGGGGGCAGGTAGGAGAAGTGCCTCGCTGACTTGGAAAATGGGGGTTGACACACGCCCATCGGCTCCAAGCAGGAGGCACTCAGCGAGTGAAGCGTAGCGCAACCGTCCCCACCGTTCACCGCGGCGCTGATGACCCGACCCTGACCGGCCATGCCGGGCTGCTGCTGGTCCGGGACCTGAACTCCAAGCTGCAGCTGGTGGAGCGCCTGGACGCGGCGGTGGAGAGGGTGCGGCAGTTCAAGCAGCGGCGCCGGGGGCTGAGCGGCGGCGAGCTGCTGGTCTGCCTTGGGGAGTCCATCCTGGCCGGGGGCAGCCATCTGGCCCACCTGGATCCTCTGCGTGAGGATGAGGCGGGCCGGGTGCTGCGGGCGGTGGCCAGGGTGCCCGCTCCAGAGACCGCCAGCCAGCTGCTGCCGCGGTTCACCCAGCGCCAGTTGGAGGCGGTGGTGGCCGAGCTGGCCCAGGCGGGAGTGGAGCTGGACCGGATGCTGGGGCTGCCGGAGGAAGACCCGGTGACCC
>JAJYWT010000060.1 GCA_021791345.1 bacterium
GTCCAACAGCGAGATCCAGTTCCTGGCCGGGCAGACCGCCGCGAAGCTGGAGGGGATCACCGGGTACCCCATTCAGTTCATCTCCTACAGCGGGCTGTGGCCGTACCCCTCTCCAGCCACCACCGGCCCGGGGCAGAACCAGCTCTTCTCCCAGCTGGCCCAGCTGGGATACGTCGGAGGCCTCCAGGACAACTGGCTGGGACGCTTCGCATGGTCCGAGACCTCAGGCAATCTCTGGGAGCTGCCCCGGGTCCGGGCCTATCCCCAGGAGCCCACGTCCGTATTCGCCGGACTGTTGGCCTATGGGTGAAGAGCCGGTGCGGGGGGCACGCCTAAACTTCTAGCCGACCATGCCGAGATCGAAGTGCACCCCAGCCGACTACCGCCGGAGCCAGGAGGTGCTGAGGCTTCCCCACCTGCCACCGGCCGGGGCACAGATCCTAATCCAGGCGCTCCTGACAAGCGAGACCGTCCACGAGCGCGAGCGGATCGGGTCAGCGCTCCTGGAGCTGCTCAACGAGAGCTTCGGACTGCCCACCTCCCGGCTCACCGTCGCGGACCGGGCGCAGACCCACTCCACCGACCCATCCGGTCGACTGGTGCAGAAGACCTATGGTTACTACCGGTGCCGGGTCATGGGCGGGAGGAGGCCGCCGGAGCGGTGTGGGATCAGAATCTACCATCGCACCGCCATTCGCGAGCAGGTCCTGGCGCCGCAAGCCTTCACGACCACCTTGGTCCACGAGTGGCTCCACCACTTCGACTTTGGGGGGCTGCTCCTGGGACGCTCACCGCACACGCGCGGCTTCTACGCCCGGCTGCACTGGACGCTGGAGTCGCTGGGAGTCAGCCCAGGATCCGCCGACCCTGGGGCGGACGAGGTCTCGGGAAGGCTGAGGGCCGCCTCCTGAACGGCCGGATCCCGCACCCCCATTGCGGCGCGGTAGCATCTGATCAGATGAGCTGCAAGGAGGACCGATGACCAGACCGCCCTTTGTCCGCCCCTCGATGCTGTTTGGCGCGCTGGCCATGGCGGCCGCGGTGCTCCTGGCCGCCTGTGGCACCGGACCCATCCCGGGGCAGAGCTCCACCCAGACCTCGACCTCCACCAGCTCGACCAGCACCTCGTCCAGCTCGTCTGGCGGCTGCACCGCTGCCAACGCCCAGACCGCCGTGACCGTGGACGCGACCAACGCCCTCCGGTTCGTGCCCGCGACCGTCTGCCTCAAGGTGGGCGGCACGATCACATGGAAGAACGTCGGCAACATCTTCCACACCACCACCGACGAAAAGGCCCTCGCCGCCAACCCCGCCAACGCGGAGCTGCCCGCGGGCGCCACCGGCTGGAACCACCCGCTCAACCCCGGGACCAGCTATTCCCTGAAGTTCACGGTGGCCGGCACCTACAAGTACTTCTGCATCCCTCACGAGACCCTCGGCATGCTGGGGCAGATCACGGTGGTCTCATAGTCGGTCCTGGACCCGGCCCTCGGCCGGGCGCGGGCGGGAGGTAGGTCATGCGCTTCGCAAGTCGAATGGACCGTCTGGGGACAGAAAGCGCCTTCGAGGTGCTCGCCCAGGCCCGTAAGCTCGAAGCGACCGGCAAGTCGGTCATCCACCTCGAGATCGGCGAGCCGGACTTCGACACCCCCGGGAACATCGTGGAGGCCGCCTACTCCGCCATGCGCGCAGGGGCAACCCACTACACCCCGGCCGCCGGCATCCCCCAGGTGCGTGAGGCGATAGCCGCGACCATGGCCCGACGGGGAGGGGTTCCGGTCAGCGCGGACCAGGTGGTGGTGGTCCCCGGATCCAAGAACATCCTTCATTTCGCCCTGCTCAGCCTGGTGGAGGAGGGCGACGAGGTGATCCTTCCCGACCCCGGCTATCCGGTGTACCGGTCGCTCACGGACTTCGTGGGGGCGGTCGCCAGGCCGATCCGGCTCCGCGAGGACCGGGAGTTCGGCATGGACCTCGAGGAGCTGGAGGCGCTGATCACCCCGCGGACGCGAATGGTGATCATCAACTCCCCCCAGAATCCCACCGGAGGGGTCCTCAGCCGCGAGGACCTCGACCGGCTGGCGGAGCTCGCCATCGCCCACGACTTCGTCGTGTTCAGTGACGAGATCTACTCCCGGATCTGCTTCACCGAGCTGCCGGAGCCGATCTGGTCGCGCCCGGGAATGGCCGAGCGCACGATCGTGCTGGACGGGCTGTCCAAGACCTACGCGATGTGTGGCTGGAGGCTGGGATACGGAGTGATGCCCCAGCCACTCGCCCAGCGGATGGAGACCCTGCTGATCAACACCAGCTCCTGCGCGGCCAGCTTCACCCAGCTGGCGGCGGTGGAGGCGCTAGAGTCGCCCACGTCCGAGCAGTCGGTTGCCAAGATGGTGGCTGAGTTCAAGCAGCGGCGTGACGCTCTGGTCCAGGGTCTGAACTCGATCCCCGGGATCCACTGCCTGCTGCCGGCAGCGTCCTTCTACGCCTTCCCGAACGTGACCGGCACCGGGCTGTCCAGCCGCGAGATGGCGGGGCGGCTGCTACAAGAGGCTGGCGTCGCCGCCCTGGCCGGAGAGGCCTTCGGCCAGGGCGGGGAGGGCTTCATCCGGCTCGCCTACACCCAGGGGCTGCCCGACATAGAGGAGGCGGTCCGCAGAATCGCCAGCTTCGTGGACGCCGCCGCCCCTGCCCGAGTCGGCTGATCGTGGTCGACACCACCTCGCCGGTGATCCTCATCCCCGCGCGGATGGGAGTCAGAGACGACCCCGATCTGGGGCAGGGACTGCCGATCCAGATGATGAACCAAGCCTACATAGAAGCGGTCCAGGCGGCGGGGGGAGCGCCGCTCCTGGTTCCCCTGGGGAAGGTGCCGCAGGGACTGTTCGAATGGGTGGACGGCCTCCTGCTGCCGGGCGGCGAAGACGTCGATCCGGCCCGCTACGGGGCAACCCCCCATCCCACCTCGCAGTGGGACCCACTTCTCGACGACCTCGAATTCCAGCTGCTGGACATGGCCAGAGCTTGGCAGGTCCCGGTTCTCGGCATCTGCCGCGGCCTGCAGGTGATCAACGTCGCCCTCGGGGGCACCCTGTACCAGGATCTCCCATCTCAGCGTCCGTCGCAGCTGGAGCATCCCCGCCACGGCCCTCGAGACAGGCTGGTCCATGAGCTGCGGGTGGATCGAGAGTCCCAGCTGGGAGGCATCCTGAACGGCGACCGCTTCATGGTCAACAGCCTGCATCATCAGGGGATCGACCGGTTGGGACGAGGCTTGGTCGCGAGTGCGCGCTCCGAGGATGGTCTGATCGAGGGCATCGAGACCGTTTCCGGGCCGTTCCTGATCGGGGTCCAGTTTCACCCGGAGGAGCTGGCGCCAGGGTACGAGTTCGCCCGCAGGCTGTTCACCGCCTTTGTCGGGGAGTGCCGGCAGACCAAGGCCCAGCGGACCCTGGGCAGCGCAGAGGTGGCGGTCCCCATCTGACCCAACCGGCGACCATCCCCAAAGCAACTCTCACGGATTCGCCATAGACACCAGGGCCGCGACCACCACCAGGTACTGTTCACGGCGCCGGTCGAAGTGCTGGACTCCTTCCCGAACGGTTGGACCCTCTGGGCGCGATCGAACCCGTCGAACTCCTGCTGCTGAAGTCGCCGATGCGCGCCCGGCCGCGGGGCCTTATCTCGACGTCTCCCAGGAGACCCGAAGAGGCCGGCAGGGAGATGGGTGTGAGCTGGCTCCGGATGCCAGATTCGAAGACACGGTCTCAGTGCCCAGCAACTGGGCCTGCCTGCGCCGGGACGGGCACCACCTGAACCAGCTCCAGGCCGCCACCCGACGCTACCTCACCCGGGCCAACCAGACCACATGGAAGTCAAGACGAAGCGTTGGTCAGCCTTCCGGAAGTCCCTGCGGAAGCTCCTTTCCGGCCGCGATCAGCTCAGCGTCCTCGGTGGCGATGCGGTCCAGCTCCCGCACCAGGGTGTCGACCAGGTCCGCCTCCGGCATCGTCGAGATCACCTTCCCCTTGCGGTACAGGATCCCCTTCTGACGGCCACCGGCGATCCCGATGTCCGCATGCATGCCCTCGCCCGGTCCGTTGACCACGCAGCCCATCACCGACACCGTGATCGGCCGCTTGACGCGCTGCAGCGCCTGCTCCACCCTGGCCACCATCGGCATCATGTCTATCTCCAGCCGCCCGCAGGTGGGACACGCCACCAGGTTGGGGCCGGTGGGCTTCTCCTGGAGATTGGCCAGGATCTGGCGGGCCACCCTAACCTCCTCCTCGGGCTGGTCCACCAGGGAGACTCGAATCGTGTCTCCGATGCCCTCCGCCAGCAGGATGCCGATACCCATGGCGCTCTTGAGGGCCCCGGTCGAGGTGGGTCCAGCCTCGGTCAGTCCGAGGTGCAGGGGGTAGCGATTCGGCAGACTCGCAAAGAGACGGTTGGCGGCGACGTTGGTGAGAACGTCGCTGGCCTTGAGGCTGACCTTGATGTCCTGGAAGCCGAGCTCCTCAAGGATCCGCAGGTGGCCCATGGCGGCATCCACCATCCGCTGGGCGACGTCATCCGGACCGCCTTCACCGCGGCCCCGGGCCAGGGCCTTGCGATCCGGCAGGCTGCCGGCATTGACACCGATGCGAATCGGCACCCCCAGCTCCTGGCAGCGCCGAGCGATCTCGGCGATCTTCTCCTTCTGGCGGATGTTGCCGGGATTGAGCCGCAGGCACTGGATGCCGGCGTCAAGCGCCATCAGCGCCAGGGGGGCGTCGTAATGGATGTCGGCCACGATGGGAAGCGGGCTCTCCTTGACGATCTGCTTGAGCGCCAGGCCGGCCTCCTCGGTGTCGCAGGTTACGCGGATGATGTCCGCCCCCGCGTCGGCGGCCCGGCCGATCTGCGCCAGGGTCCCCTGCACATCCTCGGTCGGGGTCTTGGTCATGGTCTGGACCGAGATCGGGGCCGCTCCCCCGATCACAACCGAGCCCACCTTGATGGGGCGGGTCTTTCTGCGCTGGATCATCCGCTCAGGTGGGTCAAGTCGCCGTAGGTCACATAAATGAAGAGCATCACTATCAAGGCTAACCCAACCGCATGGACCGTCGCTTCCAGCTGCGGGCTCACGCGCCGCCGCCGGATCCACTCCAGGATGATGAAGAAGAGGTGGCCGCCATCCAGGAACGGGATCGGCAGCAGGTTGATCAGGCCCAGGTTCAGGCTGATCAGGGCGAACAGCGTGAGGTAGATCGCCCCGGAGATCTGGGTCGCGATGGAGGTCTCCTGGGCGATGCCGATAGGCCCCGTCAGCCGCAGGTTAGGGTTGTGATGGGGGCTGATCAGCGCCCACAGGTTCACGAAGGTGGCTCCAATCTGCAGCGGCACCGCCGTGAAGCCGGTGCCCAGCGCCCGATACCAGGGCTGCGGCGGTCCTCCCAGACTCGCCAGCAGGGGATTCCCGCTCGGTCCGTAGTAGCCGACCAGCCACTCCACCTGAAGCTGGGAGCGCGGCACCAGTGCGGTCCGCCGCTTGCCCCCCTGCAGGTAGGTGACGCGCACAGGGCCGGTGCCGGGCACGCTGCGCGCCAGATCGGCGGGCGTGGCACTGGGGACCGGCTGCCCGTTGATGGCCACGATCCTCGCCTCGAAGGGGATGCTCGGGCTCTTGGCGACCCCGATCCAGTGGAGCTCGGGGACAACCGTGTAGGAGCGCGTCCTACCGCCCCCCCAGGGGGCCAGCCCCACCCTGAGGGGGTGTCCCGCGTCCGCCTGGATCAAGTTCCTGATGGTGGTCAGCGAGGTGGTGCGGTGGCGTCCCACCGCGGTGATCTGATAGCCGCTGGGAACACCGGCGTGAGCCAGCGCCCCGCCGGGCTGGACCGCCGGCGGTGGGCCCCCGAAGGCCGCCAGCCCCGAGAGGATGGCTCCTGCCAGCACCAGGTTCATGAGGCCGCCGGCCGCGATCACGGCTGCCCGTCGGCCGGCGCTGGCGCGGATGAAGGCGCGGTCGCCGCCGCTCTTCTCCGGCGCCTCGAGACCGGTCATGCCCGCCATCCGCACGTACCCCCCCAGGGGCAGTAGTCGCAACGAGTAGCGCGTCTCACCCCTTTGCCGGCTCAGCAGCCGGGGTCCAAAGCCAATCGAGAACTCGTCGACCTGGATCCCCGCACGCTTGGCCACCAGAAAGTGTCCGAACTCGTGGATCGAGATAACCACCAGCAGCATCAGCGCGATCCCGCCGACGCTCTGCCAGGTGAGGACAAAGCCGGTCAAGCCAAGGTCCTCAGGGGAGCGCGGGAGCGCGCCTCGATCACCTCCCGGGCCAGGCTCCGCCCGGCCGCGTCGGCGTCCAGGATCTCCGGCAGCGACCGCACCGGCCGGGCCGGGAAGGAGTCGCTGGCCTCCGCCACGACCTCCGCGATCGCTCCGAAGGGGATCTGACCGGCGAGGAACGCCGCCACCGCCACCTCGTTGGCAGCGTTCATGGCGGCCGGAACCCCGCCTCCTCGAGCCGCCGCCCGACGCGCCACCCCCAGCGCCGGGTAGCGCCGCATATCCACCGGCTCGAAGTCCAGCCTGGCTCCCTCCACCAGCCGGAGCGGTGCGACGACTCCGCGCAACCGCCTGCCGCCGGTCAACGCCAGCGCGATCGGGGCTCGCATGTCCGGGATCCCCAGCTGGGCGATCAAAGTCCCGTCGCAGAACTCGACGGCGGAGTGGACGGCACTCTGCGGATGGATCACGACCTCGATTACCTCATAGGGCAGATCGAACAGGAAGTGGGCCTCGATCACCTCCAGCCCCTTGTTCATCATGGTGGCGCTGTCGACAGTGATCTTGGGACCCATCCGCCAGTTGGGATGGTCCAGCGCCTGCTCGCGGGTGGCGCCTGGAATCTCCGCCAGCGGGGTCGCCCGAAATGGCCCACCGCTGGCGGTGAGCAGAAGCCGCGCAACCGTGTCCTTCTCCTCCCCGCGCAGACATTGCCAGATCGCGCTGTGCTCGCTGTCAACCGGCAGGATGGTGGTGCCATGGGTGGCGGCGGTCGCCGCCACCAGCTCCCCCGCCATCACCAGCACCTCCTTGGTGGCGACCGCAACCACGCCACCTTGCTCACACGCGGCCAGAGTCGGCAGCAGCGCCCCGGCGCCACCACCACCCACCAGGATCACGTCCGCGGCCCCGCCCGCGACCAGCTCGCAGGCGGCGTCCACCCCGACCAGCATCCCCTCGGGAACCTCATCAGCCGGATCCACAATGACCGCACGGGCTGAGGGAAACGGCTTCAGGGCCTCGGCGAGCACGGCGGCCCGGCGACCCCCGACCGCTCCCACCAGCTCAAACTCCTTGGGGAAGCGGCTGATGACCTCGAGCGCCTGCCGGCCGATGGAGCCGGTGGCTCCGATCACCACCACTCGGTTGACCGGCATCATCGGTGCCTCCGTTGCGGATGCCGTGGCGGTAGGCCCGAGGGGGACTCCCTGACGGCGAGTATCTCAGAACGCGTGTGCGACCCCCAGGAGCGAGTATACGACGGCCGCCACAAACAGCAGGCTGTCGATCCGATCCAGCACCCCGCCATGCCCGGGGATGAGGCGGCCGGAGTCCTTGGCCCCGACCTCTCGCTTCAGGCGGGACTCGACCAGGTCTCCCGCGATCGCGGCCGCCGAAGCCGCGGCGGCGATCGCCAAGGCGACCGGCTGGTGCAGAGCCGGCAGCACCAGGGGCAGCAGGCCACCAGCCACCAGGGTGGGCACCAGCCACCCGGCGATCGCCCCCTCCCAGGTCTTCGCGGGGCTGACGCGGGGGGCAAACGGGTGCTTGCCGATCCACGACCCGATCAGGTAAGCGGCGCTGTCACCGAGCACCGACACCCCGACCGCCAGCAGGACCAGGGCCATCCCCCGCCCCGAGGTGCCGCCCGCCTGGTACAGCAGCAGAATGCAGCCCGGAAGGTACCCGAGCCACACCGCGCCGCCCAAGCCGAGCGCCCAACCCGCCATCGGGTGGCGTTCGTGGCGCTGGAACAGGGCCAGGGCCAGCCCGGCGAGAGCCGCAGCCAGCAGGCCCACCGTGGCCGTGGGCACCTCGGGGTAGGCATAGCGCAGCAGCCAGAAGCCGGCCAGCGGAAAGAGGACCAGGCTCGAGGGTCCGACAGGCTGACCCCGCCACAGCCGACGAAATTCGAGCAGACCGATGGCCATGATCGCGACCACCAGAACCGCCAGCGCGGTCAGACCCAGATGGAGCGCCAGGAGCAACAGGCCCAACAGCGCCACGCCACTCACGGTGCGGACGAGCAGCCTCATCGGCCCTCAGGTATCCCCCCGAACCGCCTCACCCGGGCGGCGTAGTCGGCCAGCGCCGCCTGCAGGTCGGCTGCGGAGAAGTCCGGCCACAGGGTCTGGGTGACGTACAGCTCGGCGTATGCGGCCTGCCAGATGAGGAAGTTGCTGGTGCGCATCTCCCCGGCGGTCCTGATGATGAGGTCGGGATCCGGCAGACCCGCGGTGTAGAGCGCGCTCGCCAGCTGCTCCTCATCCAGCTCTCTTAGGTCGGCACCCGTGTGGGCCAGCGCCCGCACCGCATCGACGATCTCCGCCCGGCCGCCGTAGTTGATGGCGACGGTGAGCTGGCCCCGGACGTTCTCCGCGGTGCGCGTCTCGGCCTCGGCTACGAGGCGGCGCAGTCGCGCCGACAGCTGCCCTCGGCGGCCGATCACGCGAATCCGGACCCCGTTGCGGTGCAGCTCGTCGACCTCCTCCTGCAGTGTCTCCTCAAAGAGCCGCATCAGGGTAGCCACCTCATAGCGTGGCCGCGACCAGTTCTCAGTGGAGAAGGCGTAGAGGGTCAGGCAGTGCACGCCCGCCTCATCGGCGGCACTCATTACCTGGCGGATCGCCTTGATGCCCGCCCGATGGCCCGCGCTGCGGCGCTGCCCGCGCTGCCTGGCCCAGCGGCCGTTCCCATCCATGATGATCCCGATGTGGACGGGAAGGGAGGCTGCCTCAGCCATCGGCTGGACCTCGGCTGACGCTCACAACTCCAGCAGCTCGGCTTCCTTGCGGTGGGCGACCTCGTCCACCTGCTCGATGAAACGGTCCGTGATCTTCTGCAGCTGGGCGTGGGCCCGCTGCCCCTGATCCTCGGACAGCTCGCCCTCGTGCTCGAGATGACGCAGCCGCTCCATGTCGTCGCGGCGGATGTTGCGCACCGCCACCCGGGCCTCCTCCGCTCTCTGCTTGACCAGCTTGACGAAGTCGCGGCGGCGTTCCTCGGTGAGGGGCGGCACCGGCACCCGGATCACCTGGCCGTCGTTGCTGGGGTTCAGCCCGAGGTCACTGCGCCGGAGCGCGCGTTCGATGGCCTGGATCAGATTTCGGTCCCAGGGCTGCACCATGATCAGGTGGGGCTCCGGGGCGGACAGGCTGGCCACCTGATTGACGGGCACATGGGTCTCGTACGCCTCCACCTGGATGTGCTCCAAGAGAGACGGGTTGGCCCTCCCGGTCCGGATGGTCGAGAGCTCCCGGTGCAGCGCCTCGATACTCTTGGCCATCCGGTCCTCGGCGATCCTGAGAATGTCGTCGCTCATCGGATCCCCGGCTGGTCGGTGACCAGGGTGCCGACCGGCTCCCCGCGCACCGCGGCCGCCAGATTGCCGGGCTTGAAGAGGTCGAGGACCAGCAGCGGCAGGCGGTTGTCCATGCACAGGGTGACCGCGGTGTTGTCCATCACCTGGAGTCCGAGATTGAGCACCTCCAGGTACGAGATCGTGGAAAACCGCTCGGCCTTGGGATCCCGTTCCGGATCGGCGTTGTAGATCCCGTCGACCCGGGTCGCCTTGATCAGGATGTCGGCGCCGATCTCCGCCGCCCGCAGGGCGGCGGGGGTGTCGGTGGTGAAGAACGGGTTGCCGGATCCGGCGCAAAAGACCACCACCCGCCCCTTCTCCAGGTGCCGGATCGCGCGCCCCCTGATGTAGGGCTCCGCCACCTGATGCATCTCGATGGCGGTCTGCACCCTGGTCGGCATCCCCTGGGCCTCCAGCGCGTCCCGCAGCGCCAAGCCGTTGATCACCGTCCCCAACATCCCCATCAGGTCAGCGGTCACCCGGTTCATCCCGCGGCGCGCTCCGGCCAGACCTCGGAAGATGTTCCCGCCCCCCATCATGACCGCGATCTCGGTTCCGATGTCGTGCGCCTTCTTGATCTCCAGCGCTACTCGACTAAGCACCTCCGGGTCGATCCCGAACTCCCCGTTGCCGACCAGCGCCTCCCCGCTGAGCTTGACGACCACGCGGCGGAACCGAGGTGTCACCGGCTCAAGAGTGGCAGCCGCGAGTTCGGCCACCGGCGCGGCCTCAGGCACCATCCGAACTGGTCTCATCCGGCCGCTCCCCAAGCCGGAACCTGACGAAGCGGGCCACGGTGATGTGCTCCCCGGTCGCGGCCACGGTCTCCTGGATGAGCTGCTCGATCCGCCTGGCCTTGGCCCCCTCGTCACGGATGAACGGCTGATCGTAGAGACAGAAGGTCTCGTAGAACTTGCGCAGACGGCCCTCCACGATCTGATCCAGGTGAGCGGTGCCCTTACCCTCCTGGGCGGCCTGCTCCCGATAGATGGCTCGCTCACGTTCCAGCTCCGAAGCGGGGACCTGCTCCCTGGTGACCCAGCGGGGGGATTGGGCGGCCACCTGGATCGCCAGGTCGTGCACCAAAGCCTTGAACTGATCGGTGCGGGCGACGAAGTCGCTTTCGCAGTTCACCTCGATGAGAACGCCCACCTGGCCACCGGGGTGGATGTAGGCATCCACGAGCCCCTCCTTGGTCTCTCGCCCCCGGCGCTTCTCGGCCGAGGCCAGTCCCTTGGCCCTCAGCTTGTCGCGGGCCACCTCGAAGTCGCCGCCCGCCTCGGTGAGAGCCTGCTTGCACGCCATGATGCCCGCCCCAGTCTGCTCTCGGAGCTGGCGCACGAGATCCGCTGTGATCGGCTGGGTCATTCCGCCACCTCCTGCGCCGGGCTGGCAGCTGGCTGGTCTTCCGCGGACACCGGTCCCGCCTCGGCCGCCGCCTCCTCTTCGGCGCGAGCGGCCGCCTCCCGCTCAGCCTGGGCTGCGGCCGCCTCCTGCTCCGCCCGCAGCTGTGCGGCCCGCTCCGCGGCGGCCTGGGTCTGAGCCAGCTCGATCTGATGCCGCTCCTCCAACCCGCTCACGATGGCATCGGTGATCCGGCTGACGATCAGGCGCACACTCCGGATCGCGTCGTCATTGCCCGGGATCACGTAGGCGATCTCATCGGGATCGCAGTTGCTGTCGGTGATGGCGATGATGGGGATGTTCAGCTTGTTCGCCTCGGTGACCGCCAGGCGCTCCTTGTGGGGGTCGACCACGAACAGCGCCGCCGGCAACCGCTTCATGTTCGTGATCCCGCCGAAGTTGCGGACCAGCCGGGCCAGGTCATCCTCGTGGTGGCGCTGCTCCTTCTTGATCATGCCAGCGAAGCCATCGCGCTGCTTCTGCTCGGAGAGATCAGCCAGCCGCTTCAGCTGCAGCTTGACCACCTCGAAGTTGGTGAGCATCCCACCCATCCAGCGGTTGATCACATAGGGCTGGCCTGAGCGCGCGCACTCCTCCTCGATCGTGTCATGAGCCTGCTTCTTGGTGCCGACGAACAGGATCTGCCCCCCCTGGGCGACCGTGTCGTGAGCGAATTGGCAGGCCTCGCCGAGCAGGTCCACGGTCTGCGCCACATCGATGATGTGGATCCCCCCGCGGCTGGCGAAGATGTAGGGCCGCATCTTGGGGTTCCACCGGCTGGTCTGATGGCCGAAGTGAACCCCGTTCTGCAGCAGCTCAGTGAGCGTGGCTACGGGCATGGTGTGCCTCCATTTGCGTTCAACCTCTGCCCACCATCTCCCGACTTCCGGCCCTCGCCAGGGGAACCCGGAAGTCGTCCGGCGGGCATGCGAATTTGACTACCGCACTAGATCTTATCTCAACCACCTCCAGCCACCCAACCTCAGCCACCGCGGCTGCTTGGGGGACGGCACGCCCGGCCGCCGTCTTCGGGTGGGGGCGCCACCTGGAGGGGCACCGGTCCCCCCCGGGGCGAGTTCGGTGACTCGGTCGGCCCCTTCAGGAGGGCAGGTTGCCCGGTCCCGTTGTGGGGACGGATTCCCCCGCCCCACGTGCGGCCGGTCCGTCCGGAAGTGAGGCCCGCCGCGGCCGGCGATTCGCCAGGTACTCAGCGGGCATTCCCGGTCCGGGTCGGACCGCCACCTCCGACACAGGAATGTCCCCGCACTCGGCGCACTCCAGGCGCTGGCGGATCCGGCCCCCGCACCCCGCGTGGTGGTAGAGGATGGGCGGCCCTTCCGGACTCGCCCAGCGGTCGCCCCAGGCCGTCAGGGCGATCAGGGCCGGCGCCAGGTCACGTCCCTTGTTCGTCAGCAGGTATTCGCCCTGGCCGGCCCGGCCCCCCCCCTTACCGCGCTCCATCACCCCTGCCGCCACCAGTGACTCGAGCCGCGTCGTCAGGACGTTGGTGGCCACTCCGAGGTTGTGCTGGAAGTCGTTGAATCGGGTCACGTGCGCGAAGAGCGCGTCGCGGACGATCAGGAGGCTCCACCGCTCCCCGACCACCTCGAGGGTCCGAGCGATCGAGCACACCTGACGGTCATAGGTCCTTCCGAGCATGGTCACCTCACTCCAGGTACTTGCATCAGGCAAGTTGAACGTGTAGTATCACTTGCATTATACAAGCGCCATTGGGAGGTCAACGGACGTGGCGAGCAACGACTTGACGATCAGCTTCACTGTGACCCAGCCGCCGGAGGCGGTCTTCGCCGCGATCAACGATGTGCGAGCGTGGTGGTCCGGCGCGGTCGAGGGTTCGACCAACGTCCTGGGGGCGACCTTCACCTACAGATACCAGGATCTCCACTCCAGCCGGCAGACGATCACCGAGCTGGTCCCGGATCGGCTTGTGGTCTGGCACGTCGACGACTCGCAACTCAACTTCATCTCCCAGCCCACGGAGTGGGATGGCACAGACGTCGTCTTCGAGATCGTGCCAGGGGATGGTGCAACCGAGGTGCACTTCACCCACCGGGGCCTGACCCCCGACCTCGAATGTTATGAGGCCTGCGCTGGAGCCTGGAACTTCTACGTGGTCGAGTCCCTCCAGCGCCTCATCGCAACCGGCAACGGCCAACCCGATTGTGCCGAGTGACTGGAATGCTCCACTCCTCGGATTCGGGGACCTTGCGAGACTGGGCGGGCAGGCCTGCGCTCAAGAGGTCACGCAGGGAGGGGCCGGTGGCCCAGGGGCCGAGTTGCAGGAACGTGGCGGGTGCGAAATGCCCGAGCGCTCGGAGCTGCCCGGCCTGCCGCGGGGTGCCACGGCTCTGTCCCCGAACACAGCCGCACCCCAACCCACACCGGTCAAGCGGAGCCGGGGGAGCGAATCCGCACCGCACCCCGCGCCTTCTCTCGCCGAAGCCAGCGGCGTAACCTCTGCGACGTGACCAACCGGGACCGGAGCCAGGGCCCCCATATACCGCCGGCCGGGGGCCAGTCAGAGCCGCCGCACCCGGCCGGCGGCTCGCGTGACCTCGTGGCCGAACGTCGCCGGCTGCTGCGCGCGTACGACCGCCAGCTGCGCGGTCCCAGCGCCCATCTGAACTCACCGGGGGTTCAGGTCACAGCCGAAGGGCCGCTCGTCGTCGCCGTGATGGAGGACGGCAGTGGCATGGTCATGGCAACCGGCCTGGCGGGACTCGGAGAGTCGGAGTGGCGCCGGCTGGTGAGCGCTGAGGTCGAGTTCTTCTCCCGGCTGGGGCGGCCCTTCGAGTGGAAGACCTGGTCTCACGACCACCCTCACTCCTTCCTGGAGGTCCTAGCCGACTTCGGCTTCCGCAGGGAGGCTGAGGAAACCGTGCTGGTGGGAGCCAGCGCCGATATCGCCCGGCATCACGCCGGGCTCACGTCATCCGCCCGGCTGCGCCCGCTGACCCCCGGGAAGGACTTTGTCCGTCTGGGCGAGCAGCTGTCTGTGGCGTTCGGAGAAGACCAGACCGATCACGCGGCCGCCTGTGAGGCGGCCGCACGGGCCCTCCCCGATCACGTCTTCGTGCTCGGCGTCGAAGTCGCTGGAGAGCTGGTCGCCACAGGGCGGTTGGAGTTAATGGCCGGGACCGACTTCGGCACCCTCTGGGGGGGATCGGTGGTCCCGAGATGGCGGCACCAGGGCATGTACCGGGCGCTCGTGGTGCAGCGCGCCCGCCTGGCGGCGGCCCGCGGCTTCTCCCTGCTCCAGGTCGACGCGCTACCCACCAGCCGCCCCATTCTGGAGCGGCTCGGACTGGTCGCCGTCTGCACCACCACCCCCTACCGCTGGGAGCCGGTCAGCGCCTGACGAACGGCCCCGAAGCAGCCTCAGAGCACGTAGCGGCGCAGGTCCTCGTCCCGGACCAGATCGCCCAGCCTGGTCCTCACGAACTCCCGGTCCACCCGGACACGCTGACCCCGGAACTGGTCGGCGGCGAAGGACACCTCCTGGAGCACCCTCTCCATGACAGTGAAGAGCCGGCGGGCGCCGATGTTCTCGTCACGCTCGTTCACCAGGAAGGCTTGGTGCGCCACCTCCTCCACCCCGTCCTCAGCGAAGTCCAGCTCCACCTCCTCGGTGCTCAGCAGTGCCCGATACTGCTTGGTCAGGGAGTTGCTGGGCTCGACCAGGATCCTGCGCAGGTCGGCCTCATCCAGCGACTTCAGCTCGACCCGGATCGGGAACCTCCCCTGAAACTCGGGGATCAGGTCCGAGGGCTTGCTTGAGCTGAACGCGCCCGCAGCGACGAAGAGGATGTGCTCGGTCCCCACCGGCCCGTATCGAGTGCTCACGGTCGACCCCTCGATGATTGGCAGCAGGTCCCGCTGCACCCCGGCACCGCTGACATCGGGGCCGTGGGCCTCCACCGAGGGACCGGCTATCTTGTCCACCTCGTCGATGAAGACGATGCCGTTCTCCTCCACCATGTGGATGGAGTCGTCATAGACCCGGTCCAGATCGACCAGTCGCTCGGTCTCCTCCTGAATGAGCGCTCGCCGAGCGTCCGCCACGCTCATCCGCCGCAAGCGACGGCGCGGCGGAGCCAGCTGGCTGAAGAAATCTGACAGGGACCAGCCGATCTCCTCATATCCCGTCCCGGAGAAGACCTCGACCGGCGCTGCGTAGGACTCCTCCACCTCGATGTCGATCTGGCGATCGTCGAGCTGCCGGGCCGCCAGCTTGCGCACCAGCTGACGTCGCCGGGCCTGGCGCCGGCGGGCGGCCAGCCGCCGGCCGGCCTCGTCCGGCGGCTCCTGCTTGGGCTCTGAGGCGCCCTCAGGAGACTCGGCAGCCCCGTCCGGGCCCGCGTCCACCTCCAAGAGGCGGTCCACGATGCGCTGGTCGGCGAGCTTGGTGGCCTCCGGCTCCACCTCGGCCACCCGCCGGTTCTGCACCCGAGCCACGGTCTGCTCCACCAGGTCGCGGATGATCGCCTCCACATCCCGGCCGACGTAACCGACCTCGGTGAACTTGGTGGCCTCAACCTTGATGAACGGGGAGTTGGTGAGCTGCGCCAGTCGCCGGGCGATCTCGGTCTTGCCCACCCCCGTGGGCCCGATCAGGAGGATGTTGCTGGGCACGATGTCGCGCCGCAGCTCGGCGTCGAGCTGCATCCTCCGCATGCGGTTGCGCAGCGCGATCGCCATCGCCCGCTTGGCCTCGCCCTGGCCCACGATGTAGGAGTCCAGCGCGCTTACGATCTCGTGCGGCCGCAGATCAACCTCCGGCACTTTCCTCTCCCCTGGTCGAGGTAAGGCTCTCCACCGAGATCTCCGAGTTGGTGTAGATGCAGATCGAAGCGGCAATCTCCAGGGCCCGTCGGGCGACCACCGCCGCCGGCAGGTCTGTGTGCAGGATCAGAGCCTTGGCCGCCGCGTGGGCATACGGCCCGCCGCTCCCAATCGCCCCGATGCCGTCATCCGGCTCGATGACGTCCCCGTCCCCGCTCAGCAGCAGCAGCTGGTCCTGACCCGCGACCACCAGCATCGCGTCCAGATGGCGGAGGTAGCGGTCGGTCCGCCATTCCTTGCTGAGCTCAACCGCCGCGCGCAGGAGGTTGCCCTGGTGCTGGTCCAGCTGACGCTCGAACTTGTCGAACAGGGTGAAGGCGTCGGCCACCGAGCCGGCGAACCCGACCACCACCTGATCCTGGTGGAGCCGGCGGACCTTGCGGGCACGATGCTTCATCACCACATCGCCGACGGTCACCTGCCCATCGCCGGCGACCGCGATCTCGTTGCCACGCTGGACCGCCAGGATGGTGGTCGCGTGCGGGGTCATGTCCGACTGCGATACCACGTGCCTCAAATTCTACCGAGCTACCTGGAAACCGCCCCGCGGTCAGCCCACCGGCTCGGGCTCCTTGGCTGGCCTCGATTTGGCCCTTGGCTTGGCCGCCTCCGGCTGGGCAGCCACCTTGGGGGGCCGGTACCGGCACTTGGGGTATCCGGAGCAGGCGATGAATGGCCCGAACCGCCCCACCCGCCTGACCAGGTCGCGGCCACACTCCGGACACTTCTCGCCGGTCACCTCCGCCGCCGGACGAGCGGGGGCCGGTGTGCCATCGGCGCCCGCCTCGGGCCGCACATAGCGGCACTTGGGATACCCCGAACAACCGATGAAGGGCCCGCGCCTCCCGGTCCGGCGGACCAGGGGCTTGCCGCACTGGGGACACGCCTCACCGATCTCCTCGGCCTTGGCCCGCTCCTCTCGCCCCTGGATGTAATCGCACTCGGGATATCGGCTGCAGCCGACAAAGTCGCCGAACCGCCCACTGCGGATCACCAGCTCAGCCCCGCATTTGGGGCACTCGCCATCGGCCTTCTGGACCTGGACCTTCACCCTGGGCATCGTCTCCTGGGCCTGCTCGAGGACCCTGGCGAAGGGCTGATACCAGTCGCGCACCACCGGCACCCATGCGGTCTCTCCAGTCTCGATGCCGTCCAGCTTTCCCTCGAGCTCGGCGGTGAACCCGAAGTCAACCACCGCCGGGAACTGCGCGGTCAGGGCCTCGTTGACCGCGCGTCCGAGCGGCGACGGTTGCAGCCGCCGCTCCTGCTGGCGGACGTAGCCTCTGGTCTGGATCACCTCGACCGTGGGGGCGTAGGTGCTGGGACGGCCGATGCCGCGCTCCTCGAGCTCCTTGACCAAACTGGCCTCCGTGAAGCGTGGTGGAGGCTGGGTGAAATGCTGCTCCGGGATCAGCTCCAGACAGTTGAGGGTGTCCCCCTGGGCGAGTTCCGGCAGGAGCTCGTCCTGGCGTTCCTCGCTGGCCGCCACCTTCAAGAACCCGTCGAAGGCCATCCTGCTCCCGGTCACCCGGAAGCGATGTCCGGCAGCGTCGATATCGACCCTGGTGGCATCGAACAGCGCCGGACTCATCTGGCTGGCGGTGAACCGCCTCCAGATCAGACGGTACAGCTTGAGCTGGTCGGAGCTCAGGAAGTGCGCCACGGTCTCGGGGGTGCGGTCAGCCAGGGTGGGCCGGATTGCCTCGTGGGCGTCCTGGGTCGCGACCGGAGCCTTGGCGGTCCTCCTGGTTCCACCCACCGACCCCAGGTACTGCTTGCCGAAGCTCTCCTGGATGTACGCCCGGGCCTGCTCGACCGCCAGCGGGCTGAGCCGGGCGGAGTCGGTGCGCATGTAGGTGATGAGGCCGGCCGGACCCTCCGCTCCCAGCTCGACCCCCTCGTAGAGCTGCTGAGCGATCCGCATCGTCTTGGTGGGGCTGAACCGCAGCTGCGCCGAGGCGTCCTGCTGGAGCGTGCTGG
The DNA here is from genome assembly GCA_021791345.1 of bacterium. Next base: position 17,885 of record JAJYWT010000060.1, read on the forward strand.
TGATGTAGGGCTGGGGCGGATTGCGGCGCACCTGCCTGCGCTCCACCCCGGCGACTCTGAACTCGGCTCCATCAACTTCCGCGATCACCCGCCGGGCCGCCGCCTCGTCGGGCAGCGCCACCACGTCGTCGGCCTCCTTGGCCCGGCCCCGGCGCGCCGCGGACCTGCCTGTCGCCGGACCCTGGTAGCGGGCCCTGACCTCGGCGCCTGCCGCCGTCGCCAGCACCGCGTCCAGACTCCAGCTCTCGGTGGGCACAAATCGCTCGATCTCAGCCTCGCGGTCACAGACCAAGCGCAGAGCCACCGACTGCACCCGCCCGGCGGAAAGACCCTTGCGGATCTTGCGCCACAAAAGCGGGCTCAGCTTGTAGCCGAGCAGGCGGTCGATGGCGCGGCGCGCCTGGTAGGCGTCCACCAGGTTCTGGTCGATGGGGCGGGGTTGCTCCAGGGCGGCCTCCACGGCGGGCTTGGTCACCTCCCTGAAGACGATGCGCTGGGGTTGCTTGAGTTTGAGCTGGTTGGCAATATGCCAGGCGATCGCCTCTCCCTCCCGGTCAGGGTCCGCGGCCAGCAGAACGCTGGACGACTTCCGGGCAGCCGACTTCAGCTCACTGAGCTGCTTCTCCTTGCCCTTGATCACGGTGTAGTCCGGGGCGAAGTCGGCGTCCACGTCGATTCCCAGCTTGGAGCGGGGCAGGTCGACCACATGGCCCATGGATGCCCGCACCTCGTACTGGTCACCCAGGAACTTGGTTAGGGTTCTCGCCTTGCTGGGCGACTCCACGATGATCAGGCTGCGAGTTGGCATGAGTTTTGGGGTACCGCTCCTGGTTGCCGAGGTGAAAGCCTGGCGATTCTAACAAGAGGCTTCCCGAACCGCCCTCCGATCAATCCGCGCCGGCGGCGGTGACAACGGCCGATACACTGGCCCTTCCGGAGTGATCGTCAGAGGAGCCCTCGAGATTGCCGAACTCTATCAGCGAGAAGTACGAGTGTTGCGAGATCGTCGAGCGCCGTGACTTCGCGCCCGACCTGTGGGCGATCAGGGTCCGCCCGGAGAGCGAGTTCTCCTTTCGGGCGGGGCAGTACGCCACCCTGGGGATCGAGCTCGCGGGGCGGGTGCTGGAGCGTCCGTACTCGATCGTCTCCGCGCCCGAGGAGCCGCTGCTGGAGTTCTTCATCGAGCGCATCCCCAACGGGGCCCTGACCCCACACCTCTTCGACCTCGGGGTGGGCCGGACCCTGCTCATGCGCCGGCGCCCCAAGGGGCTCTTCATGCGCCATGGCCTCGACCCGGACAAGGTCCACATGTTCGTCGCCACCGTCACCGGAGTCGCTCCCTTCGCCAGCATGCTGAGGCATCTCGAGCATTCGTCGCCCTCCGCCGACCCGCCTCCGCGGGTGGTGCTGCTCCAGGGCGCGAGCCTCTCCGAGGAGTTCGGGTATCGAAGTGAGATGGCGGCGCTCGCCGAGCGCTGCACCTGGTTCGAGTACGTTCCCACCGTGAGCCGCCCGTGGGCGGACCCCCAGTGGCGGGGCGAGACCGGCCGGGCCGAGGACGTGCTGCGCAAGCACGCTGACCGCTTTCCCATCCTCCCCGGGCAGGGGATGGTGTACCTGTGCGGGCACCCCGGCATGATCGCGACCGCGCGGTCCATCATGAGGCGGAGCGGACTCGACGACTCCGAGATCGTCGAGGAACAGTACTGGCCCGAGGGCAAGGAGCCCACCGGCCAGAGCTGAGCGGGGCTGGCTCAGCGCCTCAGCTTGGTGGCCAGCAGAGGGGAGATCTCCGCCATGGTCCCCTTGAGGGACTTCACCCAGCGATGGCTCGGATGTCTCCAGGCCAGCGGCTCGCCCGCGCTCATGGAGCGCACCCCATCGATCCCCATGTTCGGAACCGCCAGCACCTCCTGCTCCAGGATCCTGGCGACCCGGGCGGCATCGATCTGGTGATATGGCAGCTGGCTGTTGAGGATCACCGCGACCCGGCTCCGGGGGATCTTCAGCTGGTCGCAGATGCGCAGCCAGGCCAGCACTGAGTAGACACCGGGATTGTCGGGCGTGCCCACCACCAGCATGTGGTCCGCGCTCTCGAGCATGTCGATGCCGCCGTTGTCGAGGCGGCCGCCCTGGTCCACCACCACCAGCTCGGCGGAATGGGTCAGCCGCAGGATCATGGCGTTCACGGCCGCCGGCGAAACCGAGTCGGCCAGCTCGGGGCGGGCTGGAGCCGGCAGGACCGACACCCCACTGGGATGTCGCGGCAGCCGGTCGAAGATCTCCTCGTCGGGTCCGACCGCCGCCAACTCGACCCAGGTCGGTGTCTGCGGTGGCAGGTTGAAGGCGACCAGGGCGGATCCGAAGCGGGGGACGTTGTCCACCAGGGCCACCCGGTAGCTCTCCGCGGCCAGGGCCGCCAGGTTGGTCGCGATCAGGGTTCGGCCCACTCCGCCCCGGGGCCCGCAGACCACCCACAGCTCACCCTGTCCCTTGGTCGGCCGAGCCGGCGCCGCAGCTCCAGCGATGCGGGACTGCATAAGCTGAGCCAGCTCGTCGGCCGGCAGGTTGGGGAGGACCCGCTCGCTGGCTCCGGCGTCCATGGCGGCAGCCACCAGCGGAGAGCGGTGGTCGGACGCGACCAGGACGATCGGGATCGCCGCATGGGAGATGCTCGAACGGATCTGGCGGATCAGAGGGACAAGGTCGGGGTCGTCGCCGCGGACCTCGATCAGGACCAGCTGGGCGTCCGTGTGATCGAGGCTCGCCAATGCGTGCGCGCTGCCGTCGAAGCCGACCATCTCAAGGCCGTGCGACTCCAGCGCCTGGGCCAACTGGTGTGATCTGGTCGCCTGCCGGGAGACCACCAGGACGCGGTTCATCGTCTCTGCCACCGGATCAGTCTATGGAGTCGGGTGAAGCCGCAGTGAGCCGCAATGCCGTTCGCAACCGCACCGGTCGTCAGTCCGCCTTGGCACGCGCCCGGAGCGAGCGGCGCCGCGGCGCCGCCACCTCCGCCGGGGCCTCCGGAAACTCGGCCTCGACGACCGGGGCGACCACCGCCCGCGGCGCGACCTCACGGCGCTCACGGATCTTGGCCCGCTTGCCGACCTTGCCCCTCAGGTAGTACAGCTTGGCCCGCCGGACCCGCCCATGGCGGACGACCTCGATCTGGGCCAGCCGCGGGGAATGGATCAGGAAGGTGCGCTCGACGCCCACGCCGTGAGCGGTGCGCCGCACCGTCACCGACTCCCGCACTCCGCCACTCTGGAGGGCGATGACGATCCCCTCGAAGACCTGGATCCGCTCCCTGGTGCCCTCCACCACCTTGGCGTGCACCCGCACGGTGTCGCCAGGCCGGAGTTCGGGCACGTCCTCACGCAGCTGCTCCTCCTCGAGGAGATCAATGATGTTCATGGCTGGCCTCCTGTGCCGGAACCGGCTCTGGCCGGGACCGGTTGTCGCTGGGTTCCGAATGCATGTGAGCAGGCCCCCGAGCTGGGGCCAGCAGGTCCGGGCGGAGCCGGGAAGCACGCTGCCGCGCCGCCTCGGCCCTCCAAGCGGCGATCTTCGCATGATCGCCGCTCCTCAGCACCGCAGGCACCTCAAGGCTCTCGAAGACTGCGGGTCGAGTGTAGTGAGGATACTCGACCAGCCCCTCCGCGAAGCTCTCGTCGAGCAGGGACGTCGGGTCTCCAAGGGTGCCGGGCACCCAGCGGGCGACGGTGTCGATCAGGACCATCGCCGCCAGCTCGCCCCCACTCAACACAAAGTCTCCGATCGAGATCTCGTCCAGACCGAGGCCGATGCGCACCCGCTCATCCACCCCCTCATAGCGGCCGCAGACCAGCAGCAGGCGGGGATGCCGCGCCAACTCCGCGGCGATTTCGGAATCGAGCCGGCGGCCGGCCGGCGAGAGCAGCACCATGTGGGGCTCGGCCAGCCCCGGCAAGTCAGCCACGCTGCGAACGGCCGCGAACAGCGGCTCCGGTCGCAGAACCATGCCCGGCCCGCCGCCGAATGGGATGTCGTCCACCTGGCGCCGCGGGCCGATGCCGAAGTGCCGCAGATCGTGGGCCTCCAACTCGATCCGTCCCGACTGCAGCGCACGGCCGACCACGCCAACTGCGAGCGGGCCGGGGAAGGCCTCCGGGAACAAAGTGACGACGTCAAACCGCATCCACCCACTCCTGCAGGTAGTGGTCGGCGACGGTCATGGTCCCGGCGCTGAGGCTGATCCCGGTGACGGCGGCCCGTACCGCCGGGACGCGCACCTCCCGTTCCCCCAGCCGCAGGACGTACACGTCATGGGCGGGATAGGCCTCGACGTCGATCACCGCGCCCCTCTCCGCCCCCCCTTGGTCGAGCACGCGCAGCCCGATCAGCTGGAAGTCGAAGTACTCCCCCTCGGGGAGGGGCCTGAGCTGGGAGCGCTCGACCTCCAAGTAGTGGCCGGCGAGCCGCGTGGCGGTCGGCAGGTCCTGGACCTGGACGAGGCGGCAGATGACCCCTCTGGCGGCGGGGTGGGCGGCCTCCACCTCGCACTTCCGGCCGTCCACCAGCACCACGCTGCCCGGGGCGAGCCGATCTGGGGAGCCGCCCAGCATCTCCAGCAGCAGAGAGCCGTCCAGCCCATGCGGCTTGACCACCCGGGCGACCCGGACCCGTGCCTCACCCTCGCTCAATCGCGGACCTCGACCTGGACCCGATCGCGGCTGCGCAGGGAGGCGGCCCTGACCACCATACGGATCGCCTCGATGTGGCGGCCATTCCTGCCGATCACCTTGCCCAGGTCGGCAGGTGCGGTCTCCACCACCACCAGCGCCCGGTGGCCATCCCGCTCCTCGCCCACGCGCACCTGGTCGGGTTCGCTCACCATCTGCTCGACCATGTAGCGGACCAGCTCCGCGTAGTCAGGCATCGGTCAACCCTCGGCTTCGGGACCGGTCTCCACCGCGGGCTCGTCGGCCGAGGCCGCGGCCGGCTCCGTGCCCCCGCCGTTGTCCACCGCGCCCTCGGCGGTGCTCACCGGCTCCGGCTCGGTGGCTGGCGCCGCTGCGGCGGGCTGCGGAGTCGGCTGGTCTTTGCCGGCGCGGGCCGGCCTCGGGGTCACGGGCAGCATTCCCGCACGCTCCATGAGCTCCCGGACCGCGTCCGAGGGCTTGGCTCCAGTCGCCATCCAGTGGCGGATGCGCTCGTCCTCAAGCTTGACCACCTTGGGCTCGCGCAACGGGTCGTAGTAGCCCACCGACTCGATGAAACGGCCGTCCCGAGGCGACCGGGCGTCAGCGACGACGATCCGGTAGAAGGGACGCTTCTTCGCGCCCATGCGCTTGAGTCTGATCTTGACTGCCATCTGTGTATCTCCTTACCAAATTCTCCGGGAGGAGCGGGACGCCTCCCCAGTCAACCCTTGAGCAGCGGCATCCCGCCGCCCGCTCCGCGCAGGAGCTCCTGGGCGATCCGGCGCCTTCCCCCCTGCCCGGTTAGGCTCTTCATCACAGTCTGCATCTGCCCAAAGCTCTTAATGAGCCGGGAGACATCCACGGTCGTGGTTCCACTTCCTGAGGCGATGCGCCGCCTCCTGGAGCTGTCAACGATCTCCGGGCGGCGCCGCTCCTCTGGCGTCATCGAAAGGACGATGGCCTCCAGCTTGCGCAGCTGAGCCTCGTCCGGGACGGCCGCTCCAGACTGCTTCATCAGCTCCCGACCGCCCGGGATCATCCCCATCAGCGAGTCCAGCGGCCCGAGCTTGCGAATCTGGCGGAGTTGACTGACGAAGTCGTCCAGCGTCAGGCGGCCCTGCCGTAACCGCTCTTGGGCGGAGAGCGCCTCCTCGGGGGTGAACTCGTCCCGGGTGCGTTCGATGAGGGTGAGGACGTCGCCCATGCCGAGGATGCGCCGGGCCATCCGCTCCGGGTGGAACGGCTCGAGGTCGCGGGGACGCTCCCCGACCCCGCAGTACCAGACCTGCAGGCCGATCGCAGCGCGCATGGACAGCGCGGCGCCACCGCGGGCGTCCCCGTCGAGCTTGGTGAGCACGACCCCGTCCACCCCCACCTGTTCGCGGAACGAGTCCGCGACCTTGACCGCCTCCTGCCCGGTCATCGCATCAACCACCAATAGAGAGTGCGTGACCCGCAAGCCCTGGCGGATCGCCTGCAGCTCCTCCATCAGCTCTGAGTCGAGGTGCTGGCGGCCCGCGGTGTCGACGAGGACGACATCGGCTCCCTGCCGGCGTGCCTCCGCGACCGCCGTGGACACGCCCTGGGCGATACCCCGACGCTCGTCGGCCACGACGACCGGCACCTGGTTCTCCGCCGCCAGCGTCTGCAGCTGATCGATCGCGGCCGCACGCCGGAGGTCGGCGGCCACCAGGGCCGGACGGTGATCGGCCCGCCGTACCAGGAGGGCCAGCTTGACCGCCGTCGTGGTCTTGCCCGAACCCTGGAGTCCGAGCAGCAGGATGACGGTCGGCGGCTCAGGGCTGTAGGCGATGCCACGGTCCTCTCCACCCAGCAGGGTGACCAACTCCTCGAAGACGATCTTGATCACCTGCTGGCCCGGGGTGAGGCTCTCCAGCACATCCTGGCCCACGGCCCGGCTCCGCACCCGGTCGATGAACTCACGCGCGACCCGGTAGTTGACGTCGGCCTCGAGCAGCGCCAGGCGGACCTCGCGGAGCCCAACCTCGACGTCCTCCGGAGTCAGCCGACCCTTGTCGGTGAACCGCTTGAAGGCCAGCCCGAGGCGATCGGTCAGACTGTCGAACATCAGCCGCCTCCCCCCGTCTGGCCCAGCCGCTGCAGCAGCGTCTGCACCTGGTGCTCCAGCTCTGACTGGCGCAGCTCCGCGGCCGCCAGCTTGCGACAGACCCCCAGCTGCCGCTCAGCCTCCTCCATGCGCCGCAGCCCCCGGCGCACGAGGTCATGGGCGGCAGCCCGGGAGGATCCCATCGCCGCCGCGAGCTCCGAGATCGACCAGTCCTCCTCCAGCTGCAGCCGCAGCGCCTCGCGCTGGCGCTCGGTCAGCAGGGTGGCATAGACGTCCAATAGCCGGAGGCGCTGCAGGCGGGAGTCGGCAAGGCCCGGTGCTGTCAAGGTCAAAGCCTTTACAGGCTAACCGAAGTCCACCTCCGGTGGCACCGCCGAGATCCCGGCCCGCTGACCGCTGCCGGCGGCCTCGTCGTCAGCCAACAGCCGGTCCACGTACGCGGCCGGGTCGAAGTCGGCCAGATCGGACCGGTCCTCACCGAAACCTATCAGCTTGACGGGAATCCGAAGTTCCCGCTCCACCTGCAGGAGATAGCCGCCGCGGGCGCTGCCGTCAAGTTTGGTCACGACCAGACCGGTCGCCTCCACGACCTCGCCGAACACGCGCGCCTGTGCGATCGCGTTGCCACCCACGTAGGCGTCGAGCACCAGCAGTGACTCCGCCGGCTGCCCCGGCAGCTGGCCCGCCACCACCCGCCGAATCTTCCCCAGCTCCTGCATGAGGTTGTCCTTGGTGTGCAGCCGTCCCGCGGTGTCAACCAGGACCACGTCGCGGCCGCGCGCCCTGGCGGCCGCGATGGCGTCGAAGACCACCGCCGCGGGGTCCGCTCCCTGCTGGTGGGCGACCACCTCGGCACCACTGGGTGCCACCATGCGCCGGAGCTGATCGATCGCGGCGGCGCGAAAGGTGTCGGACGCAGCCACCAGGCAGCTGAGTCCCTGCTGCTGGAGCCGAGTCGCCAGCTTGGCGACCGTGGTCGTCTTGCCAGACCCATTGACGCCCGCCACCAGCCACACGCAGGGAGTGCCGACCAGCGACAGCTCGCGGTCCAAGCCCTCCATCTGGGCCAGCATCTGCTGGCGCAGCGCCGCCAGCAGCTGATCCGAGGTGCGCAGCCGCTGGCGCGCCGTTTGCTCCCTCAAGCCCTCGACCAGATCCTCGGCCATGGACACCCCGCAGTCGCTGGCAAGCAGCAGCTCGAACAGTTCGTCGTAGAGCTCCTCCCCCGCCAGCTGGCCGAAGCGCAGGCGGGTCCGCAGCGTCTGCCCCATCTGGCTCGAGACCCGGTCCAGCCGAGCCGGCAGTCGGCGCCACCAGCGCCGCTTGGGGGTCTCCCGGGGGTCAGCCTCCAACCAGAGCCTCCACCAGCTCCTGTCCCCGCCGATCGCGCACCGACTGTCCATCCTCGGCCAGGCGGACCGACAGGACCCGGCTCGCCCCGCGGCCGTCCTGGGTCACCCCGTACAGCTGTGAAGCCCGCGCCATCGTGGTCAGGTTGTGAGTGATGACCAGAAACTGGCTCCGCTGCGCCCGCCGCTCCAGCACGCGGGCGAAGTTGGCGACATTGACCTCGTCAAGTGCCGCATCCACCTCGTCGAAGACGTAGAAGGGGCTGGGCGACACCTGTTGCAACGCCAGGACCAGCGCCAGCGCGGTCAGCGCCCGCTCGCCACCGGAGAGCATCGCCATGGGGATGACCCGCTTGCCCTGGGGCTGGACCTCCATCTCCACCCCCCAGCCAGTGTCGGGACCAGACTCGACTTTGAGCAGCGTCGCTCGGCCGGCCCCAAAGAGCTCTCGCCAGCTATCTTCGAACTCCCGCGTCACCCGCATCATCGCAGTCCTGAGCCGGGCTTCCACGAGCTGCTGCAGGTGGGTCCGCACCGCCTCGATGTCCTCACGGGCGGCGGTGGTGTCGGCGTGGGCAGCGCGCATGCCCTCGGTCTTGTCCAGCAGCTCTGCGAGCTGCCGAGGCGCGAGCTCATTGACCGGACCGAGAGCCTCCACCCGGTGTTCCAGTCGCGCCACCTCCTGCGCGGTCCGGGCCGGGTCGTCCGGTGGCCGGTCCTCGGTCATGGGCATGTCCCCCAGCCGGACGCGAGCCTCCTCCACCCGCAGGCGTTGCCCCGAAAGCTCCCGCTCCAACTGCTGAGTGGCCTCGGTCGCCTGGCCGAGCGTGGACTCGAGTTCCGCCCGTCGGCGCTCCAGCCGGGCCAGCTCCTGCAGCGGCTCGACCGCCAGGTCGACCCGCTCGGCGGGCGCCTGCACCTCCTGTTCCCCGAGCGCCTGCAGCTCTCTGGCGGCCTGTTCGGCCAGCGCCAGCGCGACCACGACCCCACTCTCCGCCCCCTCGACCCGGGCCCGGGCTGCCTGCTCTCGCTCCACCAGCCGCTGCTTGGCCTCGGCCTGCTGGCGCGCCCGCTGGGCGCGCTCCCGCTCGCGGATCTCCAATTCCACCAGCTCCAGCCGCGCCCGCTCGTGGGATGTTCTCTGTTCCTGCTCAGCGGCGATCAGCTGGTGCTCCAGAGCCAGCGCGGCCTCCAGGTCGGACCGCGCCGCCTGGCGGGACGCCTCCAGGCGGCGCTGCTCGTGCTCCAGCTCTTCCAGTTCAGCCTTCACCTTGGCGAGCTGGCTCCGGTCCCGCTCCTGCTCCTGCCGGACCGCCGCCGCGCGCTCACCAAGCTCCATCAGGCGCGTTCGCAACCTGGCCTCGGCCTGGCGCCGACTCTCCGCCCCGCTCACCGCCCTTGCCAGGGCCTCACGCGCGCGGTCGACCGACTCACGCTGGCGTTGATGCTGGTCCCGGGCCCAGTCCAGCCGCGCCTGGGCCTCCGCCATCCGGATCCGAATCAGGCTCAAATCGTGGTGAGCCTGGGCAGCGCGCCGCGCGGCCTGCAACTCTCCGACCGCGTGGGAGGGCGTCACCTCGAGCCCGCGGGCGATCACGGTGCCATCCGGAAGCACTGCCCGCCCATGTGGGACGGCTTCCAGCCAGCTGGCGGCGGCCGCGCGGTCCTCGGCCAGTCCGATGTGCCCACAGATCACCGCCACCGTGGCGAGATCCTCAGGCTCGCCCTCCAGCGCCAGCGCGAGGGGACGGCAGCCCGCCGGTGCCAACCACCCTTCCACCTCGTCTCCGGTGGGCCAGCAGACCACCTCGGCCGCGCCGCCCGCCCACTGCAAAGCCCTCCTGACGTCGTCCTCGGACCCGATCAGCGCCCCGCCGAGATCACCCAGTGCCGCCTCCACGGAGACGGTGTCCGCCTCGACTCTCGGACGCACGGCGACGCTGAGCGGCTGGAGTCTGACCTCCCCGCGGGCCGCAGCCTCGGCGATGGGGCGTCCCCGTCGCCGCTCCTCCAACAGGGCCTCCTGGGCCGCGACGGCCGCTGCGGATGCGCGTTCCTGGGCCGCGATCTGAATGGCCTCCGCCTCGCTGGCCCTGAGCACTTCCAGCGCGCTCGCCTCCTGCCTGACCGCCTGATCCAGCTCCTCCCGCTGCTGCCGGGCCCGCTCGGTCGCCTCCCGCGCCAGCTCGACAGCCTCGGCCAGCTCGGCGCGCGAGCCGGTGATGTCCGCCTCCACCTCCCGGACCAGAGCGGCAGCCTGATCCAAGTGGGAGCTGACGGCCTGAATCGACGCCCCTCGCTCCGCCTGCCCCTTCAAGTTGGCCGCCAGCTCCAGACCGAGATCACGCTCGCGGCGTTCGTGCTCGGTGATCTGCGGGCTCAGCTCGCGTCGCCGTGCCTCCAGCGCCAGGAGCTCGCCCGCCAACTCAGCCACCCGGGCCCGGCGGGCCTCCATGGCGTTCCCACCGTCGAGGGGGTCCCCATCCACAAAGTCGGCCAGCGCCCGCAGGTCAGCCCTGACCTCCTCCATCTGGGCCCTCGCCTCCGCCAGGGTCACCGCCGCCTGCTGGGCGCGCTCCCGCCACCTCTCCAGCGCAGCTTCCGCCTGCTGGACCCTGAGGGCCAGCCGCCCGCTGGCACGCTCACGCTCCAGCCGGCCCGCCTCGACCAGTTCCAGCCGCTGGCGCTCCAGGCGATAGTGGCTGTCGAAGTCCGCGAAGGCCCGCGCCGCCGACTCGCGACGCCGCCGCATGAGGTCCAGCTGGCGCTCCAACTGCCGCAAGTTGGCCAGCTCGGCCAGCCACGCCGCGCGCTCCAAACTCCCGCGCAGCCGCTGCAGCCGCTCCTTCAGCTCCCGGGCCTGGTCCGCCCGCCGTGCCTGCTCGCGCAGCTCCTCGAGCCGGGGCATGAGCTCCGCGAGCCGGCCGACCGAACCCTCCAGCCAGCGATCCAGCTCCTGGATTCGCCGGCGGCTGTCGTCGAGCAGCAGTTGGGTCCCGCGCACGCCGGCCGCCTCCTCGATCAGGTGACGGCGCTGCGTGGGAGTCGCCCGGATGATCGATTCGATGTCGTTCTGGGCGATGATTGCGTAGCCGGCCTGGGCCAGCCCGGTGGCATCCAGCAGCCGCCCCAGGTCGCGCAGCCGGATCCGACGGCCGTTGCGGCGGAATTCGCTGGCACCGTCTCGGAAGACCCGTCTGGTGAGCGCCACCTCGACCTCCTCCACCGGGATCCGGCCGTCCTCGTTGTCGAACACAACGGTCACCTCCGCCATCCCCAGAGGAGCCCGCCGATCGCCCCCGGAGAAGATGACCTGCTCCAGACGCTGACCCCTCAGCTCACGGGCGCCGGCCCCGCCCAGGACCAATCGGATCGCATCGACCAGGTTCGACTTCCCGCTGCCGTTGGGACCGACCACGGCGGTGATCCCATCTCCGAACTCCAACCACGCAGGGCTGGCAAAGCTCTTGAAGCCATGGACCTCGAGTCTGCTGACTCTCATGGCTCAGCGGTGGTGCCTCGACCGGAACGTCGACGGCCCCCCCGATGCCCCCGATGGGTGCGCCGCTTTGGGGCTCCTTCCGTCGGCTCCGCCGCCTCGCCCGGGGCCGACCCGGTCGCAACTGGCTGAGGCATGGACGCCCCCGCGCTCTCGGCCATCGGGATCGCCGGCTGAGCAGCGTCCGCCCCAGATTTCGCCGGACTGCGGCGGCGGCGCCGCCGGGCGGAGGTGGCGACCTCCGGGACCGGCGGCGTCAGCTCCGGCTCCACCGCGATGGCCGGCTCCGACGCTGCCGAACCGACCGCGACTCCGGCAGCCCGCGAAGAGCGACGTCGCCGCGGCTTGGGGGCCGGGGCCTCCCCCGAAGAGGCGCCCTGCTCGTCTTTGGATGCGGCTGAAACCTGGCCAGCCACTGTGCGACGGCGGCTGGGGCGGCGCGTGGAGCCCGCGCCGTCGGTGGTCGCGGTGCGTCCCTCGGCCTCCGGTCGCGCCGAGCTTGGGGCGGTGGGCTCTGCAGCTGATGGCCCGGCGGGGTCCGCCGGGCTCGATGCGGGCGTGGTCTCCGGAACCACCGCGGTGGTGGCCAAGCTGGCGGCGGCCGACGGAGCCGGGCGCGAGCGTCGCCGACGCTTCTTGGAAACCGGTGCCACCAGGAGATCGATGGCGGCACGCGCCGCCGCCTGCTCCGCCGCCTGTTTGGTCCCCGCCCGCCCCTCGCCGAGGGTGCCCTGGCCATCCACCGAGACCTGGGAGACGTACTGCCTGGTCCTGGGGTCGCCGCCGGCGGGGACGGTGCGGTACTGGGGCGGAGCTCCAAACCGCTCCTGCGCCAGCGCCTGCAGCCGGCCCTTGAAGTTGGGGTCGGTCCAGGCGCTGAGGTCCTCGATCCGGGACAGGAACACTCGCCCCGCCTTGCGGTACCCCTGGTCCAGGAAGATGGCGCCCACCAACGCCTCGAATGCATTGGCGTGCAGCGAGGTCAGCCGCCGGGCGCCCGACTTGGCGGCGCCGCGGCCCAGGCGCAGCGTCTCCCCGAGCCGGAGCTGCTCGCCCAGCCGCGCCAGCGCGACCGTGCTCACCAACGAGGAGCGCATCTGGGTCAGCTGGCCCTCATCGTAGTTGGGGAAGCGATTGAAGAGGTACTCCCCGGCCACCAGTTCCAGCACCGCGTCACCCAGATACTCCAGCCGCTCGTTGTCGCGCCCCTGGTCACCGCGCTCGTTGATCCAGGAGGTGTGGGTCATGGCCTCCCGGAGCAGTTCTCGGCGCTTGAACCTCAGCCCCAGGCGGGTCTGGAGCTCGTCGAGCCTCGACTCGGCCTCCCTCTCCTGCTGAGCCAACTCCTCGGGGGTGGTCCGGGAGCGCCGACGCCGGGCCGGCGCCGCCGGCGTCAGCTCGTCAGGTCCAGGTGCTCCTTGACGTAATCCCAGGCTTGACCCACGGTCTGAATCTTCTCCGCGTCCTCGTCCGGAATCTCCATGCCGTAGGCCTCCTCGAAGGCCATGATCAGCTCCACCAGATCCAGGGAATCCGCGTTCAGGTCCTCCACGAAGTTCGCCTCGGGCGTCACCTGTTCCAGCTCCACCCCGAGCTGCTCCACCACTATCCCCTGAAACCCTTCCCAGGTCGTGTCTGCCATCTTTACCCCTCGTTGCGCGGCGCTTGGCCGCCTGGTTGCCAGTTCTAGTCCCGCCTGCATCCGCCGACCCGGGGGAGCCACCTCCGGCCGGTCTCGGTTGCGCTTGTCGCGAATCGGGCTCCGGCTGCGACCGCTGGCCGCTCAGCCGCTCGCCGGGCAATACGGTAAGGCCTTCGCTGGCAGCCGTGCCTGCACTGGACTCAGCCGCCACCCTCCCGGGGTCGGCAGGCCCGGCCGTGGATGACTTGGGGATCTGACCCCCCACCAGGCGGCGAACGAAGGACTTCACCTGCTGGCGCCGAAGGGTACCCGGACGCTGGTGGAGCATGTCGGGGGCCGTCGCAACTCGACGGTCATTGTAGTCGGCGCCGCCGCTGCGCCACCCGGGTCACCGCACTCCGATGTCGGCACCGAGCGCCGCCAGGGCGGCATCGACGCCGTCGGGAGAGCTGGCCGAGGCCACCCGGGAGGATGGGGCGATCCGGCGCACCAGCGCCCCCAGGGTGTTGCCGGGGCCGCACTCGAGAAAGTCGGTCGCGCCCGCCTGCGTCAGGGCCAGCACCGTCGTAGTCCACAGCACGGGGCTGGCGAGCTGTCTCGTCAAGCCGTCGCGCACCTCCTGCGCCGTCGTCGACAGCTGGCCCGAGCAGCCCGATGCCACCGGCCACCGCGGATCCCGGATCTTGACCTGGGCCAGCACCGCCGCGAAGGCCGCCGCGGCATCAGCCATCAGCGGCGAGTGAAAGGCCCCGCCAACGCTGAGCGGCACGACCCGGCGGGCACCGGCCTTCCTGGCGGCCTCCGCGGCAGCCTCGATCCCTGGCCGGCTGCCGGAGATGACCAGCTGCCCGGGACAGTTGTCGTTGGCGATCACGCAGATCTCACCGGCGGACTCCACCTGACGACAGATCTCCTCCATCGGCTGGCGCTCCAGCCCCAGCACGGCGGCCATGGTCCCGTCGGGTGCCGCCGCCATCAGCCGGCCGCGCGCGATCACGAGGCGCATCCCGTCGGCAGGGTCGATAGCCCCGGCCACGGCCAGAGCGGTGTACTCCCCGAGGCTGTGGCCAGCCCCGAATCGGGGGGCCACGCCGCGGCTGAGCACGATCCTTGCCAGTGCCACCCCGACGTAGTAGAGCGCCGGCTGGGCGACCTCGGTCGGGCGCAGCTCCTCAGCCGTCCCGGCCACCAGAAGACGGTCGAGCGCCATCCCCTCCTGGCGAGCGACTTCGAGCAACTCCAAGTCGCATCCGTCCGCTATCAGAGCAGCCCCCATGCCCGCTTGCTGGGCGCCCTGACCCGGGAAGAGGAGGGCCAGTCCGGAGGAGACCCCGGTCAACCTTGGACGGCCCGAGTGCGCGAACTACTCAGTCGCGATGACCTCGCGGCCCTTGTAATAGCCGCAGTTGCCGCACACAGTGTGCGGGCGGCGCGGCCGACGGCAACGCGGGCACGGAGCCAGGGAGGGAGCGGTGAGAGCCAGATGGGAGCGGCGGCGGTCGCGCCGGGCCTTGGGGATCCGTTCCTTGGGTAGAGCCATAACGAGTTCGGAGTCTAGCAGGAAGCGGGGCGCACGCTCAGCGCCGCCTTCCCCGCCCCTTCGGCTTGTCCTCGGCCGAACCCTCGCGCCCCGCCTCCAGGGTCTCCAAGCCGCGCCTCACCTGGTTGAGCGCCGACGCGAGCTGAGTCTCCAGCTCCTCCATGCGCTCGCGGGCATAGTCGTCGGCATCCCGGCGCATCTTGCGGCTGCGCTCGCGCGCCTCGGTCAGGATCTCATCGGCCTCTGCGGTCGCGCGCCGACTGATCTCATGCTGATCGGTCATCCTCTCGGCCCGCTCCTGGGCGGCTGCGAGGACCTGCTCGGCCTGCTCCTGAGCCTCCCGCAGTCGCGACTCCCTGGTCTCCAACAGCATGCGGGACTCCTTGATCTCCTCCGGGAGACCGACCCTGATCTGATCAAGGATGTCCAGCATCTCCTCCTCGTTGACCACGATGTTCGGAGTGAGCGGCACCCGGCGGCTCTGATTGACCAGGGACTCCAAACGGTCCAGCAGGTCCACGATCGATACCGGCTCGGGCTCGAGGTCGTATTCGTCGCTGCGGTCGCTCATCTAGCCTCCTCAAATGGTTCGGGGATACCGGGGGCCGCCGGGGCCAAGCGCTGCCTGAGGGCGGCCTCGACCGACGGCGAGACCAGCCCCGAGATGCCGCCTCCGTGAGCGCAGACGTCCTTGATCAAAGACGAGCTCAGAAAGACGTTGGCGAAACCGGTGGTCAGAAAGACAGTGTGGACCCTGGGTTCCAGGCGGCGGTTCATCAGCGCCATCTGGAACTCGCTGTCAAGGTCGGAGACCGCGCGGAGGCCCCTGATGATCACGGTCGCCTGCTGGGCCACGGCGAACGAAACGGCCAGCCCGGAGAAGTGTTCCACCTCCACCGAGCTGCCGGGGGGCAGACTCCGGCGCACCAGATCCGCCCGCTCCGCAGCCGAGAAGAGGTACGACTTGAGGGCGTTGTCGAGCACCCCGACCACCACCCGGTCAAAGATCTCGGCCGCGCGGGCGATGACGTCGAGATGGCCGTTGTGGATCGGGTCGAAGCTGCCAGGATAGACCGCTACCGTCATGGCAGCCTCCGGAAGAAGGACAGCTGGGTGGAGCCGTAATGCGAGCTCCGCACACACTGCAACGCCGCTACGGTTAAGGGCAGCTGCAGCCGGCGGTGATGCTCAACCACCACCAGCGGTGCCCAGGTGGGGTCGCCCGCCGCGACCTTCCCCAGACGGCCCAGAGCGGCCAGGCAGAGTGCCGGCCCGGGCTCCGAGTACGGAGGATCCATCAGGACCAGGTCCGCCTGAATCAGATCCTGGCGGTGCG
Organism: bacterium; assembly: GCA_021791345.1. The sequence goes on from JAJYWT010000060.1 coordinate 34,025, forward strand.
ACCCCAGCCATGAGAGGGCGTCGCCGGTCACCACCCGGGCGCGATGGTCATAGCCCAGAGCGGCGGCGTTCCGAACCACCACGGCGGCTCGCTCACGGCGCACCTCCACGAAGGTGACCGCCCGGGCCCCTCGCGAGAGCGCCTCCAGCCCCAGGCTGCCCGCGCCGGCGAAGAGGTCGACCACGGTGGCGCCCACCACCGTCTCGCCGAGGATGTTGAAGCAGGCCGCGCGCACCACCCCGGCCGAGGCTCGAAGTCCGTCGCCGGAGATCGTCGCGAGACGGCGGCCCGAGGCCTCTCCCCCGGTCAGCCTGGCCCCAACGGATGGGGACCGGGAGCGCCGCGTTCGGGCCCGGCTGGTCACTGCACTCATCGGCCCAACTATCCCACTTGGTAAGCCACCGCTGCCGCCCGGGGCCGACGCGGGCCGGGGTTCGGGTCAGTCGAACTCGAAAACCACCTGATATCCCTTGATCCCGTTGCGCAGGGTGGGATCGGTGAGGTTGGGATCGCCGGCCAGCACCCGCTCGGCGGCGGCCCGCGCACGTTCCCTCAGCCCATCGTCGAGCAGGTCACCCACCCGCATCTCCGGAAAGCCGTGCTGCCGCAGGCCGTAGGGATCCCCGGAACCGCGCAGGCGAAGGTCGATCTCGGCCAGCTCGAAGCCGTCCTGGTGCTCCATCAGCGCCTGCAGGCGCGCCTTTCCCGACGGCTCCTCGTCGTCGGCGAAGAGCAGGCAGTACGACTGGTGCTCGCCCCGTCCCACCCTCCCCCTGAACTGGTGGAGCTGGGCCAGGCCGAAGCGGTCGGCGCCCTCGATCCCGATCACGGTGGCGTTGGGAACATCCACCCCTACCTCGATCACGCTGGTCGCGACCAGAAGGTCGAACTCGCCGGCGGCGAACGCCGCCATGCGCTCCTGCTTCTGCCGCGTCGGCAACCTTCCATGGATCAGCACCAGGCGCAGGTCGGGCAGCACCTCGCGGCTCAGCCGCTCGTATTCCGCGGTCGCCGAGCGCGCCTCCTGGCCCGGAGCGTCCTCGATCAGGGGGCAGATGATGAAACCCTGGCGACCTCTCCGGACCTCCTGACGGATGAAGTCGTACGCGTTCTGACGATCCCCGGGCTCGACCAGCCGGGTTTCGACCGGACGCCGGTGCGGGGGCATCTCTCGGATCTGACTGACGTCGAGATCCCCGTAGAGGGTGAGGCTGAGGGAGCGCGGGATCGGGGTCGCGGTCATGGACAGGAAGTCCGGGTTCGCGGCCGCCTTGTCCCGGAGCTTGAGCCGTTGCGCGACCCCGAACCGATGCTGCTCATCCACGATGCACAGCCCGAGCTGGGGCAGCGCCACCTCGTCCTCGATGAGGGCATGGGTGCCGACCACCAGCTTGTCCGCGCCGGCGGCGAGGCCCGCGAGGATCTCCCGCCGCTGGCTCGTCCGGGTGCTGCCGACCAGCAGCCGGGGCCAGATCTCGAACGGGCTCAGCAGCTCGCGCAGGGTCTCGTGATGCTGCCGGGCCAGGATCTCCGTGGGCGCCATCAACACCACCTGATGGCCCGCCGCGATCGCCATCCGCGCGGCCATGGCGGCGACCACGGTCTTGCCCGATCCCACGTCACCCTGGAGGAGCCGGTTCATCGGCGACGGTCGATCCAGGTCGATCAGGATCTCATGGGCGGAGCGGCGCTGGGCCTGGGTCAGGCGAAATGGCAGCGCGGCCACGAACTGCCGGGCGACCTGGATGTCGTAGGGGCTGCGGGTCCCGGTCCGGGCCAGGCGCTGTCGCCGTGACAGCAGCGCCGCCAGCTGGGGGAAGAAGAGCTCCTCGAAGCCGAAGCGCTCCCGAGCCCGATCCAACTCCTCTTGGTCTGCGGGAAAGTGCATCTGCCGCAGCGCCTGCCCGAGGCCGAGCAGCTGCTCGGCCTCGCGGACCGCGGCCGGCAGGGTCTCGGCCGCGGTGTCGGCCAGGTCCAGGTGCTCCGCCACCACCGCGCGCAGCCAGCGCGATGTGACCTTGGCCGTCTCCGGATAGGTGGGGACCAGCACCCCCACCTTCGACTGCTGAACGGAACGGCGATCCCGCTCCACCTCCGGGTTCTTCAACTGGGGAAGGCCATGCCTGCCGGCCACGACGGGCCCGTGCAGGGTCACCCGATCGCCCTCGTGGAGGATGCGGCGCAGGTGGGGCTGGTTGAACCAGATGACCTCGGCGCGACCGGTCTGGTCCGAGACCTGGCCCTCGAGAAGCTCCATGCGGCGGTGCCGGGACTGCCGCGCCCGCAGGCTCAGCACGGTGACCTCCACGGTGGCGCTGGAACCAGCGCGCAGCTGGGCCACCGCCATCCTGGCCCGCTGATCCTCGTGCCGCGTTGGGAAATGCCGGAGCAGATCCTCCACCGTCCGCAGCCCCATGCGGCGCAGGCCCTGTCTCCGCTCCTGCGAGATCCGCGGCACCGAGTCCAGCGGGGTGTCGAGGGACCGGACCGCAGGAGCCGCGGACGCCGGAGTCGTCACGGCCATCGCCGCTGCGCCTGGGGCCTCAGCCCTCGCCCTCGAGATAGCAGTAGGCGAGAGTGCTGGGACCGGTGTGTGTGCTGAGTACCGGGCTCGCGTGGTGGGCGATCACCTCCATCTGTGGATACGTCCGGCGGGTCTCCTCGGCCAGGCGCAGCCCGTCGTCGGCGGCCCCCACATAGATCACCCCACAGCGCTCCAGGGGACGGTGCTCGGCCAGCAGCTCGGCGAGCCGCCTGATGCCCCCGGTCCGGCTGCGGACCCGGCCCAGCGGCACCACCGAGCCGTCCGGCCCCAGGCCGATCAGGGGCTTGATCGCCAACGCCGTTCCCAGCATGGCCCGGACCTTGCCGATCCGGCCGCCCAGGAGCAGATACCGCAACGTGTCGAGCAGGCAGATGATGCCGACCCGGTCGGGCATGGTGGCCAGCCGGTCGACGATCGCCGGCGCTGCATCGCCGGCCGCCGCCCGGGCCACCGCCTCCAGCACCAGGAACCCGGTCCCCAGGCTCACGGTCCGGCTGTCGACCACATGGATCCGCTGCGGATCGACCGCCTGGGCGGCGATGGTCGCCGAGCTCACGGTGCCACTCAAAGCGGCGGCAATGTGAACCGAGATGATCTCATCGGCGCCCTCATCGAAGAGCTGGCGGTAGACGGTCTCGAAGTCACCGGGAGGGGGTTGCGAGGTGCTGGGCGGAGCCTTGGCGTCCACCAGCCGGCTCACGAACTGCTCGTCGGTCATGTCCACCCGATCGCGAAAGACCACGTCCTGAAAGTGCAGCCGCAGAGGAACGGTCACGATCCCAGCGCTCTCCCGCAGCTCCGCCGGCAGGTCACAGGTGCTGTCGGTCACCACTCTCACCGTCATCGGCTACTCCGCCGAGATGATGTAGGGGTAGAGGTCCTGGCCGCCATCATGACGCTCCACCTCCCAATCGGGGAACCGGTCCCTGATCATCTGCTCCAACTTCTCAGCCTCGGCAACCTGGACCCGCGCCCCCCGGTAGAGCGTGATCACCTCGACTCCGGCGTCGGTGAGCCGGTCGAGGGCGGCCAGCACCACCTCGGGGGTGTCTCTTCCCGCGGCCACCAGTTCCCCGTCCAGCAGGGCGATGGCGTCTCCCCGGGCGATGGGGCCGCCCGCGAACTTGCTGTCCTTGACCGCGCTGGTGACCTCGATCGCATGGACCCGAGCCATCTCCCGCTGCATCCGCTGGCGGTTGACGGCGAGAGTGGCATCAGGGTCGAAGGCCAACAGCGCCGCCACCCCCTGGGGTAGGTTGCGGGTGGGGACCACCGCCACCTCACGACGGCTGACCCGAGCCGCCTGCTCGGCTCCGAGCACGAGGTTGGGATTGTTGGGCAGCAGGATGATCTCATCCGCCTGCGCCTCATCGATTCCGCGCAGCAGCTCCGCGGTGGTTGGGTTCATGCTCTGGCCGCCCTCGACCACCGCGGCGGCGCCCAAGCCCAGAAGCAGCTGGTGGAAACCGAAGCCGGGCGCCACCACCACCACCCCCAGAGCCAGGCGAGCCTCGCGGGCGCCGCGGCCGTGGCGGCGCCGGGCCTCGTCGTGCTGGCTGGTCATATCCTCAACCTTCAGCCGCTCGATGCGTCCGAGCTCCGCGGCCCGGGTGAGCACCTCCCAGGGCTCGTGGGTATGGATGTGCACGTGCAGGAGCCCGGGGTCGCCGACCACCAGCGCCGAGTCGTCCTCGGCCTCTTCGCCCAGCCGGGCCCGGACCTCCAGGGGGTCCATCTGCGCCCCCACCAGGCTGAACTCGGTGCAGTACCCATAGCCGGCATGGGGGGCGCTGAAGGCCGTGACCCCGGCGGGCCCGTGCGACGGCTCACCGAGCGGGGGACCGGGCTCGACCTGGATCGCGTCGGGCCAGGCGGAGTCGCCACTTCCCAACGCCTCGGAGAGCGCCGACAGGATCACCGCCAGCCCGAAGCCGCCGGCGTCAACCACGCCGGCGTCGCGCAGCACCTCCATCTGCTCGCGGCTGCGCTCGACCGCGTCCCAGGCGCCTGCAACGGCCGCCTGGAGCACGTCGGCGATCGGCTGGTGGTCGGCCGCTGACCGGGTCGCGGCCTCCGCGGCTTCCCTAACCACCGTGAGGATCGTGCCTTCCACGGGACGCTTGACGGCGGCGTACGCGACCTTCGACCCCTCGGACAACGCCCGCGCGAGCATCTCCGGCCCCATCTCATCTGCCTGCTCGCATCCGGCGGCCACCCCTCTCAGGACCTGGGAGAGGATCACCCCAGAGTTGCCGCGCGCCCCCATCAGCGATCCGTGAGCAGCCGCCGCGGCCACGGCCGCGACCGATGTCTGGGCCGGGAGCTGGGCGGCCGCCGCAAGCGCTGCCTCCAGGGTCAGGTGCATGTTGGTGCCGGTGTCCCCGTCCGGCACCGGGAAGACATTGAGGTCGTTGATCCGTTCACGCTGCTCAAGCAGGCGGCCCAGTGCCCGCTCCAGTCCATACCGGAGGCCGGCACCGGTGACGGCGTTGGGCAACGCCGCGGGTGCGCTGCTAGCAGCCATTTGCCGATCCCTCACGTGCCCTGATCCCCTGGACGTTGACGTTCACCTCCAGCACCCGCACTCCCAGGTGGAGCTCCAGCCCCGCCGCCACCGCTCCCATGAGCGCGTGGGCGACCTCCAGCACCCGCGCGCCATGCTCAACGATCACGAACAGGTCCAAACGAATCCCATCATCCTCGAGCGAAAGATCGACGCCACGCTCGAAGCTGTCCCGATTCAGCAGCTCCGCCAGCCCGTCCCGCAGCCCCCGCCCGGCCATGCCGATGACCCCCGGGCAGTCCGCCGCCAGCCGCGCCGCCAGGGTGGACACGACCCGCGGGGACAGCTCGACGGTCCCCAGAGGGTGGGTCCTGAGCAGTGCACTGTTGGTGGGCAAGGGGCGGAATCTCCTGAGCTGGTCTAGCCGAATTCGAATTGCGCGACCGGCACCATCGCCTGCGACTGATAAACTGCGGCCGGAATGATACGCCCGGCCCGGTTGGGGTCAGGTGCTCCCATGATCACTGAAACGAGGTTGCCATGGCGAAGCGTTGCGAGATCTGCGGCAAGGGGCCGGTGGCAGGCAACAATGTCAGCCATTCCAAGGTCCACACCAAGCGGCGCTTCATGCCCAACCTGGTGACGGCCCACATCGCCCCCAGGGGCGGCGGGCTGGCCCAGAAGATGCGCGTGTGCACCCGCTGTCTGCGCACTTCCACCAAGACCGCCTGATTCAGCGGCGCAGCTGCCGCAGCACCGAGCCGAGCTCGAGCGCCGCGGTCGCAGCCTCCCAGCCCTTGTTCCCCAGCTTGCCGCCGGCCCGTGCCAGCGCCTGATCCACGGAGTCGACTGTCAGCACCCCGAACCCGGTTGCAACCCGGTACCTGACCCCCAGTCCGGCCAGACCGCTGGCCACCGCGGAGGCGACGTACTCGAAGTGGGGCGTCTCCCCGCGGATCACGGCCCCCAGGGCGATCAGGCAGTCCAGCCCTCCCTGCTCGATGCGCTCCGCCCCAGCGACCGGGATCTCGAACGCGCCCGGGACCCAGATCAACTCGATATCCGCCTCGGCGACCTGATTCTGCCGCAGGCCCCGGAGCGCTCCCCGCACCAGCTGGTCGACGATCGTCTCGTTGAAACGGGCGGCGACCAGGCAGCAGCGCATGCCCTGCCCGGCCAGCGCTCCGGTTATCTCGCGCATCGGCTCTCCTCGACTCCGGGGACGCTCAGCAGGTGCCCCATCTTCTCGCGCTTGGTGCGCAGGTAGCGGTAGTTGTGGGGGTTCGGCGGGATCTCCAAAGGGACCCTCGCCTCCACCTCAAGCCCAGCCCCAGCCAGCGCCGCCTGCTTGTGCGGGTTGTTGCTGAGCAGCCGAATCCGCCTCACCCCGAGTGCGCTCATGATCTGGCGGCCAACCGTGTAGTCACGCCCATCCGCCGGCAGGCCCAGCTCCAGGTTCGCCTCCACCGTGTCCAGACCCGCATCCTGCAGCGCGTAGGCGCGCAGCTTGTCCATGAGGCCGATCCCCCGGCCCTCCTGGCGCAGGTAGACGACCAGCCCCGACCCCGCCACCGCGATCTCGTCCATGGCAGCGTGCAGCTGGGCCTGGCAGTCGCACCGCTGGGAACCGAAGACGTCACCGGTAAGGCACTCGCTGTGGACGCGCACCAGAACCGGCTCCGGCAGCGGCGGCTCACCCAACCGCAGCGCCAGATGTACCAGACCGGCCGCCCGATCCGCGAAGGCGATCGCCTGCCACTCCCGGCCCGCGATCGGCAGCCGAGTCGGCGGCCCTTGCTCCAGCCACCCTGAGCTCGCACGCCGGTGTTCGACCAGGTCCCGGATCCGAACTATGGGAATCCCCTGCTCCCGCGCGAACCGCTCCAGCTCGGGTGGCCGGGCCATGTCCCCATCCTCGCTGGCGATCTCGCAGACCACGCCGGCGGCCGGCTCCAGCCCCGCCAGGCGCGCCAGGTCCACCGCCGCCTCGGTGTGCCCGCGGCGCTCGAGCACCCCACCCGGCATGGCCCGGAGCGGGAAGACATGCCCCGGGCGCAGGAAGTCCTCCGCGACGGCGCGGGGATCCGCCAGGCTGCGGATGGTCACCGCCCGGTCGGCCGCACTGATCCCCGTGGTCACACCGCCCGCGGCGGCATCGACAGAGACCGCGAACCCGGTGTGGTGGAGCGAGGTGTTCTCGGCCACCATCGGCGGCAGCCGCAGCTGGTCCAGCCGCGCCGGCTCCATGGCGACGCAGATGAGGCCGCGACCCCACCTCATCATGAAGTTGACCCGCTCGGCCGTGGCCGCCGCCGCCGCCAAACAGAGGTCTCCCTCGTTCTCCCTGCTCTCATCGTCGATCACGATCACGAAGTCGCCCCGGGCGAAGGCCTCCACCGCGGCCCCCACCGAGCTCAGCGGCACCGCGGTCCCTCGGCGGGTCGATCTCCCACCTGACGAATCAGGTGGGGAGCGGTGAGCCGCTCCACCAGCTTGGCGATCAGGTCGGCTTCCAGGTTGACCCTGAATCCGCACCGGTACCGGCTGGCGACCGTGTTCTTGACCGTGTGCGGGATCAGTGACACCTCCAGCAGGGCTGAACCATCCGCTTGGTCGGCCACCGACACCAGGGTCAGGGAGCAGCCATCGACCGCGATCGAGCCCTGGGGCACGCAGTAGCGGGCGACCTCAGCTGGGGCCAGCAGGCGAATCCCAACCGCGTTGCCCTCCTCCCAGCGGTCCCGGACCTCTCCCACCGCGTCCACATGCCCGCTGACCAGATGCCCGCCCACGGCCCCTTGGAGAGCCAGGGCCGCCTCCAGGTTGACCGGAGCCCCCACCTCCAGCGACCCCAGGGCGGTTCGACGCATGGTCTCCGGCATCACCTCCGTGGCGAAGGTGCCCGGGCTGACCGCGACAGCGGTGAGGCAGCACCCGTTGACGGCGACGCTGTCGCCGATCTCGAGCCGCGCCCACCCGGGCGGGTGGCCGACCAGCAGCCGCCTGCTCCCCGGCGCCGGCACCTCCAGCACGTGCCCCAGCTCGCTCACGATCCCGCCGAACATCAGGCTGCCTCCGCCTCGATCCTGAGATCCGGTCCGATCCGGGAAATGCCGGTGAACCTCCATGACCAACCGTGTGACAGGGAATCGACGCCCGGGCCGCCGAACGGGCCGGGGGCGCCGACCCCCCCGAGCACACTCGGCGCCATGAAGACGACCAGCCGGTTGCCCAGGCGTTCCGCCTGCAGCGAAGCCAGCACGGTGGGCCCACCCTCCACCAGCACGCTCAGGACCCCCATCCGGGCCAGTCGACGCATGACGGCCCGGATCGACGGCCGACCGTCCACTGCGGCCACGGTGATCACCCTGGCCCCCGCCCGCTCCAGAAGGTGGCGGCGCGGCGCCGACCCGGGGGCCGTGAACAGTATCACCGGCCCTCCGGGGCTCGCCAGCAGCCGGCTGTCGACCGGAGTGCGCAGGCGGCCATCCAGCACCACCCGCCAAGGCTGGTGGCCCTCCCGCTGCGGGTGGCGAGCGGTGAGCGCAGGGTCGTCGTCGAGCACGGTCTGCGACCCCACCAGCACCGCATCGTGGCTGTGCCGCAGGCCGTGGCCCTCCACCCGAGCCTCTTCGGAGGTGATCCACTGGGACTGGCGGCTAACCGTCGCGACCCGCCCATCCAGGCTCATGGCGATCTTGATGGAGATGAACGGCAGCCCGGTCGTGACCCACACCGCATAGGCTTCGATCAGGCGCCTCGCATCCTTCTCCCTCTCCCCCAACTCCACCTCAATCCCCGCGGCGCGCAGGCTTGCGATCCCCCGGCCATCGACCAGGGGGTTGGGATCCACGGTCGCGATGTGGACGCGCCGGATCCCCGCCGCGATGACGCGCTCGGTACAGGGCCCGGTGCGGCCCCGGTGACAGCACGGCTCCAGGGTGACCCACAGGTCCGCCCCCCGGGCCTCCGGCCCCGCCATGTCCAGGGCGACAACCTCGGCGTGGGGCAACCCCGCGCGCCGGTGACACCCCGCACCCACCAACTCACCGTCCTTCACCACCACCGCGCCGACCATCGGGTTGGGCGAGGTCTGAAAGTCGGCGCTGGCCGCGAGCTCCAGGGCTCGCCCCATCCAGTCGGCCATCACCGCCGAGCCACTCACTCATCGACTCCTTGCGCTCGGGGCAGGGAGCCGAAGCGGGAATCCACCCCGGAATCGTCCTCTCCCATCCAGACTCGAGACCACCGCGATGGTCTCTGACTGTCGGCTCCGGAATCGCACCGGATCCTGCGCCGGCTGGCGCTCGCGGGCTGTCACCGCCGGTCGGGATTCTCACCCTGCCCCGAAGACCAGGGCAGCGTACCACGGCCGAACGCGTTTGGGGGGGAGATCGGCCGGGTAACTCCAAGCCGAAGGGAGTGCAGGACGTTGCGGAGCTCTACGGAGGTGAAGGTCGTTCTCGTATCCCCACCTTGGTATCCGGTCCCCCCGATCGGCTACGGGGGCATCGAGCTGGTGGTGGGGCTGCTGGCGAACGGCCTGCGCCGCCTCGGCCACACGGTCCACGTCCTGACCACCGAGCAGGCCACGGACCCTGCGGCCGTGCCCCTGGCCCGCCCCGAGTGGAGTCACCACCTCGGGTTACCGGACGAGCGCTGGTTCGATCTCGCCTACGGCCGTCGCGCATTGGGCTGGGTGCGCCAGCATGCCCGCGGCGCCATCATCCACGACCACTCCGGAGGGATCGTGCTGGCCGCCCTGACCGGGCTCACGCCCGAGCTCCCGGTCATTCACACGGTCCACGGTCCCCTGGGGCCCGCCGAGACCGAGTTCTACCGGACGCTCGGGCCGACGGCACGCCTGGTGGCGATCTCCCGCGCCCAGGCGGCGGCGGCGCCGCAGCTCGCCTGGGCCGGCGTGGTCCACAACGCGGTCGACGTGGACTCCCTGCGGATCGCCGGGCCTGCCGACAAGGAGCCGTACCTGCTGACGCTGGCGCGAATCTGCCCTGAGAAGGGGCAGCACCTGGCGATCGAGATCGCCCGCCGCGTGGGTATGCGCCTGGTGCTGGCGGGCAAGGTCGAGCCCACCCCGAAGTCGCGCCAGTACTTCGAGACGCAGGTGGCGCCCCACGTCGACGGTTCCAGAGTGGTGCACCTGGCCAACGTCGCGGGCGCTCAGAAGGCGGAACTCTTGCGGCGGGCCTGGGCTCTGCTGGCCCCGTTGCAGTGGGAGGAGCCGTTCGGCCTGGCGATGGTGGAGGCGATGGCGAGCGGCACCCCGGTCCTGGCCACGCCGCGAGGCGCTGCGACCGAGCTGATCGAGCCGGGGCGGACCGGCTTTCTCGCGGACGGCCCCGTTGAGCTGGCAGAGCTCGTCCCCCTCTGCTCGGAGTTGGAGCCCAGCCGGATCGCGGCCCGGGCTCGGAACCGCTTCAGCCCCGAGCGGATGGCCGTCGAGTACGAGGCACTCTACCTCTCCACTCAGGCCGGCGACTGGGCGGTCGAATCACTCCCCCAGCCAGGGCGCGTCCGCCTGGATGACCTCGGCGCCTACACCCGAGAGGCTGGCGGCCATCTCGGTCGACCCGTCACGCCGGCGGTGCGCCTCCACGGCGAGCCTGCCGCTGCCGAGCCTGATCTCCGCGACCGAGATCTCCGGGCACCAGGGCGGGAGCCGCGGGTTGAGGTAGATGCGTCCGGAGGGGAGATCGGGGTGCAGACCCAGGATTGCGCGGATGGCGTGGAACACCGATCCTGAGGCCCAGGCCTGGGGCCGGTTCGCCTGAGGGTACGGGACCGGGACATCGCCCTCCGACCGGACCAGGCCGCTGAACAGCTCGGGGAGTTGGAACCCCTCAAAGGCCGCCGCCGCCGCCAGAACCCCGTCCAGCAGTCGCCAGCCCTCCTCCAGGTGCCCGTGGCGGATCATGCCGTCGGCGGCGATGACCGTGTCATGGGGCCAGACCGACCCCCGCTGGTAACTGTGCGGATCGAAGGCGGGATGGTCGCTGGAGAGCGTTCTGAGCCCCCACCCGCAGCAGAGGTCGGGCTGCATCAGCCGGTTGGTGACGGCGCCGACATCCTCCTCGGCGACTATGCCCGCCCAGAGGCAATGTCCCGGATTGGAGGTCGCCGACATCACCCGGCGCTTGCTCCCGTCCAGCGCCAGCGCCAGTTGCCCGGTCGCGGGATCCAGGAAGGCCTGGCGAAAACGGTCGCGGAGCTCCTCTGCCTCCTGCTTCAGCCGGGCGGCCGTCACGGCATCCCCCCAGGCCTCGAACAGGCCGGCACAGCCACGCTTGCCGGCGAACACGTAGGCCTGCATCTCGCAGGTTCCGATCGGAAGCGGCGGCGGATCTCCCAACTCGTCGAGGATTCCGTCCTCAGCATCCCGCCAGCCCTGGTTGCGGTAGTTGGTCTCCAACTGGCGCCGGTACTCCTGGAGTCCGTCCCCGTCAAGGTCTCCGTACCGATCGACCCAGTCCAGGCACCTGCGGGCCACCCCCTCCAGCGGCCGAAGGGCGGCCGCGTCACCGTGCCACCGCCAGAGGCTCCCGAGCAAAAGCAGGAACAGAGACGTCGCATCGGCGGTCCCGTAGTACGGCGAGTGGGGCACGATCCCGAACCTCGCCCATTCCCCACGGCGCAACTCATGCGGGATCTTCCCCGGCTGGGCATCGCGGAAGGGATCCTCGACGGTCGCCTGCAACTCCCCCAGGCGCCGCAGGGTGGTGAGCGCCAGACGGTGGTCGACCATCAGCGCCTGGTGCGCCGCGAGTAGGGAGTCGCGCCCGAACAAAGCGGCGAACCAGGGCAGGCCGGCCGCCGGCATCCAGAGGTCGGCACCCAGGTCGAACTCGTGAAGGCGCAGCGAGGAGAAGTCCTGGAGCGACCGCCAGTACGCCTCGGTAAGGCGACGGTCGCTGCAGCGAAGCCGGGGAGCGCGTGCCAGCCAGCGGCGCTGCCGGGTCGACTGCAGCCGGGTGGCTGCCTGCCCATCGGTGGGGCACGGCTGCAGTGCCGGCCGGGCGCCGGCGTGGTCGATGAGGTCATGCTGGAGACAGAGCCGCCACTCCTTGCCCGCCTCCACGTCGATGGGGAAGCGCAGCGCCCCGTTCGCATAGCCGGTTCCGGGGACCCAGGGCCGGAAGCGGATCCGGTGGCGGCGCACGAAGTCATCCCGCCGGTAGACGGTCTCCAGACCTCTGCGGTAGTCCCAGGTCGTGGAGATGGGGCCCCGGCGCTGCCAGCGCCGGGTGCGGACCTCGAACAGGTCCGCAAAGTCACTCTCCAGGGCGATGGTGAGGAGCAGATGCGCTCGGGTCCCGCCCCACTGCCGAACCGTGATCTCCTCATGCATCCGTCCCGGGCCCAGGGTCCGATCGACTGTGACCGTGACCGTTGCCGGGGGCTGCTCCCCCGGCGCCACCTCCCCCCTGGCCGCGCCCATCAGCTCCCATCGGGCTCGCCAGTGAGCCGGCTGGGAGTACGAGAGCGGTCTCAGCGGGACTCCGTCCAGTTCGATCTGGTACCGGGATATGAAACGGGTGTCGGAGTGGAACAGCCCCCAACCGTCCTCGTCCCGCGATATGGCACCGTCGGCGCCCGCCACCAGGAACGTGGCCCCGTGGTTCGCGGTGATCCGCTGGGGTCCCCTGGTGGCGGGGGTGACCTTGAGCGCGCCGGCTTCAGCTATTGGATCCACCATGCCGCAATTGTCCCAAGCGCCACGCCCTGCCACGCCCAACCGGATTGGTTAAGATTCCCCCGTCGGGCCGAGGTGGTGAAATGGTAGACACGCTGCTTTGAGGGGGCAGTGAGCGCAAGCTCGTCCGGGTTCAACTCCCGGTCTCGGCACCAACGTACCGCACCCGTCAGGGTCTGGAAGGACGGCGGGGCTGGTGCGGCGGCACCCGGACCGCCGCCCACCGAGCGGTTCCATCCGAACCCGGGGCTTCCCGGGGTCGGCGATTTCCGCGCCCGCCGCGAGGCGGATTCCGCCATGCTCGGGAGCCTTCCTGGGCGTGGGCCTGCACCAGCTCCTTAGAACCAATCCCCACCAGCAAGAGGTGAGCCCCGGGGGGCCGCATCAGGAAGGCCCGGGCCCCTAGCCCGAGCGCCGCATGAGCCGGGCCCATCTCAGGTGGTCCCGACGGTCGGTGGAGGCGTGCCCTTGGAGCGGGGCCCCCAACTCACGTCGGGCTGGTCAGCAACTCCAGTGGGCGCTGGAGCCGGTCCCTAAGCCCGTAGAGGAACGAGGAGGCCGCCATCCCGTCGATGACGCGGTGGTCGAACGACAGCGAGAGATTTGCGCACCGACCGACCACGACCGCGCCGTCGCGCACCACAGGCCGCGCCTCGATCTGGTGCACCCCCAGGGTGGCGACATTCGGCCAGTTGACCAGAGTGGTCGCCATCAGCCCCCCCAGCCGGCCGCCGCTGGAGATGGTGAAGGTGGAGCCGGTCAGGTCCGCGGGCGGCAGGGAGCCGGCCCTGGCGGCCGCGATCAGGCGATCCAATTCCAGCTGGAGTTCCGCCGGCGCACGGCCACCCGCATCTCGGATGGTCGCGACCTTCAAGCCCTGGGCGGTCTGCACCGCAATCCCGAGATGGGTTGAGCGGGGGTACACGAGCTCCATCCGCTCCTCGTCGAAGCTGGCGTCGAAGATCGGGCTCTCCCGAAGCCCCTTTAGGGTCGCCAGCGCGACCAGGCCGAGAATGCTGGCGCTCGGCGAACCGTCGGAGGCGGGGTGGTGCACAACCTCCTCGACCGCTTCGAAATCGCACTCCAACACCACCGTCACCTGCGGTACATGCCGGTGCGCCAGCGCCATCCGCTCCGCCATCACGCGCTGCGCACCGCGCAATGGGACGCGGCGCCCCGAGCCCAACAGATCGGTCATCCGCACCCGTCCCGTGGGACCGCTGCCGACGACCGCCTCCAGGGCGACTCCTTGTTCCCGAGCACGCTTGCGCACCGAGGGCAGCGCCGCCACCCTGGCTCCGGGAGCCTCCCTGCGAGGTGGTGCTGACTCGCTCTGGGAACGGCGCGGCTCCGCTGGCGGGGGGGCCGACGCCGCGGCTTCGTCCATCGCGGTGCTGACGCGAATCAGCGGCTTGCCCACCTCGACCACGGCTCCCGCCGGAGCCAGGATGGAATCCACCACCCCCTCAAAGGGTGAGGGGATCTCGACCGTCGCCTTGTCGGTTCCCACCACGACCAGAATCTGGTCGCGAGCGATCGCCGCACCCTCCTCGACCCGCCATTCGATCACCTCGCCCTCGGTGACACCCTCGCCGAGATCGGGCAGGTTGAACTCGGCCACCCGCGAGCCTCAGTAGGAGACGGCGGCATGGGCCGCCGTCACCACCCGATCCACCGATGGGAGCGCCTCATCCTCGCTCTGGAACAGTGGGAACGGCATGTCCATGCCCGTCACCCGCAGGGTCGGCGCCAGCATCTGATCCGCCGCCTCCTCCTGCAACAGCGCCGCAATCTCGGCGGCGATACCGCAATGCCGCGGTGCCTCCTGGACCACCACCACCCGGCCCACTCGGCGGGCGGCGCCCAGCAGCAGCTCGCGATCGAGCGGGTAGATGCTGCGCAGGTCGATGACCATCGCGGATATCCCCTCCGACTCCAGAACCTCGGCTGCTCGGTTCGCCACCTCGAGCATGCTGCCGTAAGCGACCAGCAGCAGATCGCGACCGTCCCGCACGGTGACTCCGGAGTCAAGCGCGCAGGCCGCGAACTGCGGCGGCACCTCCTGGCGCCCGCGGCGGTACATCCGCTTCGGCTCCATGAAGATGACCGGGTCAGGGCAGGCGGCCGCCGCCAGCAGCAGTTGCCCTGCTCCCAGCGGATCCGCGGGCACCACCACCCTCAGCCCCGGCATGTGGCTGAAGATGGTCTCCGGAGAGTCGGAGTGCAGCTCGGGGGCCTTGGTGCCACCCCCATAGGGAAGGCGCAGCACCATGGGCAGGCCGGCGGTGCCTCCGGTGCGCCAGCGGTAGCGCCCCGCGTGAGAGATCAACTGCTGCAGCGCTGGGTAGACGAAGGCGTCGAATTGGATCTCCACGATGGGATGGAGTCCCACCATGCTCATCCCGATCGCGGCGCCCACGAAGCCGGCCTCCGCCAGGGGCGTGTCCACCACCCGTTCCTCGCCAAAGCGCTGCTGGAGGCCAGCGGTGGCACGGAACACGCCGCCGTTGACGCCGATGTCCTCGCCCAGCAAGAGCGCCCTGGGATCCTGCTCCAGGATCTGCGCCAGGCCCTGCCCGATCGCTTCCACCATGTTCAGCTCAGGCACAGACAGCTACTGCCCCCTCACCCAACCCGGCTCGCGCAGCCGCTCCGCCGACAGCGTCCAGGGCGTCGCCGCGTGCACCGAGTCAGCGATCTCCTCGATGGAGGGGAGCGGCCGCGCCACCAGCCGATCCGCCACATCGCGCAGCGCGTCGGCGGCGCCCTGACGAACCCTGGTCAGCTGATCGGCGTCCGCCAGGCCGGCCTCCACCAGAGCCGCCTCGGTGCGGTGAATCGGCTCCATCTGGTCCCACCGGTGAGCCTGGGCGGGGTCGCGATAGAGAGATGGCTCGTCCGCAGTCCCGTGGGGTCCGAGGCGATAGCCCACCGCCTCGACCAGTGTCGGCCCCTCCCCCCGCCGGGCGCGCGCCGCGGCGGCGCTGATCACCTCGTGGCAGGCGAAGACGTCGAACGCGTCCACCCTGAGCCCGGGCATGCCGTAGGCGGCGGCCTTGTCCGCGAGCCGGACCACCCGCGTCTGTTTGCTGATGGGGGTGCTGATTGCCCACTGGTTGTTGGTCACCAGGAAGATGACCGGAGCCCCGACCACAGCCGCGAGATTGCAGGCCTCGTGGAACTCGCCCGCGGACGTGGAGCCGTCTCCGCCGTAGACGAGGGCCACCGCGTCCAGCCCCATCAGCCGCGAACCCCAGGCGGCTCCCACCGCGTGTGGATAGTTGGTCGCGACCGGGACGCAGACGGGGGCCACCCGGTAGCGCATGACGTCGTGCCATCCCCCCGGGTGCCCTCGCCACATCAGCAGCGGCACCTCCGGGGGGCAGCCGCGGAGGGTGACCGCCGCGGTCTGACGGTAGGTGGGGAAGAGCCAGTCGTCCGCGGTCAGCGTCAGGACGCTGGCGGCCTGCACCGCCTCCTCCCCGAAATAGGTCGGATAGGTGCCGATCACCCCCTGACGCTGCAGGATCACCGCGCGCTCATCGAATGCCCGCAGCCGGGCCATGGCCTCGAAGAGGCCGAGCGCGAGATCAGACCCCAGCGCCCGCAGGCGCTCGCGACGCGCCTGGGGCTCGAGCCCCAGCACGGTCGCGGCCCCGGCCATCAGGTCGGCGCCGGGGGCCATAGCGTCCGGCCCGGCCACAACCGGCGAAGGGTCCCCCATCAACTGCTCTGCCTTGCCAAATCGGCTCTCACTTTAGCAACCACCTCCCGGGCGGCCACTTCGATACAGTTGCCCTGGGGAGACGTGTGTTGGTGTCCGAGAGCACAACGAGGTGACCGACTTTGAGCAGCGCATCGCAGAGCGCCCCTCCCGCCCCCGCCGCGACCGCCACCCAGGCCGTCCTGCTGATGGCGTACGGCAGTCCACGTGACCGCGCCGACATCCTCCCCTACTACACCCACATGCGCGGCGGCCGGACGCCCGACCCGGAGGCGATGGCCGAACTGGAGGGGCGATACGCCGCCATCGGGGGGCACTCGCCCCTGACCGAGATCACCTTCGCCCAGGCCGACGCGCTGCGGGAGGTGCTGCGCGCGGCTCACGGAGATGACTGGGACGTGGTGGTGGGCATGAAGCACAACCATCCATTCCTGGAGGAGGCGATGGCCGACCTCGAATCGCGCGGGGTCCGGCGCGTGGTGGCCATGGTGATGGCGCCCCACTACTCCAGCATGAGCGTCGCCGGCTACATCGAGCGGCTGCGCGCTGCCGCCGGCGGCGGGGATCTCCAGTTGGACTTCATCGAGGATTGGCACCTGCACGAGGGGTACATAGCGTGGCTCGCAGCCCAGGTGCGAGCCGAGCTGGACGCCATGGGCCCCGATCGTGCCCGGGAGGCCCTAGTGGTGTTCACCGCCCACAGCCTGCCGGCCAGGCTGCGGCAGATGGGCGACCCCTACCCGGACCAGCTCGGAGAGACCGCGGCGGCGGTGGCGGCCAGCCTCGACCTCCCCCACTGGACGACCGGCTGGCAGAGTGTGGCCCAGTCAGCCGGCGAGCCGTGGCTGGGGCCGGAGCTGCTGGAGGTGGTGCGACGGGAGGCGGCCCTGGGTCGCCGGGACTTCCTGGTGTGCGCCTGCGGCTTCGTAGCCGACCACCTGGAGGTGCTCTTCGACCTTGATCACGAGGCCCAGGAGGAGGCGCGGCGACTGCAGGTCAACATCGCCCGCACCAAGATGCCCAACGCCGATCCCCAGTTCGTGCGCGAGGTCCTGGCCGACCTGATCGAGCGCGAGATCCAACAGTCGGCTTGAATCCCCCCCCGCTCCGGTTCGCGATCGTGGGTGGAGGGGTGGCGGGGCTGGCCGCCGCGCGCCGGCTCGGGCAGCTGGCAGTCGAGCATCACCGCGAGGTCGAGCTGCACCTGCTTGAGGCTGGCCCCACCCTGGGCGGTCGGGTAGCCGCCGAGTCGTTCGCCGGAGTGCAGATGGACCTTGGTGCCGAAAGCCTGCTGGTCCGGGCTCCCGAGACCTGGGAGCTGCTTCAAGCCCTGGGCATCGCCGACCAGGCCCTGGCGCCCGGAACCACGAGCGCCTCCATCTGGAACGGGCGCAGGTTGGTGGCGATTCCCCAAGGCTCAGCGCTGGGGGTGCCGCCCCACCCCTGGAGCGGCGCGGTGGCGCGGGCGATCGGGGTGCGGGGTGCACTGCGCGCCGGCTTGGAGCCCTGGGCCGCCCATGAGAAACCAGATCCCGACTCGGCGTTGGGACCGTTCATCCGGCGGCGGATGGGAGGAGCTGTCCTGAGCCGGCTGGTGGACCCGCTCGTCGGCGGCGTCTACGCCGGGTCCGCCGCTGAGCTGAGCCTGGGAGCCGTGGCACCCCAGCTGCTGAAGGCGCTGGAATCAAGCCCGAGCCTGCTGCGCGGGCTCCGACAGCAACCGCCTCCCCCGGCCGCGGCCCGTCGGCCCACCTTCGTGACCTTCCCTGGCGGCCTCACGACCGTGGTCGACGCCCTCGCGGCCAACCTGGCTCCGGGGACGATCCAAGTCGGGGCCCGGGTGGAGGAGATCTCCGCCGGACCGAAGGCCCGTCGCGCCCGGGTTAAGATCGCCGGTTCTGAGCCCGTCGACTGCGATGGTGTCGTGCTCGCGATCCCCGCTCCCCAGCTGTCGCACCTGGTGTCGAGCATCTCACCCGAGCTCGCGACCACGCTCGCCGGCCAGGAATGGGCCGCGGTCGCCACGGTTTCCCTGGCGTACCCGGAACACGCCTTCCCGCGGCCACTCACCGGCAGCGGGTTTCTGGTCCCGCGGTCGCCCCGGCGGGTCGTGACCGCATGCACCTTCCTGGACCGCAAGTGGCCGCACCTCAAGCGCCCCGGGCAGACACTGCTGCGAGCGTCGCTGGGAAGCTTCGGTGATGAGGCCATCCTGGCGATGGACGACACCACCCTGGTCACCACGGTGCACAACTCGCTCCGCAACGTGCTGGGCGTCAACCGGCTTCCGCTGGCAGCTTCGGTGCGCCGCTGGCAGCCCGCCCTCCCCCAGTACCGCGCCGGTCACCTGGCCTGGAGAGCACGGGCCTTCGAGCTCACCGCCCAACTGCCGATCGCAGCCGTCCTGGCCGGTGCCTCGTACCACGGGGTCGGTGTCGCTTCGTGCCTGCAGTCGGCCACGGCGGCGGCGGAGACGCTGTTCGGGAAGGTCACCGCCCATGCCGACTCCGGAACGACGGCCTCATGACCACGCGATCACGTGCAGTGGACCGACGGCGCCAGATCGAGGGACTGCGGGGCTGACGTTGCCGTACCTGGACCGTCCAGTAGCGGAGATGGGGATCCAGGCAGCGGCCCAGAGTGTGGCTGGGGGAAAGAGCATGGCGAACCAAACCCGTGGGGCAGCGGAGCCCAGCTCAGGGAGATCGCGATCTCGTCCTGACAGCTTGCCATCCTTCGCCGACAATGTGGCCATGCGGCCCACACCTGCTCGCCACCGGATGGCGGTGACCCTCGATCGGACCACACATGCGCAGCCCCAACCGCCGCGCCCCCGCGGGCTTCCCGCCTTTGGCCCAGTCCGAGCGTGACCACAGCCAGCGTGGGCGGCTGCAGCCGCCAGCAGCTCGGCGAGCTCGTCCAGCAGCTGGGGGAGGCGCCGTATCGCGCTGACCAGATCCGCGTCCACGCCTGGCAGGGCACTTCCGACGGCTTCGGCGACATGGGCAACCTGCCCGCGGGTCTCCGACGGGCGCTGCCGCCGTCCATTGAGTGGTCCTCCCTGGCCCTGTTGCAGGCTACGGCGGCCGACCGGGGCCTGACGGAGAAGCTGCTGCTGCGCGCGCGGGATGGCCAGGAGATCGAGGCGGTCATGATTCGCCATGAGGGCTCGGCCACCTCTCACCCCCGCCGGACCGTCTGCGTGAGCTCCCAGGTGGGGTGTGCCATCGGGTGCACTTTCTGCGCCACCGGCCAGCTCGGGCTGCGCCGCAACCTGGCGGCCGGCGAGATCGTCGACCAGGTCCTGATCGCCGCGCGGCGTTGGGGACGGGAGGGAGCGGGCGCACCGACCAACGTGGTGTACATGGGGATGGGTGAACCGCTGCAGAACTACTCGGCGGTGGTGACCTCCATCCGGCTCCTGCAGGAGTGGGGAGTCTCTCCCCGCCGGGTTGTCGTCTCCACCAGTGGGCTGGTCGAGGAGATGGATCGGCTGGCCTCCGAGGGACTGCCCCTACGGCTGGCGATCTCCCTGCACGCCACCTCGGACGCGGTCCGCGACCGCCTGGTGCCCCTCAATCGCCGCTATCCCATCGCCGAGCTGATCCGGGCCGGGCGCCGCTTCTCGGCACTCACCGGACGGCGGGTGAGCCTGGAGTACGTCCTCATCGCGGGCGTCAACGACTCCGTCGACGACGCCTCTCGACTGCGGCGATTGACGGCCGAGCTGCACGGCCACGTGAACCTGATCCCCATGAACCGGATCCCGGGAAGCGAGCTTCAGGCCCCCGGCATGGCCGCCTGTCGGGAGTTCGCGGCCCGAGTCGGCCCGCGGGCCACCCTGCGGTTCTCGCGCGGGGATCGGGCCACGGCTGCCTGTGGCCAGCTCCGCGCCTCCATGGAGGCCGATCTCCGCCGCATCCGGCGTGCCGACGAGCGGCTGGCACAGCCGTCCCGGCCCTGATCGCGGCCGTTTGACCACGGGCGGATACTGAGACGGTGCACCATGCAGTCTCGGACGAGCCCGGAGTTCCGACGCCAGTCGGCATCCTCGGCTGGGGACCCCGCTCCCGGTGAGCCTCCTCTACTGGGTGACCCGGTGGGAGTTCGACCCCTCGGTCTGGATCGGCTGCGCGATCGCGATAGCCGCCTACCGATTCTTCCCCGGCGCCAGGAGGGACCGGCGCGCCGTCGCCTGGGTCGTGGGCGTGCTGATCATCTTCATCGCCCTGGAGTCGGCGATCGACATCATCGGGGACAACTACCTCTTCAGCATGCACATGGCCCAGCACCTGATCCTGGCGATGGTGGCGCCGCCGCTCATGATCCTGGGCATCCCCCCCGCGACCGTCGACGCCCTCCTTGGGAGTTTCTTGGGGAGGTGGGTGCGGGTGCTCATCTCCCCCTACTTCGCCGGACCGGCCTACTTCATCGTCCTGGTGGCCTGGCACTGGCCCTACTTCTTCGACTACGCGCTCACCCATCCCCTGGTGCACATCGCCCAGCACCTGAGTTTCATCGCCGTGGGGCTGCTGTTCTGGTGGGCCGTCATCATCCACCGCCCCGGCGAGCGCTGGAACCTCTCCGCCCTGGGCGAGGTGTCCTACCTCACCGTGGGGGCGCTGCCCGCGGTGGTGGTCGGCCTCACGGTTGCCCTGCTCCCCCACCCCGTCTACCTCTTCTACCTCCACCGCTCGGAGCTGCTGGGGATCTCCCCGCTGGTCGACCAGCGCATCGGCGGCCTGCTGATGTTCGCCTTCGACAACATCCTGATGGTGGTGGTGGCGGGTTGGTACATGTGGCGGATGTTCCCCGCCGACGGGGCCGACGAGGCGCGCTTGCATGCCCGGCTATGAGCGGTCCCCCGAACCCTCGCCGCCGCCTGCGGTAGCCCTCGCCTCCTGGTTGCGCTGGGCGCTGGCCGTCCTGTGGCTGCTGGACGCCGGCCTGCAGCTGCAGCCATCCATGTTCGGCCAGGGGTTTTCCGGCAATGTCATCTACAACTCCGCGCTGATGTACCAGCCCCCCGGTCTCGAGAACTTCCTGTTCGCGGTCGCCCGCCTGGAGGCTCACCACCTGGTCCTGCTGTCGGCGGGCATCGCCACCGTCGAGGCGGCGATCGGGCTGGGGCTCCTGTGGCGGCCGACCCGCAGGGCGGCCATCGTCACCTCCATCGCCTGGGCGGCGCTGGTATGGGTGCTCGGCCAGGGACTCGGCTTCATGGCGACCGGCACCGCCATGGTGGAGTTCGGAGCTCCGGGATCGGCGGTGCTGTACATCGTGGTGGCACTGGTCGTGTGGGCCGACGAGAGCGGACCCAGGGCGCGCCGACCGGGGACCGCAACCGCCAGAATCGCCTGGTCGGGGTACTGGGGGCTGGGCGCGCTGCTGCACATCCCCTGGCACTACTCCCCAGCCGCCGTGCTCGCCTACAACCTCCAGACGGCTGCCCAACTGCAACCGGCCCATCTCAGCGGCCTGGATTACACCCTGGCGCGCGCCGCGTATCTCAACAGCGCTCCGGTCTCGATCATCCTGGCCTCCCTGGAGCTTCTGCTGGCGGTGGCGGTGTGGATGCCGGTCACGCGGCGATGGTCTGTGGCGCTGGGGCTCGGCCTGACCGCCGTCTTCTGGGTTCTTGGGCAGGCCATGGGAGGAATCCTGACCGGCCTGGCCACCGACCCCGGCACCGCTCCCCTGGTGGCGGTGCTGGGGATCAGGCTGCTGACCTCGCGGCCATGGGAAGCGGCCGTCTCCAGCAGCCGCCTTGCCAACCCGGCGCCATCGGCCCCGGCCCGGTCCGCCCACCCGACCTCGCCCTGACCGCCCCACCCGGGGCCGGGGTCGCGCGGGCAAAAAAAAGAGACCCGGCGATGACCTACTCTCCCACCCCGTCTCCAGGGCAGTACCATCGGCGCTGACGGGCTTAACTTCTGTGTTCGGAATGGGTACAGGTGTTTCCCCGTCGCTATCGTCACCGGATCTCTTGTCGCAAAGGAATACGTCTGTCCGCGGGCACGGCCTCATCGGCCTGGCCAGCTGACAAAAGCGCGGTAGGAGCGCACAGCCACCCGGACGGCGCCTAGCCGGCGCGCCCGCGAACAGTGTGGCAGAGAGTGGTCAAGCCCTCGACCGATTAGTACCGCTCAGCTCAAAGCATTGCTGCTCTTACACCTGCGGCCTATCAACCAGGTGGTCTACCTGGGGTCTTACCCGGTTAACCCGGTGGGAGATCTAATCTTGGAGTGGGCTTCGCACTTATATGCTTTCAGCGCTTATCCCTTCCGGACATGGCTACCCGGC
>JAJYWT010000169.1 GCA_021791345.1 bacterium
GTTCTCGCTCCGGCATCGTGGCCAGCTCCTTGCCGTCCAGGACGATGCTGCCCCCGGCGATGTAGCCGCCTGGGGGGAGGAGCCGCATGATCGACATCCCGGTCATGGTCTTGCCGCATCCGGACTCACCCACCAAGCCCAGGGTCTCGCCCTCCTCGATGTAGAGGCTGACTCCGTCCACAGCCCGAACCTCGCCCTTGCGCTGGCGGATGTAGGTCTTTAGGTCGTGGATCTCGAGAAGCGCTGACACGGCTTCACACCTGAGTTTGCTGGAGGTGGCCAGGCCACCGGATCGCCCGGAGTATACCGACACCGATCGCTCTGCGGGCAAGCTGGTTCCGCAATTCCGACCTCGCGTTGGGTATTCTGAGAACGTGCCAGCTTCGAACGACCGTACCAGGTGGCCTCGCTGGATCACGCGCCGGCTCCTCCCTGCCCTGGTCAGCGTGGCCATCCTCGCGCTCGTGGTTCTGTACGTTCGGCCTCAGGAGTTGGGGACCGCGCTCTCCCGCTTCCATCTCGCGTACCTGCCGCTGATCCTTTTCCTGGCCATGGGCTACTACGTACTAAAGGGATGGCAGTGGCACCTCTTCCTCAAGCCGCTCAAGCTGGACCACGGCGCGCTGGAGACCGTGCTCATCTACCTCGCCGGTCAACCCACTTCGATCCTTCCCCTGGGGGAGCTGAGCCGGGCCTTCATCCTCCGCCGGCACACCAAGGTGAACCTGGGTGAGGCCTCGGCCACCGTGGTGGTTCAGGAGCTGCTCTATCCGGTCGGCCTGATTGCCGCCGCCATCCCCGGTGCCTCCCAGGTGCCGGGGGCCCAGGAGGCGGTGGTGACGGCGCTGGTGGGCATCCTCGCCATCTCGGTGATCCTGCTCTGGCCTCGGGCCTTCGCAGTGGCGATGAGGGTGGCCGAGCACCTGCCGTTGGTCTCCCGCTACGCTCCGGACATCCGCGCCCTGCAGAGGGACGTGAGCTTCATCGCCACGCGGCCGGCCACCCTGGCACCGGCCCTCCTGGGTCCGGTGGCCGCGGCGGTGGCGATCGCCGTCTTCTACCTCACCATGCGCAGCGTGGGAGTG
The DNA here is from genome assembly GCA_021791345.1 of bacterium. The sequence goes on from JAJYWT010000169.1 coordinate 1,086, forward strand.
GACCTCGGCCTCTACCAGGCGGCCTTCGTGTACGCCGTCGCCCACCTGGCCGGGGGTATCAGCCTTCTGCCCGGGGGATTCGGCGCCTACGAGGGCACCATGACCTTCCTGCTGATCGCGTTCGGTGTGGCGGGGGCGGCAGCGGCGGCCATCGCCATCCTCAACCGGGCCTTCGACCGTGGCCTGGTCACACTGGTGGGCGCCGTCGTGTACCTGGTGATCCGCCGCCCACTCGACCTGGCCGAGATCTCGTTCGCCCCCGACTGAGGGCCGTCCCAGAGACGGCCAGGAGGAGTTTGTGAAAGCGATCGTCACCACCCCGGGCGTGAAGGGCAGTGTTCATCTCGGGGAGATCGATAACCCCTCCGGATGGCAGGACGTGCAGGCGGCCGATGGGCGTCCCGCCGAGGGGGCACTGGTCCAGGTGGTCGAGGTGGGGGTGTGCGGCACCGACCAGGAGATCGCCAACGAGGGGTACGGAGCCGCCCCTCAGGGGCGCGATCAGCTGGTTATGGGACATGAGAACCTCGGTCGGGTGGTCTCCGCCCCGCAGGGGTCCGCACTCAAGGAGGGGGAGCTGGTGGTGGCGACGGTGCGCCGGCCCTGCCCGGAACGGTGCCTCCCCTGCGCCTCGGGGCAGAGCGACAACTGCCTCACCGGCCACTACACCGAGCGCGGGATCAAGGGGCGCGACGGATACATGGCCGCCCAATATGTCGAGCACCCCGACTACCTGGTACCCCTGCCCGCCACCCTGAGCCGCATCGGGGTCCTCATGGAGCCCAGCTCGATCGTCGAGAAGGGCCTGATCCAGGCCTTCTCCATCCAGCGGACCCGGATGCCCTGGGAACCGCGCCAGGCGCTGGTGTGCGGCGCGGGCGCCATCGGCCTTCTGGCCGCCGTCTTCCTCAGGCTGCGGGATCTGGAGGTGGCGATCGTGGCCAAGGCGGACGCGCAGTCGACCTCCGCGCGGGTGGCCGGGGCCATCGGCGCCAAGCTCCTGGACGCCGACCAGCACCCGGTCGCCGGGATCGCCTCGGAGATGGGCAACCTGGACCTCGTGTTCGAGGCCACCGGCGTCTCGGCGGTGGCCATGGCCGCCATCTCCGCCACCGGCCACGACGGCGTCTGCTGTCTCAGCTCGGTCACCGCCGGAACCAGGACCGTTAGCGTGGACACCGACGCACTCAACCTGGACATGGTCCTGGGCAACAAGCTGGTTTTCGGCACCGTGAACGCCAACCGCAGGCACTTCGAGGCTGCGGCCCGAATGCTGGGGGCGGCCAGCCGGCGCTGGCCCGGGGTCCTGGATCAGATCGTGACCCGCAGGGTCCCCGCCGAGAACTTCCAGGACGCCTTCCAGCGGCAACCGGACGACATAAAGACGACCATCACCTTCGCCTGAGGTCCGGCCCGTGGCCTCCTGGGATCAGGTTCCCGCCGCGGCCACGTGCTTCTTGAGCCCGGAAGTAGCCGTCAGCACCGGTCGGCCGAACGCCCGGGACGCCTCCTGGGTGACCTCGGACGTGGGTATGGTCGGCCACCGGTGGGTGATCAGCAGCGCCCTGGCGCCCGCCTCCTGCGCCATGGCGCCAGCCTGGCGACCGCTCAGATGCTGGGCCCGCCCCTCCTGGGAGGAGGTCCAGGTGGCCTCGCAGAGGGCCAGGTCCAGCCCCTCGCCCAGCTCCCCGAGCGACCACCCGGGCCCGGTGTCTGCGGAGTACCCGAGGCGGACCCCGGCGGCCTCCACCAGCACCGCCAGCGTCTCCGGACCGTGGTCGGTGCGGGAGAAGCCAAGGCGCATCCCTGCCACCTCCAGCTGGTCCCGATCGGCGACATCGACCCACTGGAGCTCCTCCCACTCCCGGAAATACATGAGGTCGCGGATGCCCCTGGGTGCCAGCACCGGAATCCTCCGCGGCCGCTCGGCGAAGTGGAGCGCAACCGCCAGCCCCTCCAGATCCTGGCGGTGGTCGGGGTGCTCGTGGCTGATCACCACGCCGTCCAGGGCGTCGAGGTCCACCTCTTGCTGGAGGCGGGCGAGGCAGCCCGGTCCCAGGTCCAGGAGGAGACTCCGGCCCCCGGCCTGGACCAGGTAGCCACTTCCGGCGCCGCCAGGGCCCGGGTAGCCCCCGTCACACCCCAGCACGGTGAGCGAAAGCGTCATGGCCGCCGGGGCTCCCGGGGTTCCCGGGCCCTGAGGTGGCAGGTGTCATTGAAGGAGCGGACCCGCCAGCTCTCCTGGGACTCCAGGACCAGCTCGGAGATCGAGCCGTGGTCCGAGGAGGCGAAGGCGAAGGAGCCGGCGCGGGCGGCCAGAGTGAGGGCGGCAGCGATCACCCCGTCGTGGGTGAAGATCGCGACCACCTGGCCCGGGAACCTTGCCTTCGCCTCCAGGATGGCCCCGGCGACGCGCCCCTGCAGCTCCTCGTTGGTCTCCGCCCCGGGAATCGCGTCCCACCGCCCGGTCTGCAGCACCCGGACCCACGCCGGATGGTTCTCCCGGACCCGCTGGTGCACGGCGCCGCCCTCCCACTCCCCGAGCCACACCTCGCGAAGCCCCTCTATCACGATGGGTCGAAGCTGCAGGAGGCGGGCCAGCGGCTCCGCGGTCTCCCGAGCCCGGCGCGCGGGGCTGGTGCAGATGCCGCTGACCCCCGCCTGCGACAGCCGGGTCGCCAGCCGCTCGGCCTGCCGCCGCCCCCCGGGGGCGAGTGGGGGGTCACCCTGGCCTGCAGGGCCCTCATGGGGACGGTAGGCGGCCTGCAGTCCATGGCGCACCAGCAACGCCCGGGTGGAGCCTCCGGGCGGCCGGTACCGCGTGGGTCGGAATTCCGCGCTCGGGGCGCCGGCGCCTGGGGGTGGCTGGGGGAGCGGGGCCACGACTACCGCGGCGGCTCGTAGCGTCCGTCTATGGCGGTCCAACCTCCGTCCACGGTGAGCACCGAACCGGTCACGTAGGTGGATGCGTCACCGGCCAGGTAGAGCACCGCGCCCGCCAGCTCCGGCGGTCCGGCCCACCGGCCGAGGGCGGTCTTCTCGGCGTAGGCCCGGTCCCACTCCGGCACCGCCTGAATCTGGGCGGTGAGCGGTGTCCGGACCACCCCCGGGGCGATCGCGTTCACCCGCACCCCGCTCGGGCCGAGCTCGGCCGCCGCCGTGCGGAGCAGCTGCACCAGACCGGCCTTGGTGGCGGCGTAGACCCCCTGGCCAGGCTCCACTGTCACCCAGCGGATGGAGGTGAATCCGATGATGCTGCCGCGCCGACGCTCGGCCATCGCCGAGCCGAAGGCCTGGACAAGGTGGAAGGCGCTGCGCAGGTTGAGGTCGACCACCCTCCGGAACTCCGCCTCGGTGTAGTCGAGGAGCCGCTTGCGCACGTTGGTGCCCACCGTGAAGACCAGGACCTCCACGTCAGGGTGGGCCACGGCTGCGCGGCGCACCGCCTCCCCGTCAAGGGCGTCGAGCTCGATCCAGGCGGCGCTGGCGAGGCCGGCCGTCTCCTCTGCCGCGGCCGGGTCGATGTCGGCGCACACGACCCCGGCTCCCTGGGCGGAAAGGGCCATGGCGGCCTCCCGGCCCAGGCCGCCGCCGGCCCCCACCACCATCGCCCTCCTGCCGTCCAGGCGGAAGAGGTCCGAGTAGCGCTCGCGACCGATGCCGGTCAACTCGAGGCCTCCGGCCAGCCGGGCCGGATGATGGCCATCCGGGTCACGGTCAGCTCCTCCACCGCGAACCGTGGGCCCTCCCGCCCGATGCCGGAGTCCTTCACCCCTCCGTAGGGCATGTTGTCGGCGCGGAACCCGGGCACATCGTTGATCACCACCCCGCCCACCTTCAACCGGCTCAGCGCCGCCATGGCGGTCGCCAGCGAGGAGGTGAAGACGCTGGCGTGCAGGCCGTAGCGGGAGCGGTTCACCTCCTCCAGCGCCTCCCGGTCGCCCACCACCGTGCGGATGCAGACCACCGGGCCGAACACCTCCTCGTCCCAGAGCGGGATCCCGGACGGGACATCCGCCACGGCGGTGGGGGCCACGATCCCCCCTGAGACCTCTCCGCCGGCCAGCAGGCGGGCACCACCGGAGATCGCCTCGCGGACCCAGGCCCCGACCCGAAGGGCCGCCGGCTCGTCGATGAGTGCGGACACGCGGGTGGACTCCTGCCGGGGGTCTCCCACCACCACCTGCGCCAGCCGAGCGGAGAGCAGCTCCAGGAAGCGGTCTCTCACCGCCTCCACCACCAGCACCCTCTGGACCGAGATGCATGCCTGTCCGGAGGCGTAGTAGCCGCCCCGGATCACGGCGTCCGCGGCCCGCTCCAGGTCGGCGTCCGCGCAGACCACCAGGGCAGAGTTCGCCCCCAGCTCCAGGACGACCTTGGTGGGGGCGGCGTCCCGGGCGATCTGGTGCCCGACCCGGGCCGACCCGGTGAAGGAGACCGCGCCGACCCGGCGATCGGTGGTCAGGGTGCGGCCCACATCGGAGTCCCCAGTGACCAGCTGCACCGCCTCCTCCGGCGCTCCCGCTCGCCGAAGCGCGGTCCGGAACAGGTGGACCAGCCAGAGGGTAGCCAGCGGGGTCTGAGGTGCAGGCTTGACCACCACCGGGCAGCCGGCCGCCACTGCCGGGGCGATCTTGTGGCTGGCCAGGAGCAGCGGGTAGTTGAAACCGGCGATCCCGATCACCACCCCGATCGGCTTGCGGATCCAGAACCCCAGGAGCCCCTCGCCCTGGTAACTCAAGTCCAGCGGGACCGTCTCCCCGTGCAGCCTTCCCGCCTCCTCCTCCGCCACTTCCAGGGTGACCAGGGAGCGCTCTACCTCGGTGCGGCAGTCGACGAGCGGCTTGCCGGACTCGAGCACCAAAAGGCTCTCAAAGTCTTGGCGCCGGGCCGCCAGCTCGGAGTGCACCTCCCGGAGGACTCTCCGGCGCAGGTGGCTGGGCAGCTCCTCCACCGCAGGAGCCACCCCCAGGGCGGACTCCAGTGCCTGTGCCGCCATCCGGGCCGAGCCCCAGGGAGCGAGGGCCACCTCGCTCCGGTCGTAGGGGAAGAGGACCTGGCGCAGCTCGGGGGCGGGGAGCCAGCCGGGCCCGACGGGTAGCCCCTCCGGGTAGGGGGGCTGGAACATGCTCATCTGGTCCTATCCTCCAGTCAAGCCTTCGCCGCCGGCCCGGGAGAGGTGGAGATCTCGGTAGGAGCGCCAACTTCCGGCCGCCGTGACGGTGGAGGTGGCGGCCAGCATGGCCCGGCCGACCGCTCGTGAGAGGCAGTCGGCGGCGGCGGCCAGCAGGTCGTTGAGGTCGGCGGGAGATGTCGCCTCCGCGGAGTCGGCGGTGGAGAGGCCGAAGATGGTGTCTCCGTCGAACATGGTGTGGCAGGGACGGATGGCCCGTGCCATCCCATCCTGGCCGGCCTCGGCCAGCTTGCGGCACTGGGCCTTGGTGAGGGGGGCGTCGGTGGCCACCACCCCGACCGTGGTGTTGAGCCCGGGAGTTGGATCTGGGGTCACGGCGGCATTGCCCGGGTGGGCGCCGTGCAGCGCAGCGCTGAGACCGTGATCCCCGGTCGCCGCCCACAGCAGCCCGGTGCCCGGGTCCACGGTCGAGCCCATCGCATTGACCACCACCAGGGCGCCCACCGTGGGCCCGCCGGCGAGGTGGCTGCTGGCAGTGCCCACCCCTCCCTTGAGGCCTCCGGCCACCGCCCCCGTGCCGGCTCCCACGCACCCCTGGGCACCCCCGTCATCTCCTTCCCGCGCCCTGAAGTAGGCTTCGAGCCCGAGCTCGGGGCCCGGGTGGTTGTGGAACTCTCCGCCACGGCCCAGGTCGAAGATGATCGCCGCCGGGACGATGGGGACCACCTGCCCTGGGCCTACGGGCAAGCCGAGGCCGTCGTCAGCCAGGCCGCGCACGACTCCGTCGACGCTGGCGAGGCCGTAGGCGCTCCCCCCGCTCAGGACCACCGCCTGGACCCGTTCCACCAGGTTGCGGGGGTCCAGGAGGTCGGTCTCCCTGGTGCCCGGCCCGCCGCCCCGCACGTCGACCCCGGCAACCGCCCCGGGGACTCCTGCCAGGATCACCGTGGTTCCGGTGAGCCAGCCGTCGCCCACCCGTTGAGCATGCCCCACCAGGAGCCCGCGGACGTCCGGGAGGGAGTCGGTGGGGCCAGGGGTCCAGGCGCCGCTCATGAGGCCCGCCCCGAGAGGAAGATCTGGGCTGCGCGGGCGTAGGTGTCGGCGTACCTCGGGATCTCCTCCACCTCCACGAACTCATCCGCCTGGTGGGCGATCCACTTGCCCCCGGGTCCATAGACCACGGTCGGGATGCCGGTGTCGCGAGTGATGATGGTGCCGTCGGTGGTGCCGGGCACACCCCCGAGCGGGGCGGGGTGACCCCAGAGCTCAGAGTGGGCCCGTCCCAGCGCCAGCACCAGCGGCTCCTCGGCGCCGATCTCCACGGGGGGCCGGTCATCGATCACGGTTAGCTCGATCGCCACCTCGTGGGTCCGGCCCAGGCGAGCGCAGTGCGCGTGGAGGTCCTCCAGAAGCCGGGCGTGGTCCACGCCCGGGATGGTGCGGACGTCCACGGCCAGCACGGCCCGCGCCGGGGTGACGTTCACCTGGTCCAGGGACCCGGCGACCACCACGGTGGGGGTGAGGTAGGCCATTCCCAGCGTGGGGTGGGCCCCCGGATCCGTCTGGAGGGCGGCCTGAACCTCGGACAGCTCCTGGATCAATGAGCTAGCCACCGGGATGGGGCTCCGCCCCAGCTCCGGCATGGCGCCGTGGGCCATCCGGCCCGCCAGGTCGAAGCGCAGCCTGAGCGCTCCCTTGGAGCTGGGACAGATCTCACCTCCCTCCGGCTCGCAGATGATGACCCCCGAGACGCCTTCCAGGTGGCCATCCGCGACCGCCCTCTTGGCCCCCAGCATCATCCCCTCCTCATCGCAGAGGGCCAGGATCCGAAGTCGCCCCGGGAACGGTCCGCTCCGCTGCAGCGCTCGGGCGCCGTGGAGCATGGCCGCGACCCCCGCCTTCATGTCGGCCGCTCCCCGGCCGTACAGGCGGCCGTCGCGTATCTCCGCCCCGAACGGATCCACCGTCCACGCCGTGCGGTCGCCCTCCGTCACCACGTCCAGATGGCCCTCCAGCGCCAGGGTCGGCCCCGGACCACCGCCGCCGTCTACGGTGGCGACGACGTTGATGCGCCCCGTGGCAACCTCGGTCAGGTGGGGGCTCCAGCCGAAGCCGCTCATGGTCCTGGCCACCAGCTCGGCAGCCGCCCGCTCGCCTCCCTCTCGCCCGGCGACGCTTGGAATCCGGATCAACTCCTGGGCCAGCTCCACCACGGCCTTGGCATCCACGGGAGGAATCGCGCTCCCCGTCACGTGGGGCCGGCCTCGCCCGCCCGCACCCGGGCCAGTACCGCGGAGGCCAGTCGGGTGGTGGTAGCGGTCCCGCCCAGGTCCGGGGTCCTGAGATCGGGCTGCTGCAGGGCATGGGCCAAAGCGCTGCGGATCTGGTCTCCGGCTGCCTCCACCTCCAGGTGGTCGAACATCATGGCCGCCGACAGGAGGTAGCCGCTGGGGTTGGCGACTCCCCGGCCGGCGATGTCGGGAGCGGAACCGTGCACCGGCTCGAAAACCCCCAGCCGCTGCCCCGGCCGGATGTTGGCGCTGGGAGCCATGCCCAGTCCCCCCACCAGGGCCGCGGTGAGGTCGGAGAGGATGTCCCCGAAGAGGTTGCTGCAGAGCAGTACGTCCAGCTCTTCGGGGTGCTGGACCACGCGTGCGGCCATGGCATCCACCAGCACCCGCTCCCAGCTGACCTCCGGGTAGTCCGCGGCCACCTCCGCCACCACCTCATCCCAGAGCACGTAGCCAAAGCGCATGGCGTTGGACTTGGTGACCAGGTGGAGCCGGCGGCGGCGCCGCCCAGCCGCCTCGAAGGCGAAGCGCGCCGCGTCTGCGATCGCCGACCGGGAATGGATGGCAACCTCCACCGCCACCTCCCCGGGGTGGCCGCTGCGGAGCCGGCCCCCCGCCCCGGCGTACTCACCCTCGGTGTTCTCCCGGACCACCAGCAGGTCGATGGTGGCGCCGCCCCGGAGCGGTCCGGGGACCCCGGGGAAGGTGAGCGCCGGCCTGAGGTTCACGGAGAGGCCGAGCTCCTGGCGGAGCCGGATTATCAGGCCCCAGATGAGCTGGTGGTCGGGCACGTCCGGGCGCCCCACCGCGCCGAAGAGCGCCGCGTCGAACTGGCGCAGCATGGAGGGCCCGTCCTCGGGCATGGGGGCGCCGAGACGCAGGTGGCGCTGGCCCCCCCAGTCCAGCTGGGTGCTCTCCAGCAAGATGTCTGCGCCGCCGGCGGCCGCCTCGATGACCGGCTGGCAGGCCTCGGAGATCTCCGGGCCCACCCCGTCCCCCGGGATGACCGCCACTTTCAGGGTGCGCACCACGTCTCCTCAGCTCACTTCCTCCCCCCGATCGTAAGGGAGCCGTTCCAGCGGTTACAATCTCAAGCCATCCGGGCCGGATCCCGGGCGCTGATTGGGCGTCCCAGTGGGGGTGCAGGCATGGGCTTTGGCGGGTCGGGTTGGCGCTTCCTCCGGGCGGGGACCCTGCTGGTGGCCGCGGCCTTGGTGCTGGCAGCGTGCAGCTCCAGCCCCTCCCCCAAGACACAGCCACTGAAGACCCTGACGATCGGGTCATCGAACGTGTTCCCGCCCACCCTTGACGTCACCGCCAACGCCTCGCAGGCCATCGACGAGGTCATCGACTACAACGTCCTCCAGCATCTCGTGGAGCTCGCGCCCAACGGCAGCATCGTGCCGGTGCTGGCCACCTCATGGACCTCCTCGCCGAGCTTCGGCGCCCCCTCGAGCTACACGTTCAACATCCGCAAGGGGGTCAGGTTCTCCAATGGGGATCCGCTCACCCCGGCCGACGTGGTCTTCAGCCTGAAGCGTGTCTACGCCCCGGGCTCTACCTATCCCTACACCAAGATCTTCGACGTCTCCTCGGTGGCCGCGGTTGGCTCCGACCAGGTCAGGGTCACGCTGCAGAGTCCCAGCTGGGAGTGGCTGTACAACCTGGCCGCCTACTCCAACGGGGTGATCCTGGATCCCTCCACCGTCTCCAGCATGGCCACCGACCCCATCGGGACGGGCCCCTTCAAGGTCACCGGGGAGACCACCAACTACAGCGTCTCCCTGGCGCGCAACAACCTCTACTGGGGCTACAAGCCCAACGTCGCCGGGGTGGTGTTCCGCTACTTCACCACCCCAAATGACCTCAACTCGGCGCTCCAGAGCGGCCAGATCAACATGATCGACAACCTCTCGACCCCGCAGGACCTCACGCTCTTCAAGTCCAATCCCGCCTACCGGGTCATAGCCGGTCTCACCAACGGCAAGGTGCAGATGACCCTGAACAACGCCTACGGCCCCCTGCAGAACAAGCTGGTCCGCCAGGCCATCCTGTACGCCACTGACAAACAGGCGATCATCCAGGCGGCGTCGGGAGGGTACGGGCTGGCCGCCGGCAGCGACACCGTCCCGGCCGACCCCTTCTACCTCAACCTGAGCAACACCTACCCGTACAACCCCACCAAGGCCAAGCAGCTGCTGACGCAGGCCGGGTATCCCAACGGGTTCTCACTCTCCCTCACCCTCCCCCCGTACTTCTACGCTCAGCTGGCTGCGCCCCTGATCGTCTCGGAACTGGGGGCGGTGGGCATCAAGGTCACCGTCAGCACCATCGACTTCCCGCTCTGGATCTCACAGGTCTTCGAGGGCGGTGACTACCAGGCCACCATCATCGATCACGCCGAGGGCCGCGACATCGGCAACTACGGCACCCCCGGCTACTACTGGCACTACGCCCAGACCAGCCAGGTGGCCCAGGAGCTGACCGCCGCCAACGCCGCGCCCACGGAGGCTCAGTGGATCGCCGGGTACCGCAAGGTGCTGCGGCAGATCACCGCCGATGCGGTCAACGACTGGATCTACATCATCCCCGACCTGACCGTGGCCCAGAAGGACGTCGTGGGCCTCTCCTCCACCGCGTACACCGAGTCCTTCAACCTCACCTACGTCGGCATCGGGGGCAGCGTCCCGGCCTCCGCCAGGGCCCTGGGGTACACCTCCTGAAGGGCTGATGACCGGGCCAGCGGGCGGTAGCCCACCCCGGGTCCGGGGGTAGGGGCCGTCGAGGGTCCAGCCTCGGCCGCCAGTCCGCCGCGGCCGGCCGAGGATGCCCAGGACCGACGGGACCTGGCCCTCCTGCGCTTTGCTGCCCGCCGCCTGGTGGCCACGGTACTGACCCTCTTCGGCGCCTCGGTCCTGGTCTTCACCGTCCTCAACATCCTGCCAGGGAGTCCGGCCCAGGTGATCCTCGGCACCCAGGCAACGCCCGCTTCAGTTCGGGAGCTCACCATCAAACTGGGGCTGAACCAGCCCCTTCCACTGCAGTACCTGCATTGGATGGGCGGGCTCCTGTCGCTGCACCTGGGCAACTCCTACATCTCGGGCCAGCCGATCGCTCCCGAGCTGGGCGCGGCGCTGGCGGTGACCGGGCCTCTGGTGGCGCTGGGGCTGCTCTTCGGGCTGGCCATCGCCGTCCCCACCGGGATCGTGAGCGCCCTGCGGCACCGCCGCGCCTCCGGGACCTGGCTGGCCGCCGCCACACAGGTGGGCATCGCCATCCCCAACTTCGTCCTGGGGATCCTGCTCATCATCGTGGTGGCGGTGGACTGGCGTCTGCTCCCGGCCAGTGGCTTCATCCCCTGGTCGCAGAGCGTTGGGGGGGCGCTGCGCTCCCTGGTCCTGCCGGCGATCTCGCTGGGCCTGGTGGAGGGGGCGATCCTCTCCCGCTACGTCCGCACCGCCATTCTGGGGGTGATGCAGGCGGACTACCTGCGCACCGCCCGCGCCAAGGGACTGCCCGCCCGCCGGGCCCTGGTCCGCCACGGAGTCCGCAACGCCTCGGTCCCGGTTCTGACGGTCCTGGGGCTGGAGCTCTCCGGCCTGATCATCGGCGCCGTGGTCATCGAGGCGGTGTTCACCCTGCCGGGCGTGGGCAGCCTGCTCCTCTCCTCGGTGGCCAACCGGGACCTGATCACCGTCCAGGACATCGTGATGCTGGTGGCCACGGTGGTGGTGGTCACCAACCTGCTGGTGGACCTGCTCTATCGCGTCGTGGACCCGCGGCTGGAGGTGGGCGGGTGAGTGCGGAGCTGGGGCTGCGCCCGGCTGCCGCCCGCCGCCGGGTCCGCCGGCTGGTCAGCCGCAGCCCCAGCGCGGTGTTTGGGGGCGTGGTGGTGGGCGGGATCCTGCTGGTCGCCATCTTGGCGACCTTCTGGACCCCCTACGGGCCCCTGACCATCTCCACGGCCAAGGAGCTGCTGCCGCCCAGTGCGGCCCACCTGATGGGCACCGACGAGTACGGTCGCGACGTCCTCTCCCGGCTCATGTCCGGGACCGACCTCACCCTTCTCTCCAGCGTGGGCGCGGTGCTCATCGCCGGTCTGGTGGGGGTCCCCGCCGGGCTGCTGGCCGCCTCCCGGCGGGGGGCGGTGGGGGAGACGATCATGCGCCTTGCCGACCTTGTCTACTCCTTCCCCGCCCTGCTGGCGGCGATCACCCTGGTGGCCGCCT
>JAJYWT010000165.1 GCA_021791345.1 bacterium
CCCGCGATCGCCGCATTGAGGGAGTCGACCCGCCCCCCCATTGGGATCGACACCAGGAGATCGCAGCGACGCTTGGTTAGTTGGCGCAGACCGTCCCCCTCGGAACCGACCACGATCGCGAGCGGCTGGTTGAGATCCGCTTGGTCACAGCGCAGCTCCGCCTCCTGGTCCAACCCCACCACCAGCACGTTGTCCTCCCGCAACTCGGCCAGGGTCTGGGCCAGGTTTACGATGCGGACCAGCGGGATATGCTCCAGAGCTCCCGCGCTCGCCTTCACGGCCGCGGCCGAGGCGGGGGCTGTCCGGTGCTTGGGCAGGACCAGAGCATCAACTCTGAAGGACTCCGCCGCGCGCGCCAGGGCCCCCAGGTTCTGGGGGTCCTGAAGGCCGTCGAGAGCCAGGAGCAGTGGGGGCCGATCGGTCGGGGCCTCGCGGATCAGCCGGCGAAGGTACTCCATCCCCGGCAGCTGGCGGGAGTCGAAGTATGCGACCACCCCCTGGTGGTGCTCGGTGTGGGCGATGTCGGAGAGCCGGCTGCGGTCCGCCGCCTCCACCGCCACCCCGTGGGCCGACGACAACTCCAGGATCTCACTGACCCTGACCTCGCCCTCCACACCGGGCGCCACCAGCAGCCGGCGCAGGCGCCGGCCCGCTCGCAGTGCCTCGCGCACCGGATTGCGGCCGTACAGGATGTCTGGCATCAGACCCGATGCCAGCGGGTCCCGCCCTTGGTGTCCTCGACCTGGATCCCCATCGCCAGGAGCTCGTCCCGCAGCCGATCCGAGGAGGCGTAGTCACGATCTCGGCGAGCCTGTTCCCGGCGTTGCATAAGCTCCAGCTCGGTCGGCTGGAGCGCATCCTCGACGGCCGCGCGGCGCTCGATCAGCCCCAGCCTGGTGTCGACCTGACGCAGAGTGGCCAGAGCGGCGGCCGCACCCCTGCGGCCGGCCCGCCCCTGGTCCAGCAACCGGTTGCCCTCCCGAAGCAAGTCGAAGACGGCCGCTATTCCATCGGGAAGATTGAGATCGTCGTCCAGCGCCTCCTCGAAAAGCTGAGCCGCCCGGTGCGCCGCCACCTCCAGGGGGTCGCCGCCCTCGTCCATCTCGGCCAGCCCTCCGGCCTCGTCGGCGCAGCGCTTCCAAAATGCCGACAGTCGCTCGACATCCCGCTCGGCGTCCGCCAGCAGCTCCTCCTTGAACTGCAGCTTGTGGCGGTAGTGCGCCCCCGTCAGCAGCAGAAAACGCACTGCCAGCGGATCGTGACCACGCTCCATCAGGGTAGAGAGGGTGACGAAGTTGCCCTGCGACTTGGCCATCTTGCCACCAGCGATCAGGAGGTGCTCGGGGTGGAACCAGTACTTCACGAACGGTTTCCCGGTGGCCGCCTCCGACTGTGCGATCTCGTTCTCGTGGTGGGGGAATTTGTTGTCCACTCCCCCGCAGTGGATATCGAACGACTCCCCCAGCTTGTCCATCGACATGGCCGAGCACTCGAGGTGCCAACCCGGGCGACCCCAGCCGAACGGGGAGTCCCACGCGGCCAGGTCCCCCTGATGGCCGGCCTTCCAGAGCACGAAGTCGCGGACGACCTCCTTGGCCTCGTACTCGTCACTGTCAATGCGACCGCTGGCACCCGCCTTGAGCCCGGTGGTGTCAAGGTGAGAGAGCCTCCCGTAGGCGGGAAAGGAGGAGATCCTGAAGTAAACGGAGCCATCGCTCCGATAGGCGTGGCCGGTTTCCAGGAGCACTTTGACCAGCTCGATCATGGGCCCGATGTACTCAGTCGCCCGGGGATAGGCGCTGGCGGGCTCGATGTTGAGCCGCTCGAGATCGCGGAAGAAGGCCTCCACGTAGGGGGCCGTGAACTCCTGGAGTCCGGTGCCCGCGGCCGTGGCCTTGGCGATGATCTTGTCATCCACGTCGGTTATGTTCATCACTTGGGTGACCGTGAGATCACGCGCCTCCAGCTGCCGACGCAGCAGATCCTCGGCCAGGTAGGTGCGCAGATTGCCGATGTGCGCCTGATCGTGGACCGTCGGGCCGCAGGTGTACATGCCAATCCGTCCGGGATGGAGGGGCTCGATCACCTCGATTGCGCCGGTCATCGTATTGAAGAGCTTGAGTGACACGCTCTCCATGTTATTGGCCGGGTGACCTCACCCCACGGTGGCGATCGCCAGGGCGGCGATCCCCTCCCCCCGGCCGGTGGATCCCAGGCCGTCAGTGGACTTGATCTTGACCGAGCAGGCCCCCGCGGCGAGCCCCAGAGCCTCCCCCATCGTCTTCGCCATCTGCTGCCGGTAGGGCTGCAGGCGCGGCGCCTCGGCTATGAGGGTGGAGTCAACCCCGCGCACCTGCAGCCGCCAAGGGGCCATCAGCTCCAGAACCAGCTCCAGGAGATGCAGCGAAGACACCCCTCGCCACCTCTGGTCGGAGCTGGGAAAGTGCTCGCCGAGGTCTCCCAGCGCCGCCGCCCCGAGGATGGCGTCCGCGACCGCGTGGCACAGGACGTCGGCGTCAGAGTGGCCGAGCAGCCCCTCGCGGTGGGGCACCTCGACGCCGCCCAGCACCAGCGGGCCGCGACCCCCGAAGCGATGCACGTCGAACCCCAGCCCGACCCCGGGGCAGGCGCGGCCACTCAAGGCCGGGTGCCCTCCTGAGCGCTGAGCCAGGTGCGCAGGGCGGAGATGTCCTGAGTCCTGGTCACCTTGAGGTTGCTGGGGTCCCCGGGCACGGCTGCGACCGGCTCCGCCAGCGCCAGGACCAGGGCGGCATCGTCATCCGCCTCCAGCCCGGTCGTCATGGCCTGCCGATGCGCGCGCAGCAGCAGCTCCCGGCGAAAGGCCTGGGGAGTCTGGATCGCGCCGAGTTCGCCCCGGGGCAGAAAGGCCTCGACCCGCGCGCCGACGAGCCGGGCCGTCGAGTCCACGACCGGAACATAGGCGGTGGCAGCACCGACCCGCTGAGCCGCGGCCACCACCCGGGCGACCAATTCGGGGGTGACCGCTGGGCGTGCCCCATCGTGGACCACCACCCACTCCTGGGTGGTCAACTCCAGCCCATTGCGAACCGAATCCTGGCGCCGGGCGCCGCCCCGCACACAGGAGCACCCGAGCCGCGGAGCGAGCTCCGAGCTCAACTCGATGATTCGCCGGTGGTCCATGGGATCGGCCACGACCACCAGCTCGGTGACGCCCGCGCTGGGGTCCCCAAGGGCGCGGAGAACCCAGGCCAGCACCGGCTGCCCCGCGAGCTCCGCCCAGAGCTTTGCCCCCCCAAACCTCGTGCCGCTGCCAGCGGCCGGGACGACCGCGCTGACCCCGGGCTCCGTCAGAGGCGCCGTCAACGGCCGCCGCCGCCCGCCCGAGCGCTCTTGGGGCCCTTGGCCGCCCGCGATGCCTCCTCGGCCTCCGCGCCCTCGACGTGGGCGAAGACCATGCGTCCTGAGGCGGTCTGGATGACACTGCGGACCACGACCGGGACCCTCTCACCCATCCGGTCTCTCCCCCCTTCAACCACCAGCATCGTCCCGTCCTCGAGATAGCCCACCCCCTGGTCAGCCTCACGGCCCTCTTTCACCACCTCGACTGCCAAGCGCTCACCGGCGACCAGAGTCGGCCGCATGGCGGTCGCCAGCTGGTTCAGATTCAGCACTCCGACCCCGGCGATCTGGGCGACCTTGTCCAGGTTGTAGTCGACCGTGAGCAGGGAGGCACCCTCCTCCTTGGCCAGGCGCACCAGGCGGGCGTCGACCTCGGGCATGGATGGGTAGTCGACCGTGGGGAACTGCAGGTCCAGCCCCGGGAGGGCTCGCAGCTCCTCCAGCATGGCGATGCCCCGGCGACCCCGGGCGCGCCGGATGGGGTCGCCGGAGTCCGCCACGGCCTGGAGCTCCTCAAGCACGAACTGGGGGATGGCGAGCTGGTACAGGCAGAACCCCGCCCGAGCCAGGTCCAGCAGCCTCCCATCGATGACCGCGCTGGTGTCCACCACCACCTTGGCGAGGGGCGGGCCTGCCTGCACCCCGCCGATCCCCAACATGGTGAAGTCCTTCCTGCGTCGACGGCCAACGGTCAGGCCGAGGGGCACCAGGACGGCCGCCACCAGGACCGCCACCACCCAGCCAAGGCCGAAGGGGAGTCCGCTGGCGATGAGCGCCACCAGAGCCGCGATCGCCAGGGCGACGATGACGCCACCCAGGAGGCCGATCAGTTCCGATGCAGGCAGGGTGGCCAGCGTCTCCTCGGCCCAGAAGTAGGGACGGACCGTGAGGTTGGGGGCGAGGATGTAGCCCACGACGCAACCCAGCCCCAGCCCCACCACAACGCTGATGGTCGAGCCTTGCCACGTTTCCAGCGGCGGGATCCGCGAACTCAGGATGGCACCGTAGAGGGTGCCTCCAATCGCCCCCACGCAGATCCCGACCAGGCTCGCGATGCGCTCGGGACGTGCGTGGGGATCGGTGGGCAGCCCTACCCGGGCGAAGCGCAACCGGAGGCCGGAGGATGACTCCTCCGGGGACTCAGGCGGGGTTGCCGCCATCGCCGCCCGGCCCACTGGCGCCCGCCCCCGCGGGCTCGGCGGCGGAGGTGAGCTGGGCAGGGGAGGAGGGCTCGTCCGGCGGTGGCGGGCCTGGGACCACGTGGGTGCGGATCTTGCCATCCTCAACGTCGATCGTCACCAGGTCGCCCAGTGAGAACTGCGTCTGCAGCAGAGCCTCGCTGAGTGGGTCCTCAATCTCGGTCTGGATCGCTCGGCGCAGCGGCCTAGCCCCGTACACCTTGTCGAAGCCGATCTCGACAAGCTTGTCCTTGGCCTCCTCCGTCACCAGCAGGCTCAGCCCCTGGCGCTTCAGGTGGTCGCGGGTACGGGTCAGCATCAGCTCCACTATCTGACGCGTCTCCTGCGGGCGCAGCCGGTGGAACACCACCACCGAATCGACGCGGTTCAGGAACTCCGGCCGGAACGACTTCTTGAGCTCGTCGGTGATCCGCTCCCGCATCTGAGCGTGTTCCCTATCCTCACCGCTGGAGGTGGGCACGCTCGGCTGGAATCCCATCGAGATGTTGGTGCCGACTCCCTGGATGCCGAGGTTGCTGGTCATGATCACGATGGTGTTGGCGAAGTTGACGATCTTGCCCTTGGCATCGGTCAGCCGGCCATCCTCCAGGATCTGCAGCAGGATGTTGAAGAAGTCCGGATGGGCCTTTTCGATCTCGTCGAAGAGCACCACACTGTAGGGGCGGCGGCGCACCGCCTCGGTCAACTGGCCGCCCTCGTCGTAGCCGACATATCCCGGAGGCGAGCCCACCAAGCGGGCCGTGCTGTGGCGCTCCGCGAACTCCGACATGTCCAGGCGGATGAGCGCGTCCTCGCTGTCGAAAAGGAATGCCGCCAGGCTGCGCGCCAGCTCCGTCTTGCCAACCCCGGTCGGACCGAGGAAGATGAACGACCCGATGGGCCGCTTGGGGTCCTTCAGCCCCGCCCGGGACCGCCGAACCGCCTGGCAGATGACCTTGACCGCCTCGTCCTGGCCCACCAGGCGCCGGTGGATCTCCGCCTCCATCTCCATCAGCCGCTTGGTCTCGGCCTCCACCAGGCGACTCACGGGGACTCCGGTCCAGGACGACACGATGTCGGCGATGTTGTGCTCCGTCACCGTGGCCACGGTCTGGCCCAGCTCATCCCGCCAGGCGGCCTCCTCGGTGGCGTACTCCTGCTTCAACTGCTTCAGTTCGACGTCGATCTTGCCAGCGGCGTCGAGGTCATGACCCTCAGCCGCCTCCTCCCGCCGCGTCTGCAGCGAGCGGATGTGGCGCTGCTTGGCGCGCAACTCCGGCGGGGTCGTGGTGAGCTTCATGCGCACCCGCGCGCTGGCCTCGTCGATGAGGTCGATCGCCTTGTCAGGCCACGAGCGATCGCTGACGTAGCGCCCGGAGAGCTCCGCCGCCGCCTGCAGGGCGTCATTGGTGATGGTGACCCGGTGGTGTTGTTCGTAGAGAGACTTCACCCCCGAGAGGATCTCCACCGTCTCCTCCAGCTTCGGCTCGTCGACGTAGACGGGCTGGAAGCGACGCTCCAGCGCCGCATCCTTCTCGATGTACTTGCGGTACTCGTTCAAGGTGGTGGCGCCGATGCACTGGATCTCACCGCGAGCCAGGGCCGGCTTGAGGATGTTGGCGGCGTCGATGGCCCCCTCGGCGGCGCCCGCGCCCACCAGGGTGTGCAGCTCGTCGATGAAGAGCACGACCTCCTTCGATGAGCGGATCTCATCGAGGATCTTCTTGAGTCGCTCCTCGAACTCGCCACGGTACTTCGTCCCGGCCACCAGCGCCCCCATGTCGAGGGTGAGCACCCGCTTGTTGGCCAGGGAGTCGGGGATCTCCTTGTGCACTATCGCCTGGGCGAGCCCCTCGGCGATGGCGGTCTTGCCGACCCCAGGCTCACCGATCAGGGCGGGGTTGTTCTTGGTGCGGCGGGAGAGGATCTGCACCACGCGCTCGATCTCCTTCTCCCGGCCAATCACCGGGTCGAGCTGATCCTTCTCGGCGAGCTCGGTGAGGTCGCGGCAGAACTGATCGAGCAGGGGCGTCTTGGTGGTCTTCTTGTGCTCGGAGCGAGGCTCGTCCTCCAGGCCCTGGTCGCGCAGCTGGGAGTCCAGCTCCTGGCGCACCTTCTCCAGGGTTGCCCCGAGATCCTCGAGCACGTGGGCGGCGATCCCCTCCCCCTCGATCAGAAGACCGAGCAGGAGGTGTTCCGTGCCCACGTAGGTGTTGTTCATCCGCTTGGCCTCTTCGAAGGCGATCTCGATCACCTTCTTGACCCGGGAGGTGGGGATGATCTGCTGCACGATGATCCGCTCGTTGCGCCCCAAGACCGACTCGATCGTGGTCCGGACCTTGTCGATCTCCACGCCGAGGTTGCCCAGCACCTTGGCCGCCAGGCCGTCGCCCTCACGCAGCAACCCCAGCAGCAGGTGCTCGGTGCCGATGTAGGAGTGATGGGACTTCTCGGCCTCGTCTTGGGCCAGGGTCAGGACCTTCTTGGCCTTCTCGGTGAATCGCTCAAAGGGATACAAGCGTCATCTCCTCGACCCCTGGGGGGGCAACGTCCACCAGCCGGTGCTGGAGGACCTGTGATGGGACGGGTCTCGGGCTCATTTGGACTCTGATCACTCTCGCATTATGCCCAATCCCGAGGGGGCGAACCCCCGGGGCCCCTCGCTGGCTCGTTCCCACGATCATCGCCAGGCTCATGCTTGGCGGGCGTCTGAAGTCGGCAGCCGCCTGGATCAGCCCGTCGGCTCATCTCCCAGCACCAGCGCCACCTGCTCCTCCAGCTGGAGGTGGACCACACCCAGCCGCCGCAGGATCTCGGCTGCGCGCCCCGAACTGGGTCGGGAGATGGCCACCAGGAGGTCACCGGTCTCCAGCCAGCGCGCTTCGGCACCAGCCCTGAGGCGAGCCATGGTCAGGGCGCTGAGTAGCTCTTCATCTGGTTCCAGGGAACCGCCGTCTCGGTCCGGGCCATCGCGGTCAGGCGCGACCGGGAGCCCTGACCGAGCCCGGCTGAGGTCTATCCCCAGTCCTGCCAGAACGTGGGCCGCTCCCCCCTCAGCCTGACGGAGCAGGCCGAAGAGGAGATGGTCGGTCCCGACCCGAGGCGCGCGCTGCCTGGTCGCCTCCTCCTCGGCCAGCGCCAGAGCGCTGCGGGCTGCCGCTCCCACCCTGGGCGGAAGCAGGGCGGCCATGAGCGAGGAATAGGCGACTCCGGTGGGCATCGGCTCCGCCCGGCTGCGCCCGCCCGCCCGATGCAGCTGGTCATGCAGCCTCTGCAGCAGATCCCAGGGGTCCTGACCAAGATCCGCCTCGTCCAAGCCAACTGCCAGGCGGTCGCCACCGATGCTGGCGATCTCCAGTCGCACCCGTTCCAGGGTTGCCCCCAGCTCCTCAAGCACGTGGGCGGCCAATCCCTGTCGCTCGAGTATCAGCCCGAGCAGAAGGTGCTCGGTACCCACGTAGGTCTTGTTCATCCGCTCGGACTCTTCGAAGGCGATCTCGATCACCTTCTTGACCCGGGAGGTGGGGATGATCTGCTGCACGATGACTCGCTCGTTGCGCCCCAGGGCCGACTCGATCGTGGTCCGTACCTTGTCGATCTCCAAGCCGAGGTTGCCCAGCACCTTGGCCGCCAGCCCGTCACCCTCACGCAGCAGCCCTAGCAGCAGGTGCTCGGTCCCGATATAGGAGTGACGCGACTTCTCGGCCTCGTCACGGGCCAGGGCCAGTGCCCTCCTGGCCCGGCCGGTGAATCGCTCAAGGGGATACATGGCGCCTCCGGCAAGCCTGGGACACCGTCCATCATGACACCAAACCCGGCCCCCGCCCCGCCCAGCGAGATTGCCACCAGAACTCCGGACGGGCGGCTGACCGCGGCGGTCAGCTACCGCCGCCCGGCCCGGCTATTCGACGGGGGGCTCACCCTCGGCATTCGTCTCTGAGACCGCTGCCTCCGCATCCGGGTCAGTCTCAGCCACAGGCGCTTCCGGTGATTCGGCTACTTCCCCTGCCTCTGCCTCGGGCCCGGCGGTTGGCCCTGCCTCGACCGGAGCCTCGCGCGACTCCTCAGTCACCGCCGGGGAAACTTCCACCCCGGGCTCCTCGGCCGCCGTCCGGTCCTCGACCTCGTCAGGCTCGTAGTCGGCAGCCGCCGAGTAGGACGACTCTGCCTGGTCATCGTCGGCCGGCAGGTGGTCTGGGCGGGGCAGCAGCTGGCGGTAGGAGAGCGAGATGCGCCGCCGACCGCGATCGGCCTGGAGGACCACGACCCGGATGTTGTCCCCCACCCTCAGCACGTCCTCGGTCCGCTCGACATGCTCCCAGGAGAGTTCACTGATGTGCAGCAGCCCCTCCACCCCATCGGCGATCTGCAGGAAGGCGCCGTACTTCTTGGTCTTGGTGACCTGCCCCTCGATGATGGTTCCCGGGGGGAAGCGGGCCTCGATGCTGTCCCAGGGATCCTCGCTCATCTGCCGCAACGACAGGGAAATCCGCGATAGCTCGGGGTCCAGCTTGATCACCTTGACGGTGACCTCGTCGCCGACCGCCAGCATGTCCGACACGTTGCTGACACGGTCCCAACTCAGCTCGCTGATGTGGATCAGACCGTCGGCGCCGCCCAGGTTGATGAAGGCCCCATACGAGGTCAGGCCACTCACCCGGCCGGTGATGACATCGCCAACGGAGAGGCGCTCGAACAGCTCCTCGCGCTGGCGGGCACGGTCCTCGTCCTGAGCCGCCCGCTGGCTGACGATCAGCCGGTTGCGCTTGCGGTTGACCTCCAGGATCTTGACCATGATCCGCTCGCCCACCAAGTCCAAGAGGTTGCCGGAATGAGTCCGCGCCACCTGGGAGCTGGGCAGAAAGCCCCTGAGGCCCATGATGTTCACGATCAGGCCGCCCTTGTTCTGCTCCTTGACCTCGGCCTCGACCCCCTCGCCGGTGCTCTCCTTCTCCGCGGCCTTGGCCCAGATACCCTCCGCACGAGCGCGGCGGAGGCTGAGCACCACGTTCCCGTCCTCGTTCTCGGACTGCAGTACGTAGACCTTGATGCGGTCGCCGGGGTTGAGGATCACCGGCTCCTCCGCGCGTCCGGTCAACTCCCGGTTGGAGATGACACCCTCGGACTTGGCTCCGATGTCAACCAGAACCTCGTCCGGGTCGACGCGCACGACCGTGCCGTCAACGATGTCGCCGTAGGTCAGGGTGCGGATCGAGTCCGCGCTGATGCGGAGGTACTCCTCCATGGAGCTGAACGTCGTCTGCTCCTCGATGGCGGTGTCGGTGGCGAGCTCGGCCAACGGGCTAATGGATCCTCCGATCTTGGAAACGTGGCGCCGACACAAGGCGCTCTGGTGCGGGCGAGAGTATATCAGTGCGGGATGCGAGATCCCGCCGCACCTCTCGCTGCTGCTCCGCCAGCTTACCGCGGCAGCCTTGGTGCGTGCCCGGCCCTCCTGGTTGCTGCCAAACTGGACGTCAGCGGCCCGGCCGCACCCACCGTCTGGTCCCACAGGAGTC
This sequence comes from bacterium, assembly GCA_021791345.1. The sequence continues at coordinate 10,079 of JAJYWT010000165.1, forward strand.
CACCCCATGGCATCAAACCCGCCCCGCGACGTCTACGAGTACCGGGAGGTGGAGAGCCTCGAAGAGGTCAATCGGCTGTCCCAGGAGGAGGGATTCGACCTCCTGCAGGCACTGTCGACCCCGCAGGGCTTGCGCTACATCGTCCGCCGTCAGCAGCAGCCCTCCGAGGTGAGGCGGGCGGGCTTCTCCATTCCCCCGCGCGGGTGACGCGGGATTCGGGTGAGCCGCCACCGGTGTGACGGTCTGACCAACAATGGCATCGACGGCAGCGGCGCCGTCACCCCCATGTGCAGTCGGACCGGCCACGGGCTGGAGCCGGCCCCGCTGCCCGCTACAGGCCGGCTGCCTGCGGGGTCCCCTCCTCCACCTGCTGGATCAGCTCGTCCATCTCGGCGCGGTCCATGGATTCCACCTCGATCAGGTGATCGGCCAACGCCTGCAGCGTTCCCCGCCGCAGCGTTAGCACCTTCTTGGCGGTGAGGTAGGCGTTGTCGACGAGGGAGTGCACCTCCTGGTCGATCTCCCCGGCCACCTCCTCGGAGTAGTTGCGCTGCTCCCCGAGATCCCGGCCCAGGAACACCAGCTCCTCCTTGGTCCCGAACGCCAAGGGACCCAGCTTCTCGCTCATCCCCCACTCCGTCACCATGCGCCGCGCCAACTTGGTCGCCTTGCCGATGTCATCAGAGGCGCCGGTGGTGATGTTGGCGTCCCCGAGGAGGATCTCCTCCGCCACCCGGCCCCCGAGAATTCCCGCCAGCTGGTCGGTCAACTCCGACTTGCTGACCAGGACCTTGTCGTGCTCCGGCAACTGCATGGTCCAGCCCAGGGCCATCCCGCGGCTGACGATGCTGATCTTGTAGGGGGGGTCGCAGTGCGGCAGGCTGCGCATGACCAGCGCGTGCCCCATCTCGTGGTAGGCGATCACCAGCTTCTCCTCGTCGGAGATCCGGCGGGACTTTCGCTCCGGCCCCGCGATCACCCGGGCGATCGCCTCCTCCAGCTCCTTCATCCCGATGACCTTGCGGTTCTGCCGGGCGGAGAGGATGGCCGCCTCGTTGATCAGGTTGGCCAGGTCGGCCCCGCTGAAGCCCACCGTCTGCTTGGCCAGGGTGTTGAGGTCAACCTCGGTGTCGAGCGGCTTGTTGCGGGCGTGCACCTTCAGGATCGCCTCCCGACCGCGGATGTCCGGGCGGTCCAGGGTCACATGGCGGTCGAAGCGGCCCGGGCGCAGCAGCGCCGGGTCCAGCACGTCGGGGCGGTTGGTGGCCGCGATGACGATCACGTGGGTGTTGGTTTCGAAGCCGTCCATCTCCACCAGGAGCTGGTTCAGGGTCTGTTCACGCTCGTCATGACCACCGCCAAGGCCGGCCCCGCGCTGGCGGCCCACGGCATCGATCTCATCGACGAAGACGATGCAGGGGCTGTTCTTCTTGGCCTGGTCGAACAGATCGCGCACCCGCGACGCCCCCACCCCGACGAACATCTCGACGAACTCCGAACCCGAGATGCTGAAGAACGGCACCCCGGCCTCCCCGGCCACCGCCTTGCTGAGCAGGGTCTTGCCCGCCCCCGGAGGGCCGACCATGAGAACGCCCTTGGGGATGCGCGCCCCCAGGGAGGTGAAGCGGTCTGGGTACTTGAGGAACTCCACGATCTCGCCGAGCTCCTGCTTGGCCTCGTCCACCCCGGCGACGTCGCCGAAGGTGACCTGGGGCTTGTCGCCGGCAACCATCCGGGCGCGGCTGCGTCCGAACGACATCGCCTGGCTGTTGCCGCTCTGGCTCTGCCTGAGCATGAACCACAGGAAGCCCAGGATCACCAAGACCAGCACGATCTGGGGCAAGAAGTCGATCAGGAACACGTTGTTGTTGGCATTCTGTTCGGTCCAATTGGTGAAGCCGTACTTGGCGAAGAAGGTCTCGGTGCCGGTCCCATCCAGGACTGTCTGGTACTCCTTGCCGGTGGTGGTCCACCAATCCACCGGAGAGCTCTGGTTCTGCACCTCCGCCCGGTGGTGCGGGTCAGAGCTGATTATGACCGCCCCCGCGGGAACTGGCTTACCCTCCTGCTGGAGCTGGTAGTTCTGCAGCGCCTGCTGGAGGGTTCCGGTCGGAGCGGTGGGGATGGTTGGTCCGGGCGCCATATGCCAGGCGATCAGGGCGATCGCAAGGATGGCGGCAAAGATCACCACATAGGCCACCGCGCGGCGTTGTCCGGGCATCGCTCAGATTCTATCCGCCCCGGCCTCGGGGCTCCCCAACGAGATCGCGGCTGGGAGGGTGGTGGTGGCCTTCGCCGCATCCTGAGCGGCCACACCAAAGACCGGGGCACGCTCACCTTTGACGACCGCGGCGGCTTCGGTTACAATCCCTGAGCGGCGTGGAGCAGTGGCAGCTCGTCGGGCTCATAACCCGAAGGTCCCAAGTTCGAATCTTGGCGCCGCAACGCTCCCCGACTGAGCGCCGCGGGCATCAGGCGGTATAGCTCAGGGGTTAGAGCGCTCGGCTCATAACCGAGTTGTCCCTGGTTCGAATCCAGGTACCGCCACCGCGTCCTACGCCTCAGGTGCGCTCTGAGTGGCCGCTGGCTGGTTCCGTGGCAGCCCCCACCCGGCGCCCTTGCCGGGAGACCAGGGGCTGGCACCGCGCCCCGGTCTGCCTGGAGCATCCGCTCGGCCGGGTCGTGGTCGCCGCGACCTGGGTGGCGAGTGCTCCGCTGGGATGATCCGGGGACATGGAGACGAGAGTCATAACCAGCCGGGTGGCGGGGTCAGAAGCGACGGGAAGTCCAGGTCAGGCCGGCGTCGGTCGTGGTCCACAGGGTGTCCGGCGGCCCAATCCAGCGTCCCACCGTCGGGCTTTCGAAGCCTAGGAAGGTCGAGGTCGGGGTCGAGGGCGAAGGCTGCGTCCTCAGCCGCACCACCACCACCCAGTGGTGGCCACCGTCGGTGGATTGGACCAGCTCCGTCCCGGGCACCGCGACCAGCAGCAGGTGCGAGCTGGCGGCAGCTATCTCGGTGTACATGCCTGACCGCGGCTTCGGTAGGAACTCAATTCCCCCGAAGCTCCTGCCCGCATCGGTGGAGACCGCCACCCCCGCCCGGGATCCGGCCGCATCCTCACAGAGCGCGATCAGCACCCCCCCGGGGGCGGCTGCCAGGGCACGTGTCCCGTAGCCCGGGTGGTCAGCCGCGCAGGGGTCCGGAAGCGCCGTCCAGGAGGTTCCCGCGTCCGAGGAGACCACCAGCTGCGCTGCCTGGCCCCCGGCCGCACCGCCGGCGAGGTTGCCCAGGAAGGCGGCGTAGATGTCCCGGGGCCCCTGCCGCAACAGGTCCACCTGCCCATGGTTGAAACCTCGGGGAGGCGTGTACAGCGTCTGCCAGGTGGTCTGACCCAAAGGCGCCTCGTCAATCGACCAGTCGCAGGGTCCGGGACATCCAGAGCGGGAGAAGCTCACCCTGACCGCCGTCCCGTAGGCGACCTTGATGGCGCTGGCCTCGCGTCCGGGCTGGACATGCCACGACAGCCCGCCGTTCGTGGTCATGGAGAAGGGTCCACCGTCGGACGCGTAGGCATAGCCGATGTCGGGGGTCGCAAAGCGGAGCTGGCTCACCTGGGGGACTCCGGCCGGGCATCCCACCGGCGCCGCCTCCAGCAAGCAGTCATGCAGATCGGCCACGGTCGTCCAGCTCCGGCCTCCGTCGGTGGTCTCCAGAACTGTGGCACAGCGCTGTCCGGCACAGCCGGCCGCGGTCCCCAGGGCCCATCCCTGCTCGGTGCTGATCCAGGTGAGGTCCACCGCCTGGAAGCCGCTGACGGTGCCGCCCGGGTAAGGGGGGGCGTTTGAATGTCCGGCTGCGGCGGAGGTCGAACTCGATCCCGCATGACCGGCAGCGGCTCCGCAGCTGCTGACCAGCAGCGCTACCAGGATGGCGAGGGGCCCGATGGCCTTGGAAGGTCGCACGCAGGGGTGAACGTTACAACGCAGGCCAGGGCTACGTGGGCGACCGCGCCCGTGACGTCAGCCGAGCTCCGCCACCCCCTGGGAGATCTGGTTCACCGCGCTGCCGAGCTGCGCCGCGGCCTGCTCCACAGGCCCAGGGCCCGCAGCCTGCGCCGGCGTCTCGATCACGTAGGTCTGCTCGCCCTGTGCCCCCAGTCCGTCGGCGCGGGCAAGCTCGGCCTGCCAGGCGGGAGTCCCCGCGTAGGCGACCTCGCGACGCTGCGCCTGCACCTGTCCGGCCAGCGAGCTGGTCTGAGCCCCCAGCTGGGTCAGCTGCGCCCGCAGTGCCTGATCGCTGCGATAGCTGGAATATGCGGCCACCGCGATCCAGCACGCCAGCAACGCCGCGCCCAGGACCAGCAGATGCCACGGCTCCGGGTTATGCGCTCGCCGAAACAGAATCCAACGGATCCGGAGTTCCCGGAGGGCGCTCCAGTCGTCAAGGTCGCTGGTGGCGGGAATCTGCTTGGACGTGGGGTGAGAGCTGGATCGGGACTGCGACCGGCCATCGGGGCCAGTGATTTCGGTGCAGTATATCCCGCTCGAGCACCCCCGTGGGGATTGCGCCCGAACCGCTACCGCGCGCCGCCTGGCTCCAGTCGTTCCCGGCTACGGTATTCGGAGCTCCATTTGCGCGTGGCCCGGCGCAGGGCACCTTCCGAGTCGACTCCCCGCTCGCTGGCAAGCTCCACCACGAGGAAGAGGAGCTGCCCCACCAGGCGCTCGGCGCCCTGGGCATCGGCGGCGTCCAGCTCGCGCAGGAGCTTCGCCGCCTGATCGAGGAGGTCGGCGTCCTGCCCCCGGGGAACCCGGCCCCGCGCCGCCCGGCGCTGCACCGAGGCGGCCAAAGCCAGCGCCGGCAGCGCCTTCGGGATGCCGTCGAGCGCCGACATCCGCTCCGGCTTCTCGCTGCGCTTGGCCGAGTCCCAGTTGGCCAGCAGCTGCTCGTGGCTGTCGGCTTTGGCGTCGCCGAAGACATGGGGGTGCCGGGCGACCATCTTCCTGGTGGCGCCGGCGGCCACATCCTCGATCCCGAACGCGCCGCGATCTTCGGCTATCGCGGTGTGCATGGCCACCTCCACCAGCAGGTCACCCAGCTCCTCGGCGATCTCTGCGTCCTCTCCGCACTCCACCGCCTCGATCAGCTCGTACGTCTCCTCCAGCAGGTAGGGCAGAAGGCTGCGGTGGGTCTGCTGCCGATCCCACGGACAGCCTGTGGGGGCGCGCAGCTGCGCCATCACCCGGAACAGCTCGGCGACCTCGTCCGCCCCCCGTGCGCTCACGCCACCTCCACCGGCGCGCGGGTGGAGGCGTGGCGCGCCACTCCGAGTCGGCGCAGCAGCCCGACCAGCAGATCCGGCCAGCTGGAGCCCGCGGCCCGGGTGTCGAACCGCAACCGGTTCGCGCCCGCCGAAACCACCTTGGGCAACCCTGCCGCCAGCTCGGACAGCGGCAGACCGTGCCCGGGCTCGAAGCGAACCGTGAGGAGGTGTCCGTCACTCTCGACCGCCACCGCGCCGGCCTCAGCCGCCAGCAGCCTGACCCTAAGGCCGATCAGGAGATTCTCCACCTCGGGAGGCCGGGGCCCGAAGCGCTGACGGAGATTGCGCGCGGTCTCATCCAGCTCCGCCTCACTCGTCGCCGCCGCCAACTGCTGGTAGACCCGCAGACGGAGCCGCTCGTCCGGGATGTAACCAGTGGGGAGCAGACTTCGCAGCGGCAGGGAGATGGCGACCTGGGCGGGCGACTCCACCAGCTGCTGCCCCTGCACCTCGAGCACGGCCTGGCGCAGCAGATGGTTGTACATCTCCATACCCACAGCGGCGATGTCGCCGTGCTGAGCCTCGCCCAGAACGTTGCCCGCGCCCCGAATCTCGAGGTCCTTGAGCGCCAGCGCGAAGCCGGAGCCCAGGTCCTGAAGGTCCGCCACCACATCCAGGCGCTTGTCCGCCTGCTCGGTCAGGGACCGGCTCGGGTCGTACAGGAAGTAGGCGTAGGCTCGCTGGCCGGACCGTCCGACCCGGCCGCGCAGCTGGTAGAGCTGGGCCAGGCCGAGGCGGGAAGCGTCGTCGACGATCAGGGTGTTGGCGTTGGGGATGTCGAGCCCGTTCTCGATGATGGTGGTGCAGCAGAGCACATCGACCTCGCCGTTGGCGAACTCCACCATCACCCTGGCCAGCTCCCGCTCGTCCATCTGCCCATGGGCCATGGCCAGCCTCGCCTCCGGGACTAACCGGCGCAGCAGGTCCATTTCCTTCAGCATGCTGTGGACCCGGTTGTGGACGTAGTACACCTGGCCCCGGCGGGACAGCTCCCGGCGGATGACATCCTGGATCAGCGAGTCCTCCTTGGCGGTCACATAGGTACGGATCGGCAGGCGGCCCTCAGGCGGGGTCCGGATGACGGAGAGATCGCGGATGCCGGCCAGCGCCATGTGCAGGGTTCTGGGGATCGGGGTGGCCGAGAGCGAGAGGATGTCCACCGAGGTGCGCAGCTGCTTGAGGCGCTCCTTCTGGCGTACCCCGAACCGCTGCTCCTCATCGAGGACCACCAGTCCGAGGCGCTTGAATTTGACGTCCCGCTGCAGCAGCCGGTGGGTGCCGATCACGATGTCCACCGTACCGGCCGCCAGCTCCGCCATCACCGCCTTGGCCTCGTCGGGGCTGCGCAGCCGCGACAGCTGCTCGACCCTGACCGGGAACGCCCGCAACCGGTCCTGGAAGGTGAGAAAGTGCTGCTGGGCCAGGACCGTCGTGGGCACCAGCACGGCCACCTGCAACCCACCCTCGACCGCCTTGAAGGCGGCCCGCAGCGCGATCTCGGTCTTGCCGAAGCCCACGTCCCCGCACAGCAGCCGATCCATGGGCCGGTCTGACTCCATGTCCCGCTTGATGTCATCCAGGACCATCAGCTGATCCCTGGTCTCCTGGTACGGGAAGGAGGCTTCCAGCTCCTGCTGCCAGTGCGAGTCGCCGGGGAACGCGTGGCCCAGAGCCTGCTGGCGCTGGGCATAGAGCCGCACCAGGTCCTCGGCGATCTCGTCGATCCGCCGCCGCACCGACCTCCGGGTGCGTTCCCAGTCGCCCGACCCCAGTTTCGAGAGCGCCGGCTGGGAGTCGGCTCCCCCCACGTAGCGCTCCACGCGATCGAGGTGCTCGGCGGGCACGTACAGCTTGCTGCCCTCCGCGTACTCAAGCTGCATGTACTCGCGCTCGCCCTCGCCATCGCTCACCCGGCGCATCCCGACGAAGCGGCCCAGACCGTGGTCCCGGTGGACCACCACATCCCCAGGCTCCAGCTTCAGACGAAATGCTGAGAGGTCGCTGGGTCCCCCCGAGGCATGCCGCAGCCGTCCGGAGGAACTGGATTCGGCGCGGTGAGTCGAGCGCAGCAGCGCCGAGATCCGCCGCTTCTGCGCACCGAACAGGTCCGCGTCGGCCAGGACCGTGACCCCCGCGGCGTCCAAGGCCATCCCGGTGCGCAGGTCGCCTGGGCCTATCAACAGTGCCCCGGAGGGGATCGGGGTGTCGCCGGCGGAGAACCGCTCGGCTGAGATCGGGACCACCCCCCGTTCGTCGGCCAGCTCGCCAAGGCGCTGCTCCTGCAGGCTGAGGGCCACCACCGAAGCGCCGGAGCCGAGGCGCTCTCTGGCCCACCGAGTGAACTCATCCATGTCACCAGCGAAGGTCGGCGCCGCCGAGATCCCGACATCGTCCAGCAACCAGCCGTCGCCCACCTCCCGGCGCAGATCCAGCCATGCTGAGGACTCCAGCCGCCTCCGGAGGTCCTGGAGCGGGACCACGCCGGACGGGATCTCCCGAGGCAGCTCGCCCCGATCCACCTCGGCCACGCGGATCTGCTCCACCTCTTCGACCCACCCCTCGGCCTGGCGCTTAAGGCGAGCCCAGTCCTCGGTCAGGAAGATGGTCTCCGGCGGGAGATGGGCGAACAGCGTCTCGGCCCGCTCGACCAGCAGTGGTCCGAGCGCATCCACTGGGTCGGGCAGGCCACCGGAGGCGATGAGATCGAGATCCGCCTCCCACCGTTCGCGCACGTCCTGGCGGAGCGCCTCCAGCCGCCAGCCTCGGATGGTGCCGGCCGCGAACTCGAGCGACTGTAGATCAAGGGCGAATTCGCGCGCAGGCATCAGCGCCACCCGATCCAACTTCGCCCGCGACCCCTGGGTCTCGGGATCGAGGCGCCACAGGCCGGCGATCTTCTCCCCCTCCCACTCTGCCCTCCAGGGCCGGTTGTCCAGGGGAAAGCAGTCCAGGATCCCTCCCCGGCGGGCGAAGTCGCCAGCCTGGGCGGCGATCGGCTCCTGCCGATATCCGGAGGCGAGCAGCAACTCGGCCAGCTGGCGCAGGGGGATGTCCGATCCCGGCCTCAGTTCACTCAGCCAGCTGCCCATCCACTGGCGCGACAGCGTTGGCCGCAGCACCGCCTCGGCGGAGGTGACCACCAGCGCCGGGGCTTCCCCACGCAGAACTCGCAGGGTCTCCAGGCGATGCCTCGTCACGGCGGCGGAGGGCGCCACCCGGTCGAAGGGCAAGGTGTCGGAGGCGGGGAACAGGCTGGTCGACAAGGTGTCCCCCGACCAGGTGTCGATCTCCTCGAATACGGCCTCCGGCTCCGCGACGATCAGGCAGACGGGCCGCCCCAGCAGGTGCTGGGTGAGCATGCCCAGGAGGGCGGTTCCAGCATGGCTGACTCCCCCGATCTGCGCCCTTGGGACTCCACCTCTGTCCCAAGCCCTGAGAGCGGCCCCGATCGGCAGGTCTCCCAGCCGCTGGAGCAAGGTCTCGGGACGCGCGCGGCTCGCGTCGGCGCGCTCAGCCATCGGCCACCGGGGTGGCGGGAGGCAGCGGCCGATCTGCCCGATTGAACTCGCTCATGGCCTCCTCCACGCCCCTGTCCACCACCGTCAGAACCGCCTCCGCGGCCCGGTTGACCGCGTCCTCCAAGAGTTCGCGCTCCGCGCCCTGCGGCCGGCCCAGGACATAGTCGATGGCATCGACTCCAGCCGGTGGCCGCCCGATCCCCACCCGAACCCGGGCGAAATCCTTGGAGCGCCAATGGGTCTGCAGGGAACGAATGCCGTTGTGGCCGCCGGGGCTTCCGGACGCCCGCACCCTAAGCCTACCCACCGGCAGGTCCAGATCGTCATAGACGACCAGAACCCGGTCCAATCCCACCCCCAAGGTCCGAGTCAGGTGAGCGCCCGCGATCCCGGACTCGTTCATGTAGGTTCTGGGTTCGGCCAGCCAGAGGTCGTTGCCCTGCCAGCGGGCGCGGGCCACAAAGGCCGGCCCGCGATCGCGGCCGAGCTTGATCCCCATCCGGCTGGCCAAAACCCGGATGACGTCAAAGCCGACGTTGTGACGCTGGCCGGCGTGGGCGGGCTCGGGATTCCCCAGCCCTATGACCAGCCACGGGTGGTCGCTCACGCGCTCGGCTGCAATGCTGGCACTGAGGGCGCCGCTTGCCCGCGGCGGGCCGCATCCCTCGCCAACAGCCACCGGGTCGCTCGGGTCATCTGTTCTGCTTCCTCTGGATCGTGATGGTCATGTCCCAGCAGATGCAACAGCCCGTGCACGGCCAGCATCCGCAGTTCCGCCTCAGGATCCGCTCCCGCGGCGGCCGCCTGCTCCAGCGCGACCGGGACCGCGATCGCGATGTCCCCCAAGTCGGCGAGCCCGTCCGGGGGCAGCTGAAAGCCCGAACCCGGGACCAGGTCGGCAGCGGGGAAGGCGAGCACGTCGGTCGAGCGGTCCGAGTCGGCGAAACGCCGGTTCAGTCGCTGGACCTCCAAAGCGGTGGTGAGCCGACAGAAGACCTGCTGGTCTGCGATCCCGAGGTCGCGCAGGGCCCCCTCCAGCAGGGGGCGAATGGCCGCCCGGCGCGCCTGCTCGCGCTGGACTGAGCCGAGGGCCCGAGAGAGCCTCACCTCCACCCGGCCCGCCGCGGCTAGGCCTGCTTGGCCCGCCGCTTCCTGGCCGCCATGGTCTTCTTCTTGCGGCGAATGCTGGGCTTCTCGTAGAACTCCCGGCGCCGCACCTCGGTGAGGATGCCGTTCTGCTTGATCTTCTTGTTGAAGCGGCGAAGAGCGCTCTCGAACGACTCTCCCTCCCGCAGCTTTACCTCCGACAGTGGGTGTCACCTCCTCCAGCGCTGGTCAACTCAACCAAGGCAGGCGCCCACGAGCGGCGCTGCCGAGCCTCGTGATTGTATCGGGGTCGAGGCGCGGACGCTCTCCGCCAGTCGGAGGAACGCGGCCACGAGGTGGCCGCTACCTGTGGGCCCAGGCCCCTCCCCACTACCTGGGCAGGGTCAAAGCCAGCGCCAGATGGTCCTCCAGATGGCGCAGGGTGGCGCCGGGATCCTCCTGGAAGAACATGTGGCCGCGCCCGGGCAGCCACCGAAGCGCCGATCCGGGGATGCGCTCGTGCAACAGCGCCCCATTGCCCGGGGGCATCACCACGTCCGCAGTCCCGTGGAGCACCAGCGTGGGCGCCCCAATCTCCCCCAGGCGGTCGGCGGTGTCGTGGTGGCGGATCGCCTCCCAATGCGCGGCGAACACGCCGGGGCGAACCGGATGGGTGGCCCGCCAGTGCACGGCGTCCTCGATCACCTCCGGATGCTGCTCGCGCCAGCGGCGCTCATACAGCACCTGGCAGGCGACCCGGTAAGCGAGGCCCGGTTCGCGGGCGTCGCCCCCCAGCAGCAACCTGGTGTCCGCCGGATCAGCTCGCACCGCCAGCCTCCCCCCGGGCCCGGTGCAGCCCAACACCAGCGCGGTCACCAACGCCGGATGGCGGATGGCCAGGTGCTGGGCGACCATGCCGCCCATGGATACCCCGAACACAGATGCCCCCCCCGGGGCCAGCTCCGCTATGACCCGAGCCGCATCATCCGCCAGGAGCGCCATATCGTACGGCCCCGGGGATGCGTCGGACAGGCCGATCCCGCGCTGATCGAGAACCAGGCACAACCACCGCTGCGAGAGCTCGCGGATGTTCCAGACAAAGGCGTGGTGATCGGTGCCCAACCCCGGGATCAGGAGCAGCGGGGGCCCGTCTCCGACCACATGCACCGCCAGCCGGACTTCCTTGGCCGCCTCGACCATCCGGGTGTATCCGTCCTCGGGCCACTCCACGCCTTCCATGGTACCGGCCGGCCCAAGAGCGTCTCTGGGGCAGCCAACTAGACTCGAGCGGTGCCGACCTTCTTTGTGGAAGCCGCGGAGACCCGCGTCGGCGACCTGCTGGAGATCTCAGGCGACGATGCCTGGCACCTCGCCAAGGTCCTCCGGCTGGGGCGCGGAGCCACGATCACCCTGGTGCCCGCCGTGGGCACCGAGTGCGACGCCCTGGTCGAGCAGGTCGGCCCCGACCGGGTGCTGGCCCGGGTGCTGGCGGTCTGCGCGTGCTCGCGCGAGCCGAGGGCCAACCTGCACGTCGTGCAGGCGATCCCCAAGGGGACCGGGATGGCGGAGGTGTGCGAGCGGCTCGCCGAGCTCGGCGCCCGATCGATCTGGCCGGTGGTGACCGAGCGGACCGTTCCCAAACTGGAGCGGGAGCGCGCCCGGGCCCGCCAGCTGCGGTGGGAGCGCGTGGCCAAGGAGGCGGCCCAACTGTCACGCCGGCATCGGGCCCCAACGGTGCACGGGCCCCGGCTGCTGACGGAGGCGGTGGCAGAGCTCCGGCACCGGGATCCGGCCTGCCAGTGGCTGATCTGCGACCAGCCCGCGGCGAAGACATCGCTGTCCTCGGTGCCCTGGTCGCCGGACCGGCCGACGGCTATCGTGGTGGGGCCGGAGGGGGGCTTGTCGCCGACCGAGATCGAGGCGATGCTAGGGAACGGGGCCGCGGTGGTCTCCCTGGGACCCCGCAATCTGCGCACCCTGCTGGCGGCGACGGTCGCGGTGGCGGTGCTGCTGCACCGCTCCGGCGACCTGGAGACCAATCGTCCATGAAGTCACCCAACCCCCAGGGGCCCCCACCCGCGGCGACCCTCACCTTCGAGCGCGAGCTCCGCACGGGCTCGTACTTCATCAGCAACTCCGAGCAGCAATTGACCGAGGTCTCCTTCGAGGTCGAGCTGCGCCGGGATCCACTGACACGGCGAAGCGGGCGGGTGGCCCACTTCCAGGGGTTTCAACTGGTGCCGCCGGATCTGGCGGCCGCAGTTGCGGCGAGCCGTTCGCGCTGCCCCTTCTGCCCGGACCGAATTGAGCGCGTCACCCCACAGCTGGCCATGCGTTCGGGCGGCCACGGGCGCATTCACGTCGGCCAGGCGGTCGTCTTTCCGAATTTGAGCCCCTATGATCGCCACAGCTTCGTGGACGTGGTGACGCGCGACCACTACGTCCGTCCTGAGGAGTTCCGACCCGACCAGCTGTGCGACAGCCTACTGGCCGCCCAGAGGTACTTCGGCGAGCTCCCCGCCCGCGCGGATGGCGCCTACGAGCTGCTCACGTGGAACTACATGCCGCCCGCCGGTGCCACCCAGGTCCACCCGCATCTCCAAGGGTTTGTCACCGACCGACCGGGGACCCTCCTCGAAGAGGAGGTCCGCTGCGGACTGGAGTTCTACCGGCACCGCCATCGCTCCTATTGGGACGTGCTGGTGGACGAGGAGGAGAGATCAACTGAGCGGTTCCTCACCAGAGCCAGCCACACGGCCTGGCTCACCGCCTTCGTCTCGCGCAGTGTGCTCTCCGACGTCTTCGTCATCTTCCCCTCCTGTCGCACCGTCACGGACGTGCCAGAAGAGGGGCTTTGGGAGTTCTCTCACGGACTCTGTGCCTGCCTCAGGTTCCTCGCGTCAGAGGGCGTCGCCGCCTTCAACCTGGCGTTCTATGGGGGACCCGGCGGCGACACGCGCGATCGCTTTCGTCTGCACGCCCGACTCTCACCGAGGATCTACTTCAACCCCGCCATTCAGGGCTCCGACACCACCGCCTGGCACCAGCTGCTCGACGAACCGTTCATGGTGCGCAGCCCCGAGGCCCTGGCCGCCGCCCTCAGACCCGCTCTGCAGGCGGCTCTGACTGAAATCCGCTGAAGGCGGGGGCTCCGGCAGCCCTGCCGGAGCCCTGGCCTTCTAAATCAATGCTGGGCAGTGCCCGCCTCGATCACCTGCGGCTCAGGAGCCGCCTCACCGCTGCTGACGGGAATCCGCCGCGGGGCAGGGGCCGCCTCCCGCGGAATGGTCACGGTGAGCACCCCGTTGGTGAAGGTGGCCCTGATCTCGTCCTCCTTCACGTCGTTCGGCAGGGTGAGCTGCCGGATCACGGAGTAGTTGGCCCGCTCCCGGCGCAGGTAGGTCCCCTCGTTCTCCTCCGAGTGCTCAACCTTGCGCTCGCCGCGGATGGTCAAGACGCCCTGGTCAGCGGTGATCTCCACCTCTTCCGGCTTGAAACCCGGAACCGAGGCCTCGATCACAAACTCATTGTCCTTCTGACGGATGTCCAGGGGCAGGTAGGCGGTCGGCGCCGTCGTGGTGAGGCTCCTGGTGCCCACTCCCACCGGGGTCACCATCTGGCCGCTCCCGAAGGCCTCGTTGACCCAGCGGGACATCTCGTTCTGCAGGTTGAAAAGGTCGCTCCAAGGATCCCAACGAGCCATCAGAACACCTCCTTTACCTCATCTCTTCCCAGCTCACCTGGGGGGATGAAGCCATCCCGATTAGGCCATACCCACGCCCCTGGCGGGCCTAAACACCGGCTGCGGTCAGATGCCGATGGCGTCCTTGAGGTGTTCGAAAAACCCCTTCTTCACCGGGTGGGGCTTGCCGTCGGGGGGAGCCAGCTCACGGAGCAGATGGCGCTGCCTTTCGGTCAGCTTGGTGGGGATGACGACCCGCAACCTGACCACCTGATCCCCGCGGCGTCCGGTGCGGGGATCAGGTGCCCCCTTACCGGGCAACCGCACCTGCTCGCCGTACTGGGTACCCGGCTTGACGGTCATGGTGGCCGGCCCGTCCACGGTGGGCACCTCGATGGTGTCACCGAGGGCGGCCTGGGCGATTGAGATCGGGCACTCGTAGATGATCGTCATCCCCCGCCGCACCAGCTGCTCGTGGGGGCGCACGCCGATCACCAGGAAAAGGTCACCTGGTGGACCACCGCGTGGGCCAGCCGCACCCTCTCCGGGCACGCGCACCTGCATCTCGTTGTCGACCCCGGCCGGGATCTGGACCTCGATTGACTTCTTGGCGTCGACCAACCCCTGCCCATGGCAAGTCGGGCAGGGAGACTCGATCACCTGGCCCTCTCCGCGGCAGCGCGGGCACGGTTCCACGGTCACCATCTGACCGAGCAGGGACTGCCGCACCCTCTGAACCTGGCCGCGGCCCTGGCACTCCGGGCAGACCGTGGCCTTGGTGCCCGCCGCGGCTCCGCTGCCGCCGCAGTCAGGGCAGGTGGCGGGCTTGGTCACCTCGAAGGTGCGGGTGACGCCGGTGATGGCCTCCTGGAAGTCGATGGTCACCTGCATGCGCAGGTCGGCTCCGCGGCGTGGCCCGCCGCGCTGGCGGGGTTGCGCCGCCCCACCGAAGAACATGTCGAAGAGGTCGAACGCGGACTGGAAGTTGAAGGCGCCGCCTCCACCGCCAAAGCCGTCGTCCACCTGACCGAAGGTGTCGTACCGCTGGCGCCGCTCCGGGTCCGAGAGCACCTGGTAGGCCTCACCCACCTCCTTGAAGCGCTGTTCGGCCTCGGGATCGCCACCGTTGCGATCCGGGTGGTACTGCATCGCCAGCTTGCGGTAGGCGCGCTTGAGCTCCTCGGGGCTCGCCCGGCGATCTACCCCCAGCACCTCGTAGTAATCGCGCTTGGTCTTGGGCATCACGCCGAGGCGCCCGCGTCGACACCCGGCGGCGGCGACTCCTCCGCCAGCCCATCCCCACCGGGCTTCGAGCCACCGGTCGGCGCCGCGTGGGCGACCGTCACCTGGGCTGGGCGCACGACCCGGTCATGCAGGCGGTAACCGGGCAGCAGCTCCGCCACCACCGTGTCCTGCTCCAAGCCCTCCCCGGGCACGGTCGAGACGGCGTCGTGAATCCGGGGGTCGAAGGCCGCGCCGACCGCGGGCACGCGCTCCACCCCCTGGGAGGCGAGCGCCTCCTGAAGCTGCCGGACCGTCAGCCGCAGCCCTTCAGAGAGCCCGTCCTTGGCCTCCGGATCGACGTGCTCGACGGCCCGGGAGAGATTGTCCAGCGCCGGCAGGATCGCGGTCAGCAGCGACGCCGCCGCGTAGCGGGCCAGATCCTGCGACTCCTGAGCCTTGCGGCGCTTGTAGTTCTCGAAGTCGGCGGCCAGCCGCTGGTAGGAAGCCGTCAACTGCTCCAGCTCGGTGCGCAGCTGGGCCACGTCCTCGGCCGGCGCCTCCGTCCCCACCTGGTGGTCCGGGGCGGCCGGCTCCGCCGCACTGTCTTCGATCGGCAAGTTGGTCTCCATCGGGTCAATCGGAATCATGTGAGAAGTCGGCTGAGAGCCTCACCGGTGAGCTGCGAGACCAGCTGCAGCCGGGCCGCCACCCTGCCGTAGCGGATCCGCGTCGGACCCACCACTCCCAGGGTACCCCAGAGATGGTCTCCAGCACGGTAACTGGTCAGCACCAGACTGCAGTCCTGGAGCTCCTGGAGACGGTTTTCGTGCCCGATCACGACCTGCAGCCCGACCCGGGGGGCGAGCTCGCTGACCACGGCGGCGAGGATGCGCTGCGCCTCCAGCACCTCCAGGACGGTCCGCAGCCGGTTGGGGTCCTCAAACTCGGGGTTGCGCACCAGGTTGCGGACCCCGTCGTGGATCACGAGCGAGGCCCTGGTCTCCATCTGCCGCAGCCCGCTGGCCAGTTCCTGCACAACCTGGGCGGGTGTCCCGGCGGGCGCCGCCAGCTGAGAGATCGCGCCCGCGGACATGCCCGCGTAGTGAGCTGTCAGCCGGTTGGCCAGCTGGGAAAGCGCCTCCTGATCCAGATCGGCCCCCACCTCGACCACCCTTTGGTGCACCGCGTTGCCGTTGGCGACCGCGATCAGAAGGGCCTGCCCCGGCCTCACCAGGACCAGCTCGACATGCAACAGCCGCGCCTCCGACTGGGTCGGCCCGGTCACCAGGGCGACATTCTCACTGAGGCGGCTCAGGGTGGCCGCGGCCAGCTCGAGGATCGCCTCCACATCCGGCGCGGCCCCCTCGAAGCTGTGGCGCACCTGTCGGCGCAGGGGCGGCTCGACGATCTCCTGAGGCAGCAGAAAGTCGACGAAGTAGCGGTATCCCAGATCCGTGGGAATGCGCCCGGCCGAGGCATGCGGCTGCGCCAGGAAGCCGTCATCGACCAGCTCCGAGAGCTCGTTGCGAATGGTCGCCGAACTCAACTCCAGGAAGTATCGCGCCGCCAGGGCGTGCGACCCGACCGGGACCACGGTCTCGGTGTAGTCCGAGACCACCGCTCCCAATATCCGCTCCTTGCGCTGGTCCATGAGTGCGACTCCATTGTCAATTAGCACTCTATGACCGTGAGTGCTAAGGCGAGTTTAGCACCGGTGTTCGTCAGGCATGGGTAACCGCGACCTTAGCCCGGCCTAATCTGGACAGCGTCCAAATTACGCTAAGATCTGCCCATGTCCCCGCCAACCTCCCCGCGGACCGATGGCTGGCTCGCAGTCCTCAACCCGTTTCTGGACGCGGGGGGAACCGAACGCGAGCAGTTGGAGCGGCGGGCCGGGATCCGGGAGGTGGTCTTCGGGGTTCAGGACGGCATCCTCACCACCATGGGCCTCACCACCGGCGTGGCGACCGCGGCCGCCGGCGCTGCGGTCGCCCACACCACGATTCTGATCGCGGGATTGGCGGGTGCGCTGGCCGGGATGGTCTCGATGGGGACCGGGGCCTATCTGGCCGCTTGCGCCGAGCGGGACCTCAAACGGGCCGCGATCCACAAGGAGCGCGCCGAGCTTCGTAACCAGCCGGTCGAGGAGCATCAGGAGATGGTCGAGATCCTGATGGAACGGGGAGTTCCCGAGACCACCGCCCACGAGCTCTCCCGGGCGCTGGCGGAATACCCCCGGCTGTGGGAGGAGACCCACATCGAAAAGGAGCTGGGCATCCCCAGCAACCCCCAGGACTCGCCGGTCCGAGATGGGGTGGTGATGGCGGCCACCTTCCTCCTCGGCGCGGTGGTTCCGATCGTGCCCTTCATCTTCCTAACTGGGGGTTGGGCAATCGGACTGTCCCTCGGCCTCTCGGCGGTCGCCCTGCTCCTGGTGGGGATCGGCAAGGCCTGGATCATCGGCCAGCGCCTGGTGGTCGGCGGAGCTCAGGTGCTGGGTGTGGGGGCCGCTGCCGCCCTGGCGGGGTACATCCTGGGGGTGCTGCTGCCCCATCTGTTCGGGCTCCGACTGCCGGCCGCCTGAGGCGCCTCAGGCCGAGATCAGCTCCAGGGTGATCCGGTCCAGCACCTCGAAGCCGCGCGGGGTCGCCCTCACCCTGTGCCCCTCGATCGCCAGCAGTCCCAGGCGTCCCAGCTCGTGGGCGCGGCGGAGCTGCTCCGGCGAGGTCACCTTGGTGCCGGCGCTCAGCCTCAGTCCGCAGGCCAGCCGCTCCATGGCCAGGGTCGGCTCACCAAGCCACTCGTGGCCGCGCCAGCCAACGCGGCCGGCTTCGATCGCGCGAATGTAGGTGGCAGTGTCGCGAAGGTGCCAGTAACGCACCGCGGCCCCCTGTGGCTCCAATCCGCAGCGCGCGCCCTCGGCCGCACCCAGGAAGCCGTGCGCCCCGGGGCCGACTGCGAAATACGCCCGCCCCTGCCAGTAGGTCAGATTGTGGCGGGACCGACGGCCGGGCCGAGCGTAGTTCGAGACCTCATAGAGTTCCAGCCCCGCCTCCCCCAGCACTCCACCCAGCATTCGCCGCTGCTCCAGGAAGTCATCCACCTTGGGCGCCGGCAGCCGTCCGGCCCGAATGTCCCGCTGCAGCGGGGTGCCCTCCTCCACGGTGAGCTCGTAGCAGGAGATGTGGTCCGGATGGTGCGCCAGCAGCCGGCGGAGCCCGCGCTCCAGAACCTCCGTGGTCTGGCCCGGAACCGCATAGATCAGGTCGCAGCTGAGGTTTGCGAAACCGGCCTCGCGGGCCGCCTCGACCGCCGCCTCCGCCTGGGCGGCATCGTGGCCACGACCGAGCCAGGCCAGCGCCCGGTCATCCAGACTCTGGACCCCGATTGACAGCCGGTTGAACCCCAGCTCCGACCACCCGCGGGCCTGCGCCACCGTCACGTCCTCGGGGTTGGCCTCCATGGTCACCTCGGCGTCGGAGGCAACCCTGAACCGGGAGTGCACAGCCGCCAGCAGCTCAGCGAGCCGACCGGGCAGAAGACGCGACGGGGTGCCTCCTCCGAAATAGATGGTCTCCAGCGGCGGGCCATCGCTAGGAAGCCCGCGCAACTCTTGTACAACCGCCTTGGTGAATCGCTCCTGGAGCTGGTCGCCTCCGACATGGATCGAGAAATCGCAGTAGGGGCAGCGGCGACCGCAGAAGGGCACGTGCACGTAGAGTGACCGCGGCGCCCCGGGGCCGAGCTCAACGGTCAAGGGACAAGACCGCCATGAATGCCGCCTGGGGAATTTCGACGGAGCCCACCCGCTTCATGCGCTGCTTGCCCTCGCGCTGCTTCTCGAGCAACTTGCGCTTTCTGGTGATGTCGCCGCCGTAACACTTGGCCAGCACATCCTTGCGCAGCGCCGGGACCGTCTCCCTGGCGATCACCTTGCCGCCGATGGCGGCCTGAATTGCGACCTCGAAGAGCTGGCGGGGGATGACCTCCTTGAGCCGCTGCACCAGCCGCCTGCCCTGGTTGCTGGCCTGCTGGCGGTGGACGATGGCCGAGAGGGCGTCGATCTTGCTGCCCGCGACCAGGATGTCCAGCTTGACCAGCTGCTCCTTGCGGTAACCGGTCAGCTGGTAATCCATCGAGGCGTAGCCGCGGCTGCGCGACTTCAGCTGGTCGTAGAAGTCGTGGATTATCTCGCCCAGCGGCAGGTCGTAGGTGAGCAGCGCCCGGTCCCCCGGCTGGTACTCCAGGTGGATGAACTCCCCACGGCGTTCCTGACACAGCTCCATCAACTGGCCGAGATACTCCCGGGGCGTCACCACCTCCACCTTCACCCGCGGCTCTTCGATCCACTCCAACTGCGCAGGGTCGGGCAGCTGGTCCGGGTTGTCGATCTCCTGCGTGGTCCCGTCCCTCATGTGCACCCGGTACGCCACCGAGGGGGCCGTCGTGATCAGCTCCAGGTTGAACTCCCGCTCCAGCCGCTCCTGGACGATCTCCATGTGCAGCAACCCCAGGAACCCGCAGCGGAAACCAAAGCCCAGGGCGGCCGAGGTCTCCGGCTCGAAGGTCAGCGCCGCATCGTTCAGCTGGAGCCGCTCGAGCGCCTCCTTGAGGTCCTGGTAGCTGTCGCTGTCGATGGGAAAGAGCCCCGCCCAAACCATGGGGCTCGCCTGGCGGTACCCCGGCAGGGGCTCCAAGGCGGGCCGCTGCGCCTCCGTGATGGTGTCCCCCACCTTGCTGTCGCGCACATTGCGGATCGAGGCGATCACGTAGCCCACCTCGCCGGCCCGGAGCTCTTCGACGGCCTCCATCCCTGGCCGGAAGACGCCCACCTCGTCGACCGTGAAGGTCCCGCGGCCTGCCATCATCCGGATCTGAGTGCCAGCGTGCAGGCTGCCGTCGACGATCCGGCTGTACACCACCACCCCGCGGTAGCTGTCGTACTTGCAGTCGAAGATGAGGGCGCGCAGGGGAGCGTCGGACTGACCCCGCGGTGGAGGCAGCTTGGCGACGATCGCCTCCAGCACCTGCTCCACCCCGGCGCCGGTCCGCGCCGAGACCATCAGACACTGCTCCCTGGCGATCCCGATGACCTCCTCGATCTCCTCGGCGACCGCCTCCGGCTCCGCCTGGGGAAGGTCGATCTTGTTCACCACCGGGACTATCTCCAGCCCCAGCTCCAGCGCCTTGTAGACGTTGGCCAGCGTCTGGGCCTCGATCCCCTGGCTGGCGTCTACCACCAACAGCGCCCCCTCACAGGCGGCCAGCGCCCTAGACACCTCATAGGCGAAGTCCACATGGCCGGGCGTATCGATGAGATTCAGCTCATAATCCTGTCCGTCCTGGGCGCGGTAGGGCATCCGCACCGCCTGGGCCTTGATGGTTATCCCCCGCTCCCGCTCCAGGTCCATGGTGTCCAGGATCTGGGCGGTCATGTCGCGCGCGCTGACCGTCCCGGTGAGCTCCAGCAGTCGATCGGCGAGCGTGGACTTGCCGTGGTCGATGTGCGCGATGATGGAAAAGTTGCGGATGCGCGAGAGCTTCGGGGAGGTCATCTGATTCTCGATTATGGCGTTCGCCTGGCCCGCTCCTCGAGCGACCTCGAGGCGGTGGCATCCCTCCAGGCTGAAATCTGGGGCGCCCCGGAGGTGGCCGCGCCCAGCACCCTGCTGAAGGCGATGGCAAATGCGGGAGGGATCGTCCTGCTGGCTCGCGCCGCCGGCGCGCCGGTGGGGTTCGCCTACGGCTTCACCGGTCGCTCCCCGCAGGGACGGGTCTACCATCGTTCCCACGCCGCCGGCGTGCTCGCCTCCTGCCGTGATGCGGGGGTTGGACGCGCGCTGAAGCTGGCCCAACGGCGGCACGCCCTGGCCCAGGGGCTGGACCTGATGGTCTGGACCTTCGACCCGGGCCAGAGCCGCAACGCCCACTTCAACCTGAGCCGACTGGGCGCGGTCGCCCGACGGTTTCATCGCGATTACTACGGGACCCGCACCGACCCTCTCAACCAGGGGCGGCCCTCCGACCGGCTGGTGGTCGAATGGCACCTGGACCAGGGCCGAGCGCGCGCGATCGCCGGAGTGCGCCGGCACCCCGTGATGCTGGCGCCGGTCCCGCCCGCCCTCCTCGGGCCGACCGCTCCGGAGGATATGTGGCCCTCGTACAGAGCTCTGCGCCGGAGTCTGGAGGAGGGCTTTCGAAGGGGTTTGACCGCGGTCGACTTCAGCCCGGCGGATGCCGGCTACTGGTTCTCCCCGCTGCCTGCCGGATTCCCCGATCCGGTGGAGTGACCCGGGCCATCCGCCAACTCCGCCTCCAGGGTGCTGAGAACGTCCATCTCCCCGCCGTAAACGCGCTCGGGCAGCCGCTCAAGATCGTGCCGCACTGCCGGATGATCCCGCAACCAGCGCTCGGTCTGGGCCAGGAGCTGGTCACGGTCCGCCGGGTACATAACCCCTCCCAGGGCCCGCCGGAGCGCCATCTGGCGGTTGCTCCAGGGACGGCCCGTGGCCTCCCCGAATCGGGGTTGGCGAAGCCCCACCTCGACCGGGGGCTGCCCCGGAAGGCCCAGCGCCGCGCGCATGATCAGCTCCTCAAAGGGAACCTTGGGCAGCAGATCGGAGAGATCAGGGTCGGCCATCTCGGCCCCGATATCGCGCAACCAAGCCGGCCGTGGCGGAGGTCCCACCGAAGTGGGAGGACGGCCCCCGCGCCACGGCCGGTTGGGCCAACCTAGCATCCCCCAGCTGACGTTCACCCATCGGTGACCGTCCCGTGACCTGACCAACCGGCGTTCGTGACCGGGCCGTCACGGTCAGGCCTCCCCCAGGATCCTGCTCGCCACCTCGGCCACGTCGTGGGGCCGCTGCCCGGGCTGGCTCCGGATCCGATGCGCCATGACCATGGGTGCCACCGCCGCGACCTCGGCGGCGCCGGCCCTCGGACGACCCTCCATGGCGGACAGCGCCTGGGCCGCCTTGCGCGCGACCAGGTCGGCACGGTGGCCGTCGACCTCAAGCGCGATCGCGAGCCGGGCAATCCCCTCCAGGACCTCGCGAGCGACCTCGACCTGCTCCAGCCCCGCGATCGCCCGCCGGATGCGGTCGCGCTCCGCATCCTCCTGCTCCGCGTAGTCGGCGATGAACTGCTCCGGGTCCGCCTCGAACTGCTCGCGGCGCAAAACGATCTCGACTCGCTCCCGCACGTCCGTGATCCCGCGAACGTCAACGCAGAGGCCGAAACGGTCCAGCAGCTGGGGACGCAGGTCCCCCTCCTCGGGGTTCATGGTGCCGACCAGGATGAACCGGGCCGGGTGCCACACCGAGATCCCTTCGCGCTCCACCACGTTCACCCCCATCGCGGCCGCGTCGAGGAGCACGTCGACGATGTGATCATCCAGGAGGTTGACCTCGTCCACGTACAGGATCTGGCGATTGGCCTCCGCCAGCACCCCGGGCTCGAAGCGACGCTCGCCCGACCTGATGGCGGCCTCCAGGTCGATGCTGCCCACCACCCGGTCCTCGGAGGCGTTGATCGGCAGCTCCACCACCCGCATCCGCCGCGTCTCCCAGGGCAGCGGGTTCTCGCCGGACCCGAGCCGGGCCTGGCAATCCTGACAGAGTCGATCCGACTCGGGGTCGCAGGAGTAGTGGCAGCCCTTGACCACCTTCAGCTCCGGGAGCAGCCGCGCGAGCGCCCGCACCGCCGTCGACTTGGCCGTCCCCTTCTCGCCTCGGATCAGGACCCCCCCGATGGCGGGGTTGACCGCGTTCAGCTCCAGCGCCAGGCGCATCTGGTCCTGCCCCACCAGGGCGGTGAAGGGATACACCTGCCGGTACTCGCTCATAAGAGTGATTGTCGCAGAGCCCGGCAGGCCGGCCTCGCGCTCACCCGGATCGCCGCAGGGCCTCGGCCACCGGCCGCAGGATCCCCTGCTCGGAGACGTCGAAGAGCCCGAAATACTGCGCTCCCATCCGCTCCGCCAGGTCGGCACAGGCGTTGAAGGCATATCCCGCCAGGCGGGCCCCGCCCGGGGCGGCCGGCATGGGCAGCGGGGACGAGGGCGAGAGGTGGTCACGGGAGGAGTCGATCACCAGGGCCCGGATCTGCTCGCGCCGCACCTGGGCAGCGGCCTGCTGAGCCTCCACCAAAGGCTCCTCGCCACGCATGCTGATGTTCCCGCGACCATCACTGATCAGGACCAGCAGCGGCAGCACCTCCGGGTCGCGCATGCGCTCGCTGCGGATCATCTCCAGTGCGGCCACCAGCCCCTGGGTGAGGGGTGTGGTTCCCCCCACCGCCAGCCGGCTGAGCTGGCGTTCCGCCAGATCGACGCTGGCGGTCGGGCGCAGCACCGTGCGGGCGACCCGCCCAGAAAACGAGATCATGGCGACCCGGTCCCGACGGACGTAGGCGTCCTTGAGGAGGGCCAGGATGGCGGACCTGGTGGCGTCCATGCGCTGTTCGGCGTCCATGCTGGCGGACGCATCCACCAAGAAGACGATCAGATTGCCGATCCTCCGCTGGCGGATCTTCTGACGCAGGTCACGCCGCTCGAGGCTGATCGCCAGCTCGGGTGGCTTGGCGTGCTGACTGCGACGGCTGCGCTGGTGGGGCGCGGCCGCTCTGAGGGTGGCGTCCAGAGCCAGATCCGTGGTCTTCTCCACCACCGTGGCCCCCACATAGCGCCCACGATGGTCGCGGGAAGCGGTCTGGCTGCGCCTTCCGCTGCCGTGCCGCCGCAACCGCTCGCGCGGGAGTTGGATCCGGCCGCTGGGCGCGGCATCGGCCACCTCGACCTCCGTGTCCCGCCCCGGTCCCGGGCTGCCCGTGCTCGCCCCCCCCTCCTGATCGGCGCCGACGCTGGAGCTGACGGCTTCGGAGGCGGATCCCTCATCCTGATCTCCCACCTCATCGGCTCCGGCTGCGGCCATGGACTCGTCCGAAGCCTCGGCAAGAGACCCGGACTCGGCCGGCCCCGAGGAGTCCGCGGACTCGCCGGCCTGGGCGGGGATGCCGCCACTGCCACTGGAGCGCCGCCGGTGCACCAGGACCAGATCGGAAACCTCCAGCAGGTCCTGCAGGCTCACGGTCGGGTCTTCGTCCCCGTCACCCTGGGCCATCCGCAGCGCCCGGCGCGCCCGCGCCGCTCGGTAGAGGACGAGGTCCGCGCGGTGACCGACCACCTGCTGGTCGAGCGCGATCGCGGCCGCCGTCCGCACCAGCTGAGGTGGCACGACCACCCGTCCCAGCAGAGCCCGGGCGCGGCGCAGCTCCTTGGCCAACGCGGCGTCGCGGTCCCGCTCGCGCGCGTCATCGAGATCGCTGGCCTGCATCACCAGGACCCGCTGCGCCGGATCCCGCAGCCCCTCCACGTCAACGCAGAGACCGAAGCGATCCAGCAGCTGCGGGCGCAGATCTCCCTCTTCAGGGTTCATGGTGCCAATCAGGACAAAGTGGGAAGGATGCGCCACCGATATCCCCTCGCGCTCCACCACATTCACCCCCATGGCGGCCGCATCGAGCAGCACGTCCACCAGATGGTGGTCCAGCAGATTCACCTCGTCGACGTAGAGCACCTGTCCGTTGGCCTCCGCCAGCAGCCCAGGCTGGAAGACCCGGCGCCCCTCGCGCACCGCGGCCTCCAGGTCTAGGCTTCCCACGACTCGGTCCTCGGAGGCGCCCAGAGGCAGCTCCACCACCTGGGTGGGCACCTCCCTGAAGGGCAGGCGACCGTCCTCGGCGAGCCGGGCCCGACAGTCGGGGCAGCGCCAGGGATCCTCCGGGTCGCACGAGTAGGCGCAGCCCTCTACCACCCGGCGGGGCGGGAGCACCCCGGCCAGGGCCCTGGCGAGGGTGGACTTGGCGGTCCCCCGCTCACCCCGGATCAGGACGCCCCCGATGGCGGGGTCGATGGCGGCCAGCAGCAGCGCGAGCTTCATCCGAGGCTGGCCGACGACCGCGGACCAACTCGGCAGCCGAAACGGAGCGCCGCTGGCGGTCATGCTCATGCGGGAGAGGAGCCGGTCCCGCCCAGAACCTCATCCCAGGCGGCGGGAACCTGTAGCACCACCGCCGCCGCGGAGGGCCCGCCCTGAGCACGATCGTCCCCTGCCACCGCCTGGAGCAGGGCGACCCCGGGCCCGGCGTCGAGCTCCCAGCCCACCCGGTGGCGAACCCGCAGCGCCCACAGCACACCTCTTGACTCCAGACGCAGGTCGTCGAGGCGGGCCCAGGGGCGAGGCAGCTCGCAGCCGACCTCTCGCAGCAGCATGACGGCCGGCGCCAGTTCGCCGATTTCTCCGGTGCCCCCGCCGGCCTGATACGCCGTCTGAAGGGGCGCGAGCTCGACCCGAGAATATAGTCGTGCGGAAAGCCCCGGAGCGATGGCCCAGGTACGGCCGGGGCCAGCCGCCTGTGGCGCGACGGGCACCGACGCACTGTCGGTTGAGGTCGCGGCGGCCTGGTTCACGGTCTCTATCGTAGACAAGGGGCCGGGATACCGATCATGCCCACATCTGGAGGATCAGCGATGGCAGCGTCAAGCCCGGCCGCGGTGGCGGTGGTGGGCGGCACCGGCCCCATGGGACGCGGGCTCGCGGCCCGATGGGCGGCGGCGGGGGTCCGGGTCTGGCTCGGGTCTCGCAGCCTGGTCCGCGCCGAGGATTGTGCGGCCGAGCTGATGGCCACCCTGCCACCGGGGTCGGCCCCGATCGTGGGGATGGGGAACCAGCAGGCGGTGGACGCCGCCGACCTGGTCGTGATGGCCGTCCCCTACGCGGCGCTGGGGTCCCAGCTCGCGGAACTGACGGGGCTGGACGGCTCCAAGGTGCTCGTCTCCACCGCGGTCCCCATGGAGTTCGAGGACGGGATGCCGACCGCCATCCATCCGCCCGAGGGATCGGCCGCGCAGAGGGTCCAGGCGGCGTGCCCCGGTGCCCGAGTGGTGGGGGCCCTCCACACCGTGGCCGCCGGCCAGCTGCTGAGACTTCAACGCCCCCTGGACGAGGATGTCCTCATCTGTGGCGACGACCGCCCCGCCTGCGATCAGGTGGCTGCGCTCGTGGCCGAGATCCCAGGTTTGAGGCCGGTCCTGGCAGGGGGGTTGGCGAGCGCCGCCGCCTGTGAGGGCATCACCCCGCTCCTGCTGACCCTGAACCGCATCCACCGGGCCAGGACCGGAGTCCGGATCACCGGAATCTGAACCAGCCGCCCAAGTCAGATGTGGATCGCCTGGCCATCCGCCGCGAGCGCCGCCTCCTTGAGCGCCTCGCTAAGGGTGGGGTGCGCGTGCACCAGAGCCTCGAACTGGTCGGCACGCACACCGGACCAGGCAGCCATCACCATCTCGGGCAGGAGCTCGGTGACCTCCGCTCCCACGGCGTGGGTCCCCAGCAGCCTTCCGGTGGCGCTGTCCACGACGGTCTTCACGAAACCGGTGGTGTCTCCCATCGCGATCGCCTTGCCGCTCGCCGAGAAGGGGAACTTGCCGACCCTGACCTGGTAGCCCCGCTCCTTGGCCTGTTGCTCAGTGAGCCCGGTCGACGCCACCTGCGGCTGGCAGTAGGTGCAGCGCGGGACCAGGTCATGGTCCAGTGGCTCGACCTCGCGCCCGGCCGCCGTCTCCACCGCGATCACGCCCTCGGCGCTGGCGGCGTGGGCCAGCAGCGGCGGTCCGGTCACATCTCCGATGGCGAAGACTCCGGGCACGTTGGTGCGCAGGTGCTGGTCCACCTTGATCACCCCACCTTCCACCCTGACGCCCAGCTCCTCGAGTCCCAGGTTCTCTACGTTCGCCTGGACCCCGGTGGCGGTGAGGACCATCTCCGCCTCCACCACCTCCCCGCTCTCCAGGCTCAACTGCCAACCGGCGCCACCTCGCGCCGCCCGCTGGATGAGGCTGCCGGTCTTGACGCCAATGCCCTTGCGCTCGAACTGCCGGGTGACCTCCTTCGAGACGTCCTCATCCTCTTGGGGAAGCAGTCGCGGCAAAGCCTCGACGATTGTGACCTGGACTCCGTAGGAGGAGTAGACATAGGCGAACTCCGCCCCAATGGCGCCGCCCCCCACGATCGCGCAGCTCTTGGGGAGCTGGCGCAGCTCCAGCGCCTCCCGGTAGGTGAAGGTGGTGCGGCCATCCGGCACCAGCCCCGGCAACACCTTGGGGCGCGCCCCGGTCGCGATGACGATCTGGGAGGCGGCCACGGTCTGGCCCGAGGGCTGGATCTCGATCGTCTGCTCCGACAGGAGGCGACCCCGCCCCCGGACCACCTCCACGCCGTTCTTGCGCATTAGGAACGCGACCCCGTTCACCAGCCTCGTCACCACCTCCCGGCTCCGGGAGATCGCCTGGCCGAAGTCGGAGCGCACCTGGCCGGTCTCGATGCCGAAGTGGTCAGCCTCCTGGATCAGGCGGAGCACCTCGGCGTTTCGCAGCAGCGCCTTGGAGGGGATGCAACCCCAATTGAGGCAGATTCCCCCCAGCGTCTCCTGCTCCTCGATCAGGGTCACCGCCATGCCCAGCTGCGCCGCCCGGATCGCCGCCACGTAACCTCCGGGGCCCGAGCCGATGATCGCCAGATCCTTCATTGCAACTCCCTCAAGTTCGGCTCGCGCTGATGCGGCAGCGCTCAGATGAGACAGGCTGTGGGATGCTCCAGGCACCAGCGGAGGTAGCCGAGCGCCTCCGCGCCCTGGGCCCCGTCGGTGACCCGGTGGTCGATGGAAAGGGTCATCTCCATCACCCGGCCGACGGCGAGCTCGCCGTCGTGCACCACCGGTTGCTCGGTCACCTCGCCCACCGCCAGGACGCTCCCCTGCCCCGGGGTCACGATGGCCGCAAATTGGCTGACCCCGAACATGCCGAGGTTGCTGATCGCGGTGTGGGCCCCGGCCATCTCCTCCGGGCGCAGACGATTGCTCTTGGCGCGCTCGGCGAGGTCGTGGGCCCGGCGGGCCAGCTCCGCAAAGGAGAGTGATTCGCAGGCTCGCAGGGTCGGAGCCACCAGCCCGTCGGGGACCGCGACCGCCAAAGCGATGTTGCTGGAGAAGAACTGGCGCAGCTCCCCTCCGATGTAGGCGGCATTCAGCTGGGGGTAGCGCTGCAGAGTGAGCGCCATCGCCCGGATGATGAAGTCCGTCACCGAGAAGCGCGGGGTTCCCGGATCGTTGAGCGCGTTGAGCTCCTGCCGCAGCCGGACCAAGCGGTCCATGTCCACCTTGGTGCTGAGGTAGAAGTGCGGGATGGTGCTGTTGGCCTCGGACATGCGCCGGGCGATCGCCTCCCGCATCCGGCTCACCTTCACCACCTGGCTGGGATCGGTGGGATCGGCCATCGCCAGCGAGCCTGGGGGGGCGCTGGCCACCACCGCTACCCCGCCCGAGCGGGCGACCGCCTCCACATCCTCTGCGGTGATCCTGCCCTCCGGTCCGTTGCCCCTCACCCGGCTGAGATCGATGCCCAGCTCGCGGGCGCGGCGGCGCGCCAGGGGGCTGGCCTTGACCCGGACCCCGGCCTCGGGCTCTGCGCCGGCCGTCTCGGCGGGGCTCAGGTGCTGGGTCCAGTCCGGCAGGGGTACGGACTCGGCGGGCGCGGGCACCGGGCTGGCCGGCACCTGCTCAGCCGGAGCCGGTGACCCGCTCTCTGCCAAAGGCGCGGTGGCCGGTGCCGGCTCCGGGGCCTCGGGCGCCGCCCCCTGGGGGGCTGCGAGCTCCTGGCTGATGTCCTCATCGGCCTCGGCGATGATCGCGATCTCACCCCCGACCGGAACCTTGGCCCCGGGTTGGGCGATGATCTTGCGCATCACCCCACTCGCATAGGCCTCGATGTCGATGTCGGCCTTCTCGGTGGCGATGGAAGCGATGACATCCCCGCGCTCGACCCGGGACCCCTCCTCCACCAGCCAGCGATTGATCGTCCCCTCGGTCATGTCGTAGCCCATCTGGGGCATGGTGACGCGGTAAGCCATCAGCTGAGGCGCCTCACCGCGTCCACTATCTGCTGACTGGCGGGGATCAAAGACCGTTCGAGCTGGCGCGAATAGGGCAGCGGGACGTCCCGCATCGCGACCCGCTGCACCGGCGCGTCCAGATCGTCAAAGCAGCGATCCTGCATCTCCGCCAAAAGGCTGGCCCCGAAACCCCCGGTCCGCCAGTCCTCGCCACACAGGACCAGGCGGTGGGTGCGCCGCACCGAAGCGACCATGGCGGGGTAGTCGAGCGGGCGCAGGGTGCGCAGATCAATCACCTCGCAGGAGATCCCGTCCTCCCGCTCCAGGACCTCGGCGGCATGCATCGCCTGCAGTAGCATCCGCGAGTAGCCGACCAGGGTGACGTCGGTCCCCTCCCGCGCCGTCCGGGCCTTGCCGATTGGCACCTCGACGCCAGCGTCGACATCGGCTGGGACCTCGCCCCGGGTGCTGTACAGCAGGCTGTGCTCGATGAAGATCACCGGGTCGGGGTCACGCATCGAGGCCAGCAGGAGTCCCTTGGCGTCGGCCGGCGTCGCCGGCATCACTACCTTGAGGCCCGGCACCGAGGCGAACCAGCCCTCAAACGTCTGGGAGTGGGTCGGCCCCAGCTGACCGAAGCCGGAGACCGTCCGCACCACCAGAGGGACGGAGAACTGCCCCCCGAACATGTAGTGGAACTTCGCCGCGCTGTTGACGATCTGATCCAGTGCCAGCAGTGCGAAGTTGACCGTCATGAGCTCGGCCACCGGAATCAGGCCGCCCATCGCCGCGCCCACCGCGAATCCGACGATGCCGGCCTCCGCGATCGGGGTCTCCATGACCCGCTGGGGGCCAAACTCCTCCACCAGACCCTTGGTCACGGCGTACGAGCCGCCGTAGCCGGTGATGCTCTCCCCCATCAGAATGACCCTGGGATCCCGGTGCATCTCCTCACGCATCGCACTGCGGACCGCCTCTCGGTAGGTGAGCTCGGCCACTCTCAGGCTCCCAACCCGACGCCGGGGGCGGACTCGGCCGGCAGCGGCGCCGCGGCCGTGTCATCCGCCGATCCGTCCAGCGGCTTGGCGTAGATCCACCGGTCGATGGTGGAGGGGTCCGGCCACGGCGACTCGTCGGCGAACCGCACCACCTCCAGCATCTCCGCTTCGGCATCCTCGATCACCTGCGCCAGCTCCTGTTCGCTGGAGACGCGGTGTTCCACCAGAAACTGGCCGAACCGAGGGATGGGATCCAGCTCGCGCCAGCGCCGCACCTCCTCCTTGTCACGGTACAACTCGGGGTCGGCCATGGAGTGGCCGCGAAAACGGTAGGTCAAAGCCTCCACGAAAAACGGGCCCTTGCCACTGCGGCAGTGGTCGGCTGCCTGCCGGACCGCCTCGTACACCGAGAGCACGTCCATGCCGTCGCACTGGACCGACGGCATGGTGTAGCCCTCGGCCTTGATGATCATGTCCTTGACCGGAGATTCCTCGGCCAAGGTGGCGCCCATTCCATAGAGATTGTTCTCGCAGATGAAGACCACGGGCAGATTCCAGAGGGCCGCCATGTTGAGCCCCTCATGGAAGATCCCGTTGCCGGTCGCGCCATCCCCAAAGAAGTCCAGCACCACCTGCTCGCGCTGCTGGTACTGCATCGCGTAGGCCATGCCCGCCCCGATCGGGATGTGGGAGCCGACGATGGCGTAACCTCCCCAGAAGTGCCGCGAAGCCTCCGCCAGGTGCATCGAGCCGCCCCGGCCGTGGCACAGTCCGGTCTCGCGCCCAAACAGCTCCGCCATGCAGGCCTTGGGGTCACAGCCGCGCGCCAGGGCGTAGCCGTGGTCGCGGTAGTGACCCAGCACGTGGTCGTCCGGGCGGGCCGCCGCCAACGCTCCCACCGCCACCGCCTCCTCCCCGATGTACAGATGCAAAAAGCCCCCCACCTTGGCCTGGGCGTAGGCCTCGGCGGCATGGTCTTCGAAATGCCGGATCAGCACCATCTTGCGGTACATCTCCCGGCACTCCTGGGCGGTCAGTCCGAATGGCAAAGGGTCGGGCGTGCGCTGGCGCGAGCGGCTGCGAGCAGTCGAGGGGGCTTTGGAGTTGGTGGGCATTCCCCCAGTTTACAGAGACCGACACCGCGGTCCTCGGGGCCGCGACCGGGCTCGGATCGGCCCGCGGAGCGCTCGGGGACCGGACAAGGGAGTCGGATTGTCCGGGTTTTGCGCAAATTTCGTCCACGGTACGCCAGCCGCGCCGCCCAGCTCGGCCTCGGCTGCAAAATTGTTGGTTGATTCAGGCAGATTTTGGGCTATAATCGAAACCAGCGCAGCCGCGGCTCGCGGAGCTGCCAGGTGATGGGGAGCACCGGGTAACCCGGTTGCGCCCGGCGCCGTTGCAACAGGGTGTGCCCAAGCTCCATGGGCGGACCGAATAATCGGTGGCGAAGCAGTTCACGCGCCTGAGGATCCCCCAACATGATGACAACTGAGCGAGACAATCGGTATCGAGTCACCCGTCGCGACATCCTGCGGCGCCAGCACGAAGGGCTGGCCCGGACCAGGACGCTGCGCAAGTACCGCTCCCACCTGGAGCACCTGGACAGGGTGCTGGCAGACCTCGAGGACGCTCGGATCCGGGAGCGGAGGGTCGTTCCGCCGGCCATCACCGAGGAACTGCGCCACGCCGAGGTGGCCCGGGTCGACCCCGATCTCGCCTCCGTGGTCGCCTCCAGCCGCCCCAGCATCGACAGGGTGCAGGACGCCGTCTTCGACGCCCAGGGACGGATCATGGTCGAGGTGAGCCGCCTGTTGGGCCAGCCTGACTGGGTCACCATCGAGGCCGAGGAGGGCGAGGCACTGGAGATGGAAACCTCCCGTCACTGATCGGGGGCTGACAACTCCCCAGCCTGGTTGCCGGCACCCACCGCGGCCGCATCACCAAGGGCGAAGCTCCTGGCCAGTTCGACGATGCGGGCCTGATCTCGGCGGGCCCGTCGGCTCCGCGAGGTCTCCGTGTGCCGCGGGCGGATCGGCAGGTGTGCCCGGTCGGCGAGACGCTCGGCCTCCCTGGCCTGACGGGTCTGGTTCAGCCGTTCCCAATCCAGGACCGCCGCCTCGACCATGGTCACCCGCTCCTCCGGGCCGCCGTCCCCATCCAGGGCCGCGAGCTGTTGCTCCAGCCGCGCCAGCCGCGCCGCGGGAAGGCGGGTTCGCGCAACCGCCAGAGCCTGGTCGATTCGGGCGGTGCGCTGCCGCTCCTGCCGGGCTGCTCCCTCGCGCTGAACCTCGTGGGTGCGGGCCTCGCGCAACTCGCGCTGGGCCTCGGCCAGCAGGGTGCGATAGCTTCCAGCGAGTTCGGCGTGATCACCGGTCGCGGCCAGGCTGGCGAGCTCGGCTCCCCGCTGCAGCACCCGCTCGACCGCATCGCCGGCGCCGGCCTGCTCCAGCTGGGGCAGGATGAAGACACCAAGCTTGCGGTCCACCTCCACATACACTTGACGCACTTCGGGCGGGAGCTCGGGGTGCTCGGGGACCGTGAGGGGACTACGGGACATGCGACATTGAACCTCCAGGGACTCGAATCAGGAAACGGCAGGTGGCGCGCCGCCCGAAGCGGTGCTACGACCCAGCTGTGCGAGCAGGCAGCCGACTCCCGCCGCCACCCCGCCGGGGGCGCGAAACACCGAGGTGCCGGCCACCAGCACTGAGGCGCCGGCGTCCCGGCACACGGCGGCGTTGCTGGCGTCGACTCCACCGTCAACTTCGAGTTCACACGCCAAGCCACGACCGTTGATCATGCTACGCAACTCCCCAAGCTTAGCGATCGCCCCCGCTTGGAACGCCTGACCTCCGAATCCGGGGTCCACGGACATCACCAACGCGAGGTCGATCTCACCCAGGATCGGCTGGAGAAAGGAGGCCGGGGTTGCGGGATTGATGCCGACCCCGGGGCGCGCTCCCTGGAGACGGATCGCGCTCACCGTACGGTGGAGCTGGCGACAGGCCTCGAAGTGGACCGTGATCAGGCCGACCCCCGCGGCGACGAACGCCGGGATGATCGAGTCGGGCTCGTCGATCATCAGATGCGCCTCCAGCGGCAGCCCGCAGCTGCGCCGGCACGCGGCGGCGATCTCCGGCCCCATGCTGAGGTTGGGGACAAAATGGTTGTCCATCACGTCGATGTGGATCCGATCCGCCCCAGCACGCTCGCAGGCAGCGACCTCCTCTCCCAGCTTGGTGAAGTCCGCAGCCAGGATGGAGGGCGCGAGCTCAGCCGGCATTGGCTCTGATCAGCTGGCTGGCGGCCGCCCGGTCACACCAGACCTCACAGTGCGGCGCCCGGCGGGCCACCAGCTGGGCCGGCAACGCGACGGGGTCGTACCCACCCTCCAGGACCCGGGCCAGGGTGGCCGCCTTGGCTTCCCCTTCCAGCAGAAACCGCACCCGAGCTCCGGAGCGCAGCACGCCCGGCCCCAAGCTGAGGCGGCGCTGCCCGGAGGGGTGGGTGGTCGCCAAGGCCACCGCATCGTCGGGGTATTCACGGCCCGGGAAGAGAGAGGCGGTGTGGCCATCGGGGCCCATGCCCAGCCCCACCCAGTCGATCTGAAGCCGGCCATCCACCACGGGAACGACCCCCAGCAGCCGGGCCTCGAATTGCGCCACCACGGTCTCCGGCCCCATCCCCTCCTCCACCTCCCATCCCAGCAGCATCGGAGTCGGCCCCGAGATGCGGGAAATCAGGGCGCCCCGGATCATGCCCTCGTTGGAGTCGGGGTCGGAGACCGGGACCATCCGCTCGTCTCCGGGCACCAGCACCACCCGCGCCCAGTCCACCCCAGGCAGGCCAGCCAGAATCTCGTAGGCTGCGCGAGGGGTCGTCCCGCCGGGCAACGCCACCACCGCCTCCCCACGCCCAGCCACCGCCTGCTGGATCTCCGCCGCCATGGTGCGTGCGGCGAACTCGGCCAGCTCCCCTGGTCCGGCCAGAGCCCTGACCTTTGGGTCGTGGAACGCAGATCCCATCACCAAACCCTCCCCCCGGAGCCCTGCGGCGAGTAGCAGCTCCCGCGAGGTGCATGGCGCACCGGCCTGACCGCTCGCCGCTCGGCCCGGCAGCGGATCATCCGGGAAGCGTCCCCCGGGCCGCGGCCACAATCGCGTCCACGGTGAGCCCGAGATGTTGGTAGATGTCCTGATAGGGGGCCGAAGCGCCGAAGCGGTCGACCCCCACCACCGCACCGCGCTCCCCCACCAGCGCCCGCCACGGCTCGGTCACCCCGGCCTCGACCGCCACCCTGGCCGTGACGGTAGGCGGCATCACCTCTTCCCGGTAAGCTGACGGCTGCTGCCGGAACAGCTCCAGTGATGGCATGCTGACCAAGCGGGTGGGGATCCCCTCTCGTTGCAGAGTTCCGCGCGCCTCGGCGCAGAGGCTGAGCTCGGAGCCGGTCCCGATCAGGATCACCTGGGGCTCGCCACCCTCGGCCTCCTGAAGCACGTAGCCGCCGTGGAAGACCCCCTGTTCGGCCAGCAGGTCGGTCCCCTCGAGGACGGGCAGGTTCTGGCGCGACAGGACCAGCGCGGTCGGCGCCTGGTTGCGCTCCAGGGCCACCGCCCAGGCCCAGCTGGACTCGTTGGCATCACCGGGTCGCAGCACCACCAGGTTCGGCATCACCCGGAGTGAGGCCAAGTGCTCCACCGGCTGATGGGTGGGCCCATCCTCGCCCAGGCCGACACTGTCGTGGGTGTAGACCCAAACCACCGGGAGGTGGGAAAGCGCCGACAGCCGGACCGACGGGCGCTGGTAGTCGGAGAAGGTGAAGAAGGTGGCGCTGTAGGGGCGCAGACCCCCGTGCGCGGCCATGCCGTTGCAGGCCGCGCCCATGGCATGCTCTCGCACCCCGAAGTGAAGATTGCGGCCCTCCCCGGTCTGACCATCGAAGTCCCCACCGCCCTCGATCCCGGTCTTGGTGGATTCCGAGAGGTCGGCGTCGCCGCCCAGGATCCAGGGGATCCGCTCCGCCAGAGCGTTCAGGACCCGGCCCCCGGCGGCGCGGGTCGCGAGCGGCTTGTCCCCGGCTCGCCAGCGGGGCAGGGCGTCCCGCCAGCCCGTGGGCAGCTCCCCCGACTGGGCCAGGTGCCACTCCTCGGCCAGCTCCGGGTTGGCCGCGGCCCAGGCGGAGAGCTGCCGACGCCAGGCCGAGCTGCGGCTGGCGCCCTGGTCAACCGCCTTCCGGAAGTGCTCGGCGGCCTCCGGCGGGACGTAGAAGAAACGATCCGGATCCCAGCCGTAGGCGCGCTTGGTGGCCGCCACCTCCTCGACGCCGAGCGGCGAGCCGTGCGCGGCGTTGGTGTCCTGCTTGTGGGGGGAGCCGTACCCGATATGGGTACGCACGGCGATCATCGAGGGGCGGGTCTCGTCGGCCACGGCCGCGGCGATCGCCGCCTCGATACCCAGCAGATCGAGGCTCCCATCCTCGACCCGCTGAACCTGCCACCCATAGGCTTCGAACCGCTTCAGGACATCCTCGGTGAAGGACATTGAGGTGGGGCCGTCCAGGGAGACGTGGTTGTCGTCATACAGGCAGATCAACTTGCCCAGGCCCAGGTGACCGGCCAAAGACGCCGCCTCGGATGAGATGCCCTCCATCAGGTCCCCGTCGCCACACAACACAAACGTGCGGTGATCGACGATCTCGTGGCCGGGGCGGTTGTAGTGATGGGCCAGCGCCCGCTCCGCAATCGCCATCCCGACGGCGTTGCCGAATCCCTGCCCCAAGGGCCCGGTGGTGACCTCGACCCCCGGGGTCAGCCCGCGCTCCGGGTGACCGGGGGTGATCGACCCCCAGGTGCGAAAGTGCTGCAGATCTTCGATCGATACCGCATAACCGGTCAGGTGAAGGAGCGCGTACAGCAGCATCGAGCCATGGCCCGCGGAGAGCACGAATCGGTCGCGATCGGGCCAGGCCGGATCGTGAGGGTCATGGCGGAGGAACTTGGTCCAGAGGACGTATGCCATCGGGGCCGCGCCCATGGGCAGCCCCGGGTGCCCGGAGTTGGCCTTCTGCACCCCATCGATCGCCAGGCAGCGGATGGTGTTGATGCAGAGATTGTCCAGCTCGCTGCCGGCTTTGGGCAGCACCTCAACCGATTGGGTCATCCAGTGCTCCTCGACTCTTACTTGACTATCTTCGCCTCCCATGCTCTCACGCTGGAGGAGCGAAGTGACCGAGTTCAGTTCGCCGGTTGGGGAACCAGAGCCGCAGCATCAACCGAACCGCCCTTGGCGACCCACTCATTGATCCCGCCAACCAGCGCCGCCGCAGGCAGGCCGTGCTCGCGCAGGAA
Organism: bacterium; assembly: GCA_021791345.1. The sequence goes on from JAJYWT010000165.1 coordinate 46,210, forward strand.
CTTGGCCGCGCGAAAGCTCCGCGATCCGGCGGAGCAGTAGACCACAACGGGGCCCGCAACCGGGAGTTCGCGCCAGCGGCTGGCCAGTTCGCCGATGGGAATCCACAAAGCTCCGGGGATGTGCTTCTCCTCGAACTCTGAGCGCTCCCTCACGTCCAGCCAGATGGCGCCGTCCTTCGACCAGTGGCGAGCCGTCTCCTCCTCCACCTCCAACGGCAGCACCGGCGTCATGAGGGGATTATCACGGAAGCCGCGCCGCCCCCGAGCGACGGGGCGCCGAATCCGTCGCCGGCGGCTCGTCATTGCCTCAGATCGTGCTGAGAGCCCTGAGCAGGACCCGGTTGCCGGGGTGCCACCGGGCAGGGCTGGCAGCCAGTGCTGCAGCGCATGCCCCCGGGAGTCGGTCGAGCTCGGCCAGAGGGAGCGGGACAACCGCCGGCGACACCCTGGCTGCGTTGGCGGCGTTGGCAGCCTGCTCGGCGCCACGGAGGGTGTCCGATTCAGGGATCACCGCGACCGCCCGCCGCCCTGCCGCCAGCACCTCAGCCAGGGTGCTCCGGCCCGCCCTGGTGATCACCAGCTCCGCGCCGGCCAGTGTCGGCAGGCATTCCGCAGGATCCCCCGCGAACCCGAGCCTGGGGAAGCGTCCCATGAGTTGGTCGTCGCCGCCGGTGAAAACCAGGCACGAGGGCAGGTCACCGCGCTCCACCGCCACTTCGAGAGCTTGCAGGATGGCTGCATTGGAGGCTTCCAACCGCTGATCCCCGCGGCTCCCGCCGCCCAGCACCGCGACCACCCCCCGCCCGGCACCGCCGGGCCCCGGCCGTCGGGCGGCGACATCCTCCCGGATCAGGCTGGGGATGCGCAGCATGGGCACTTTGCCCAGGCGACCCCGCCGCCAGCTCCGCCGGAGCTCGCTGACCACGATGAGATCCGAGTTGGCGTGGAGGGTCTCCTGCAGCAGGCGCGCCCCCGGGCTGTGCGCCGGACTGCGCAGGTCATGGAGGTTGGCCATGGCGACAACTTTGGCCGATGCCACCGACCGCAGCAGCGGCAGCAGCAGGGGATACCCATCCACGACCAGAGCGCTGGGCCGACCCCTCCTGACCGCGAGCAACAGCTGCTGCACGGAGGTGGAGTCGATCAAGGTCTGCTGCGGGTCCCGCCCTGCACCCAGGGTCAGGGGGCGAACCCGCTGGTGCAGCCAGCGCTCCGCCAGGGGCAGCGCGGCGGGGCTCGTGTAGACCAGTGCCGGCCGGCCGGCACCCGAGCGCGCCAGCACCTGGGCGAACGCGATCGCCTCGGTCAGCCTACCGAGGCCGGGCTCGGCGCGCGCCAAAATCCACGTCGGTCCCTGGACCAGAGCCTCCAGCAGAGCGGGAGGCCGCGACTCGTAGCCGTTTCGGGATCGCGGCGGGTGCGCCCCCGCCCACCCCGAAGGCTCTTTGGCCAGCCGCCCGGCCGGCTTCAATCGCGCCACCAGGAGATGGTGCCAGGGTTGAGCCGATCCCCGCCCCCACAAGAGGAGCCCGCACCAGCCACGGCGAATGGGCGAACTTGACACGTGGCTGCCCGAGCGGTCTACGCTTGAGGCAATCCGCCCACCGGACGGATCCACCATTCGCCAATCTGGAGGGCGCAGGTCGATGGCCAACAGCGTCATGACAACCCCGGCAGCCACGGCGGCGCCAGCCAATCCCTATATCACCGCCCAGAGGCAGTTCGACCAGGCGGCCTCCATCCTCGAGCTCGACGCGGGAATGCGCGCCGTCCTTCGGGAGGTACGCCGCGAGTTCACCGTCAACTTTCCGGTCCGGATGGATGACGGCAGCATCCGCGTCTTCACCGGATACCGGGTGCAGCACAACCTCACCCGCGGACCCGCCAAGGGGGGGATCCGCTATCACCCGCAGGTGAGCCTGGATGAGGTGAAGGCGCTCTCCATGTGGATGACCTGGAAGTGCGCGGTGACCAACCTGCCCTACGGAGGCGCCAAGGGCGGGGTGATCTGCGACCCCGGCGAACTGAGTCAGCAGGAGCTGGAGAATCTGACCCGCAGATTCGCCAGCGAGATCTCGCTGCTCATCGGGCCGGAGAGCGACATCCCCGCTCCCGACGTCAACACCAACCAGCAGACCATGGCCTGGATCATGGACACGATCTCGATGGAGAAGGGGTACTCCGTGCCCGCCACGGTGACGGGCAAGCCACTGTCCATCGGCGGCTCCGAGGGCCGGCCCGCGGCCACCGGGCGCGGGGTCATGGTGGTGACTCTGGAGGCCTGTCGCCGGCTGGGCTTGGACCCGAAGGAGTGCACCGTCGCCATTCAGGGGTTCGGCAACGTCGGCAGCGTCAGCGCGCAACTGCTCGACGCCGAGGGTTTCAAGGTGGTGGCGGTCTCCGACGTCTTCGGCGGGATCTACAACCCCGATGGCCTGGATGTGGCCGCCCTGCTGCAGCACCAGGCCAAGCAGGGGCGCGTGGGGGGGTTCCCGGGGGCCAAGCAGGAGATCACCAACGCCGCCCTGCTGGAGCTGCCGGTCACGATCCTGGTGCCGGCGGCTCTGGAGAACCAGTTCAGCTTGGACAACGCCGGAAGGATCCAGGCTCGGCTGGTGGTGGAAGCCGCCAACGGCCCGACCACCCCGGAGGCGGACGACGTCTTTCATCAGCGGGGCGTGGTGGTGGTGCCCGACATTCTCGCCAACGCCGGCGGCGTCACGGTTTCCTACTTCGAGTGGGTCCAGGACCTCCAGTCCTTCTTCTGGGAGGAGCAGGAGATCAACGCCAGGCTCACCAAGATCATGGAGCGCGCCTACCAGCAGGTTGACGAGCTGGCCCAGGAGCACAACACCACCCTGCGCATGGGGGCGTATTGCCTGGCGGTGAAGCGGGTGGCCGACGCCACCGCGATCCGGGGCATCTACCCGTAGGCCCGGCGCGACGGTCGCCTGCCCTTCACGGAGCGGGCGGCCGTCAGCCGGGGCACCCTGCCCGTGACGAGTGCCAGGCGGGGGCGCTGGCCGTGGTTGCGAGCAGCATGTTGCTGGAGGTGGCGAAGACGCAGCGCCAGCCCCTGGTCCTCAGCAGGAGTGTGCTGAGCGGTGCTCCCCGCGGCTGCCAGACCAGGTTCACCCGATGCTGCCTCAGGACCGCCAGGCTCCCGGCCCCTCCGGAGACGGCGGTCAGATATTGAGATAGGATCTGGCGGCCCATGAGCACGACCTCGCCGAAGATGAAAACCCGGTCCGGAGCACAGTGACGCCCGGCCGCCACCCGGTGGTCGATCCGGTAGAGCAGCCACCCGGAGCTGCCGTAAGGCGCGAAGACCCGGGCGGGCGGGCCGTCGCAGATGACGCGCCCCACCGCGACCGGGTACGCCGACCCCATGAGCTCGTTCTTGGGGCTGTGCAGCTGGTCGACCATGCGGGCGCCCGCCGCCAGGGACACGATGATGAGGACCGCGGCCACGAACCAGGCCGGGGCCGGGCGCCGGCGCGCCGGCCTCAGCCGGCGCGCCGTTGCCAGCTCATTGAAGAAGCCATGGACTCCGTCCGACCACAGCGGCAGCACCAGCACGGCAAAGATCGGAATGTCGCGGACCGCGTACAGCATCAGCACCACCCCTGCACCCGCTAGCAAGAGGTCCGAAGCCCGGACCCGGCGGGCCCACGGCGCGGCCAGCACCGCGGTCACGAGCAGGAACAGGGTGGGGATCTCGGCGGGAGAATGGAAGTCGGGCGGCTGCCATTCGTTGAGGCTCGCCTGGGCGACGTGGCTCAGCAGCAGCTTGGCGGGATACACGTAGACCCCGGTCCCGTTGGGATTGAACATGGGCGCCAGAACCGCCACCACCCACGCCAGCAGCAGCTGCCGCAGCGCCGGATATCCGATCGCCCCCGGGCGGCGGAGGTAGGTCTCCACCCACTCCCCCACCCCGAAGGCCGCCACCACCCCGAGCCCGATCAGGAAGCCCCCGTGGAGATTGCCCCAGACCACGAACAGCGGGACCAGCAGCGCGAGCAGCCAGCGGCGAGGCAGCCGGCGGTAGCCGTCCAGCAGGGTCAACAGGATGCCCAGGAGCCCGAAGGAGAACATCTGCGGGCTGGGGCCCCAGATCTGCAGGCCGCTGATCAGCACCAGGGCCGCTCCCACGGCGAGAACCCACCGGGACTGTCCTACTCGATCCACCCGGATCACCCCCAGGAAGAAGCCGACCCAGGTGGCGATGGCGAAGGTCATGATCACCGCGGTCATTCCCAGATGCGTGTAGAGCCAGGCGTCGATCACCTCGGATCCCCACTCCTGGCTGATGAAGGGATGGGTCGTGGCGGTGAAGGTGAAGTAGTTGTGGAGGGGCACCGAACCCCGCGCCAGGATCTCGAGCCCGATCCGCGCCGTCCACCAGAAGTCAGGGTCGAACTCCGGCGTGGTGAACGCGGCCAACCCCAGGATCAGCACCGCCACGAAGAAGATGGTGGGAGGGTCCCACCGCCACGCCGGACGAGGGGATGCTGGGGCGGTGGTCTCCTGCATGGCTCGTTGGTCAGTCTAGGGCAGCCACCGCTGGCTGCCGACGCCGCCCGGATACGAGCTCAACGCACTTCGGTAACGTCGGGGCATGACCAGCGCCGACCCGACCCAGCCATCAGCGTGGCACTGCCTGGGGCCCCTGCAGCGGATCCCGGAGGGCTTGAGCCAGGCCACTGTCGGGCAGTCGCGCCTTTGCTTGGTTCGGCAGGGTCCGCTGATAGCCGCTCTCGATGACCAGTGCGTCCACGCCGGCGCGCCGCTCTCAGCCGGATGGCTCCGCGGAGGCCAGGTCGTCTGCCCCTGGCACCGCTTCCGCTACGAGTGGAGCACCGGTCGCGCCGACTACCCGCCGGGCTCACCCGCCCAGCCGGTGCACCCCGTCCGAGTCCGGGATGGGCTGGTCTTCGTGCGGATCTAGGCGGGCAGCTCCTCCCCCCAGCCGGTCACCAGCTCGGCGACCCCAGCCCCCCGTTCCACCGGCGCGCCCAGCCGGGCCAGGGCCGCCTCGACGGCGGCCATCCCCTGCAGCAGGTCCGGTAGGTCGGCGGCCCCCATGTGGCCAAACCGGACTCCCAGGGGCGCCCACTTCCCGATCGCGCCGGCGATCGCGACCCCATCCTTGGCCACCTCCACCCGCAGGTCGGTCGGGCTGATCCCCTCCGGGACGCCGGTCGCCGTGACGGTCGCCCCCAGAACCGCCTCCTCCGCCAGGGGGTGCAGCCCGATGGCGCGCAGCCCGCGTCGGGCTGACCGGGCCATCCGGCGATGCCGACGAAAACGGTTCTCCCAGCCCTCGGCGATGGCCAGGTCGGCCGCCGCCTTGCCGGCCACGATCATGTTGGTGGGCAAAGTGGCGAAGTAGCGTCCCTCGGGGTCGCCCATGGTCGCTTCCCAGTTGAGCCAGTCCAGGAAGTAGCTGCGGCAACCGCCGAGCCGACGGCGCACCTCAAGGGCCCGGGGTGACACCACCAGGATTGCGAGGCCCGGGGGCATCCCCAACGCCTTCTGGGAGGCGGTCAGAACCACGTCGATCCCATTCTCGGCCATGTCCACGGGCATGCCACCCACCGTGGCCACCGCATCCAGCACCATGGTGACCCCGAGCTCACCTGCGATGCGCGCGTAATCACGATAGGGCGAGACCACCCCCGTCGCAGTGTCCACGTGGGTGGCCGCCATGACCTTGGCCCCGGAGGACTTGAGGGCGGCCTCCACCCGCTCGGCAGGCACCTGCTCCCCCCACGGGCACTCCACCACCTCGACCTCGGCCCCAATGGCCCGGCCCACGGCGGCATAGCGATCGCCGAACAGCCCGTGGCTGACGACCAGAAGCTTCTCCCCCGGGGGCACCAGGTTGACAACCCCACACTCGAGCGCCAGGGTCCCGCTGCCGGCCAGGACCAGCACCAACGCCCCGTCCTTTCCGGTCGGCTGAGCCCCAACCGCCTGCGCCACCCCTTCCTGGAGCCGCCGCAGAGCGGCACCGGTCACTGCGCTGCTGTGGCTCTCAGTCGGCCGCGCCAGCGCTTCCAGGACCGGCTGCGGCACCGGGGTGGGACCGGGGATGAGAAGCAGGGGAGCAGATCTCGATGTCAATGCGAATACCTCTTCAAACCGGAAAGACACCGTGCTTGCGGGCCGGCTCAGGGCGGCGCCGCGAGCCCGCCGCCGCCAGCCGGGCGAGCAGCTCATCACGAATTGAGTCGGGATCGACGATGGCGTCGATCACCAGGTCGGACGCCAGCCGGAACACGTCGATGCCCTCAGCGTACTCCTCCCGCATCCGGCGGACGAAATCGGCCCGCTCGGCCTCCGGCAGGGCCGCGATCCGGTTCGCGTAGACCGCGTTCACCGCGGCCTCCGGGCCCATCACCGCGATCTCCGCTGTTGGCAGGGCCAGGGTCGCCTCCGGCTCGAACCCAGGACCGCTCATCGCATAAAGGCCCGCCCCATACGCCTTGCGCAGGACCACGCAGAAGCGGGGCACGGTGGCGGAGCTCAGGGCCGCGATCATCTTGGCCCCGTGCCTGATGATCCCATCCCGTTCGACCGCGGACCCGATCATGAAGCCGGGGACGTCGGCCAGGAATACCAGGGGTATCCCGAAGGCGTCGCAGAGGCTGATGAATCGTGCCGCCTTGTCGGACGAGTCGACGAACAGAACGCCCCCCTGATGCGCGGGCTGGGAGGCCACCACCCCCACCGCGCGCCCCCCCAGACGAGCCAGCCCACACACCAGCTCGCGGGCGTAGAGCTGCTTGATCTCGAAGAACGAGCCAGCGTCGAACAGGGCATCCAGGATCTGATGCACGTCGTAGCCCCGAGCCGACTCCTCGGGGATCAGGTCGCCCAGATCCTCGCGGGCGGCCGGCGGTCGCGGCGCCACCGGTGGCGGGTCCGTGGCCCAGTTGGGCGGGAAGAAGGCGAGATAGTCGCGCAGCGCCGCCAGCGCCGAACGCTCGTCGGGTGCCAGGAGGTCGCCGCAACCGGAGACGGTGCAGTGCATCCTCGCCCCGCCCATCTCCTCCAGGGTGACCTTCTCCCCCACCACCTCCTGAGCCATCCGGGGCGAGCCCAGATACATGGAGGCGTTGCCTTCGACCATGAAGACCACGTCACAGAAGGCGGGGATGTAGGCCCCACCCGCAGCACTCGGGCCGAACAGCACGCAAGGCTGGGGCACCTGCCCGCTCAGCCGGACCTGGTTGTGAAAGATGCGGCCGGCGTGGCGCCGCCCGGGGAACATGTCGACCTGCTCGGTGATCCTGGCCCCGGCCGAGTCGACCAGGTAGCAGAGCGGGATCTGCAGGTGCTCGGCGCGTTCCTGAATGCGCAGGATCTTCTCCACGGTGCGGGGGCCCCACGAACCGGCCTTCACCGTCGGATCGTTTGCCATCACCGCCACCCGGCGACCGTGGACCACCCCGATGCCGGTTACCACCCCATCGGCCCCCATCTCCTCAGGGTTCTCGGAGTTGGCCAGGAGCCCGTCCTCGACAAAGGGGGTCTTGGGGTCGAAGAGCAGGGCCAGCCGCTCTCGGACCGGGAGCTTGTGCTGCGTCGGCAACCGCTGCCGGTACTTCTCCGGTCCCCCCAGCCTGGCCCGGTCCTGTCGGACCTTCAGCGTGGCCCGTCGGTCCGGATGGGCATCGAGAGGCCGGCGGAGCGGCGGACTGGACATCTAGCCATCGAGTATAGGGACCGGCGCCAGCCGTTCCGAAGTCGATTCAGCCTACACTCACCACCGTGCTGACTGCCGCTTCAGGAACGGACTGGGGAACGCTCCGAGGGACGGTGTGCGGTCTCGATGAGGTCGGCCGCGGAGCCCTCGCCGGCCCCTTGGTGGCGGCGGCCGTGGTGCTCAAGGCCGGCTTCGCACACCCCCTCTTGCGCGACAGCAAACGGCTGACGGCTTCCCAGCGCGGCAAGCTGGACCCGGTCATCCGCGAGGCGGCCGAGCAGATGATGGTCATCGAGGTCGGCTGCCAGGAGATCGACCAACTGGGAATCGGTTGGGCCAACCGGCACGCCTTCGAGCAGTTGCTGGGAGCGATGGTCGCCGACAGGTATCTGGTCGATGGCAACCTGCGCCTCTCGACCACTCGAACCTACCGTTCCGTGATCGGAGGCGACGACCTGGTGCCGGCCATCTCGGCTGCGTCCATCGTCGCCAAGGTGCACCGCGACCGCCTGATGGAGGAGCTGGACCGAGAGTGCCCGGGTTACTCCTGGGCTGCCAACAAGGGGTACGGCAGCGCGGCCCACCTCAGAGCCATCGCCGAGCGAGGACCGTCTCCCCACCACCGCCTCACCTTCCTGCACCCGCAGGCTTTGCTGCCCTTCTGAGCCCAGCTCGCGGCGGTGCCCAGCTGGGCGGCACCTTCGCCCGCCGCCCGGCGTCCCGCCCGAGTCTCGGGGATCTCAGCTCGGCCGCGCGACTCCCCCCCTTCTCTCCCACTCCTCGAACGTCGCCACCTCGGCTCCGATGGTGGTCGGGTCGCCGTGGCCGGGATAGACGATGGTCGCGGAATCCAGCCCCATCAGCTCGTTCCGGATGCTGCTCAGGATGGTGGGGAAGTCCCCCAGCGGAGGGCGCGTGGCGCCCGGCCCGCCGGGAAACAGGGTGTCACCGGTGAACACCACATCGGGGCCGAGGAAGCAGACGCTGCCCGGCGTGTGCCCCGGGGTGTGGAGCACCCGCAGCCGGCAATTGCCGAATGCGATCTCCTCCCCATGGTGGAAGTGGTGGCCCGGCGGGGGCGGCGGGAACATCGCCAGATCTGCGGGGTGGGCGCCGACCCAGGCGGTGCCGAAGGTTTCCCGGACCGCACCGAGCGCCTGCCAGTGGTCGGCGTGGCCATGCGTCTCCAGCACCGCCACCAGGTTCAGGTCACCAATCGCCTCGATCAGCCGCTCCGCCTCGTCCGCTGCGTCGATCAACACCGCGGCTCCGGTCTTCGGGCAGGCCACCACGTAGGCAGCGTTGTCCAGGGGGCCGACCCGACAGGTCCGCACCAGGACCTCGCCTTCGAAGTCCCACTTCGGGCTCTTCATCGCTCTGTTCACCGCTCGATCCTCCAGTCGCAAGGTGGGATTCCCGAATCAGCCCGTGGAAACCGCCAGCGGACCGGGCACCTCAGAACGCACGCCCCGGGCCGCGAACACCATCATGACGGAGGCCGCCACGATGGGGAGGAACGGGGAGCGCACCCCCCCGCCCGCGTCCAGCGCCAGCCCTCCCAGGAACGGACCGCAGAAGGCACAGACGTAGCCGACGGTCAGCATCACCGCCGTGAGCGGCGCCACCCGACCCGGAGCCGCCACCAGCGGCGGGTAGGCAAGCAGGCCCGCGAAGTTCAAAGCCACCCCGACCCCCATCAGGCCGGCGAACAGCAGCGGGGCTGTGGAGGCGAACAGGAACCAGCCCAGGGTCCCGGCCAGGGTGATCAGACCGCTCGCCAGGTAGTAGCTGCCGCGGGTCGCGAAGCTGCGCCGCCACAGGATGAGCCCCAGATCGACCGGAATCATGACCCCGTTGAGGGTTGCCAGGCACCAGCTGGCGAGAGCCGAGTGCGGCCCCCCCGGGACCGAGGTCGGAATCCAGGTGTTGGCGGCGAAGAAGACCAGCGACTGCCCGCCAAAGCACAGGTATACGGACCACAGTGGGAA
>JAJYWT010000025.1 GCA_021791345.1 bacterium
CTATTTCGGGGGGGAGCTGGTCTTCCGCCAGGGGACGCAGGTCAACCGCAACGCCTTCACGGAAGGCCCCTCGGACTGGACTCCCGCGGTCCTCGAGTCGGAGGTCCAGGAGGGCGTCATGACCACCGGCCAGATAGGTGATGCGAAGGTCGTCCTGACCAGGATCGGGGGCCAGGTTTGTGCCGCGGGCAACGTCTGCCCCCACGCCGGTGGCCCCCTCTCCGAAGGCCGCCTGGAGGGGGAGGTGGTGACCTGCCCCTGGCACGGTTCGAAGTTCGACCTTAGGACCGGAAGGGTGCTCTGGGGCCCGGCCACAACCCCCCTTCCCACCTACGAGGTGCGCCCGGGCGCCGAAGGCATGATCGAGGTGCGGGCCCGCTGAGCCTGGATCCCCTGCCAGAGGACACCGCCACCGAGTGCCAGCGCCGTCAGCTGGAGCGGGGCAGGGAACTGCTGGCGGCCGCCAGCCGGGTGTGCGTCCTGACCGGGGCAGGGATCTCCACCGACTCCGGCATTCCCGACTTCCGCGGCCCCGAGGGGATCTGGACCCGGGATCCGGGCGCCGCCAGCCGGGCGACCCTCCGGTACTACCTCTCCAGCCCCACAGTCCGGGCTGACACCTGGCGGCGGCGGGCCTTCGCCCCAGGGCCGGTCCCCCAGCCCAATCGAGGGCATCTGGCCCTGGTGGGGCTGGAGCGGCAGGGCCGGCTGAGCTGCCTGGTCACCCAGAACGTGGATGGCCTACACCTCGCCGCCGGGACCGCGCCGGGCCTTCTGGTCGAGATCCATGGACACCTTCGGGGATACCGCTGCCTGGGCTGCGGCCGGGAGGGGCAGATGGAGGAGGTGCTGGAGCGGGTGCGGCAAGGGGAGGCGGACCCGTCCTGCCCCGCCTGTGGTGGAATCCTCAAGTCGGCGGCCATCTCCTTCGGCCAGCCGCTGGACGGCGAGGCGGTCCGAAGGGCCGAGGAGGCGGCCTGGGACTGCGATCTCTTCCTGGCCGTGGGGACCCGGCTTCAGGTTCAGCCAGCGGCCACCCTCCCCCTTCTGGCCCTGAGCCACGGGGCCGAGCTGCTGATCGTCAACCTGGAGCCCACCCGTCTGGACCGGAGGGCGGCGGCAGTGGTGCGAATGGGGACCTCCGAAGCCCTGCCTCTGCTGATCGGCAGCTCGGGCCGCACCTGAGAGGTCAGGCCGAAGCACGCTCCTGACTGGGGACCGGCTCCAACCCGGCCAGGGCGAGGGCGCAGGACACGGCTGCGACCGGCATCTCCTGGAGGTCGTATCCCCCCTCGAGTAGGGCGGCGACCCTTCCCGGGCAGCTTTCGGCAGCCACCTCGGCAACCCTGGCCATGGCCAGCCCATATGAGGACCACCGCAGCCTGAATCCGGCCAGCGGGTCGCCGATCAGGGCGTCGAAGCCGAGACTGACCAGGATCAGCTCGGGTTGATGGCGTCGGACGGCCGGAAGGACGCGGGACTCCAGCTCCGCGAGCCAGATCGGACCCTCGGTGCCGGCGGGAAGGGGAACGTTGACGGTGGTTCCGAAGCCGTCGCCCCCGCCGCGCTCCGAAGCCGCGCCGGTGCCAGGGTACAGCGGCCACTGGTGGAGCGAGGTGTAGAGCACCCGGGGGTCCTCCCAGAACACCTCCTGGGTGCCGTTCCCATGATGGACGTCCAGATCGAAGATTGCCACCCGCTCCACCCCCAGCCGCCTTTGGGCGTGCCTTGCCGCCAGAGCCAGGTTGTTGAAGAGGCAGAAGCCCATGGCCCGGTCCGGGGTGGCGTGGTGTCCCGGGGGCCGCACCAAGGCCAGGGAGGGGGTGGGAGACGGAGCGCAGGCCAGTTCAGCGGCCACCAGGGACGCGCCGACGGCGTCCAGGGCGATGTCGAAGGAGAAAGGTGTGCAGTAGGTGTCGGGGTCGATCCAGCCGCCACCCTCGAGGGAGAGGGCCTGAATCCGGTCGACGTGGCGGGGCAGGTGCACCAGCAGCAGGTCGTCCGGGTCTGCCCGGCGGGCGGAGCGCCAGCTCGCGGGGGGGATGAGCGGCTCCGAACGGAGCCCCGCCACGATGGCACGGAGCCGGTCTGGGGACTCCGGATGGCCCGGGCTCTCGTGGTCGAGGAAGATCTCGTCGTAGAGCAGGGCCAGCCCGGCCTCCCCCTCCCCCGCCACCCTACTGGTCCAGGGAGAGCACCATCTGGGGCGCTGCGATGCGGTGGTCCTCCCGGGTGGGCTTGACCGCGGTCCCGACGGCGAAGAACTCGATCACGTGGCTTCCCCAGCCGTGGTTGTTCTCCTTGATCTGGGCCCCCACGATCCCCTCGGCGGAGACCTCCTCGGCCTCCCGCTGCATCCGCTCCATGGCCAGTTCCCGAGCGTCGTAGAGGGCCTGGGTGAAGTTGGGCATCTCCTGGTTCTGCCCGACCCGGCGCATCCACTGACCGAGCCCCTGGTGGGCCACGTGGTAGACGCAGGACCCCATCACCAGGGCCAGCGGGGCGTACCCGGCCTGGAGCAGGGTCCAGAAGTCCTGCCCGGAGAGGTCGGAGGTGAAGGGCTTGCCCTGGGGAGTGCGCATCGTCCCCTGGGCACTGCGCACAGCGGTGCCCACCGCCATGAACTCGGCCAGCCCCTGGCCCCACTCATATCGGTTGATGTCCAGGCGGACTCCCACGATCCCGTCCGCGCCCAGGACGTCGGCCTCCTCCTCCATCCGGCTCATGGCCAGCTCTCGGGCCTGGTACATCGCCTGGCTCAGCACCTGGAGCTCCTGGTTCTGCCCGTAGTTGGCCATCTGCATGCCTATGTGGTAGATGGAGCTACCCACGACCAGCCCCACCGGCTCGAACCCGGCCTCCTTCACAAGCAGGAACTCGGAGATCGAGAGGTCGCTGGTGAAGAGCTTGCGGTGGCCCTCGGTGCCACGCATCTCCTTGAGCCGGTTGACGGCGTCCTCGGGGATCAGGGGCTGCTGCTCGCTCAAGGTATCTCCTCCATCAACTAAGCGGGACGACCAGTCGCGGGGCGGGCGACGCGGCGACGCGCTCCCCCTCCCCCACCGCAGTGCCCAGCGCCACCCACTGCACGATCCGTCCCTGCACCTGCTCCGAGCCGGTCTGGTACTCCAGGATGTGGGACTCCAGCTCCACCCCGACCACCCCCTCACCCCCCAGAGCGGTGGCCTCCGCCGCCATCCGACCCCGGCTCTGGTGCTGGGCCAGGTGGAGCGCCCGAGTGAAGCTGGACACCTCCTGGTTGGACCAGCTCCCCATTCCACCCATGAGGCCCCCGAAGAAGGCCATCGCGGTCCAGGCACTGGCCCCCAGGGCCACCCCCAGGGGACGCTGCCCGGTCGTGGCCAGCTTGGCCATGTCCTGCCCGCTCAGCGTCGAGATGAAGGGGCCAGCGGCGGGGGCTGGGCCATCGCGGCGGACCGCGGTGCCCAGCACAGTGAACTCGGCCATCCCCTGAGCCCACTCCCAGCTGCGGATCACCAGCCGCACCCCGACCACCCCCTCCGCCCCCAGCCCCTCAGCCTCGCGCATCAGCCGGCCCAGGGCGAGGTGGCGAGCGTCGGTCAGGGCGCGGGTGAGTGGGAGGTTCTCCTGAGGCTCGGGCGGCACCCAGCCCATCCCCATGCCAAAGCGAGAGTAGCCCCCCTGGACCCACCCGATCTGGTACATGGAGCTGCCCATCACCAGGGACAGGGGGCGATAGCCCAGCTGGCGCAGCGCTGCCAGCTCGTCCACGGAGAGGTCAGAGGTGAAGGCGGCCCGGGACTCGCGCTGGCGAGCGATCCTCTCCTCGGCCTCGAGGGGGATGCCGCCTGCCTCCACCAGCCGGCGGCTGCGCTCAGCGCGCTGCAGCTCCTCGGGGGACGGCCCAGACTGCCCGCCACGGAAGAACCGCACTCTCAGCCCAAGAGCCGCTCGAGAGCGATCCGCCCCTCGGAGGTGGACTGGCCCTCGCGCACCAGCGCCCGGCTGAGCTCAGCAAGCCAGGTATCGACGGCCATCTCCTCGGTCTTGAGGGCGATCCCCCGCACCACCCGGACCCGGCGGGCCGCCACCGCCCCCTGCTCCCCGGCCACCTCGAAGCGGTCCTCCCCCAGCTGGATCAGGATCCGCCGGACCTGCTTGTTGCGGCGCAGCATCCCCCCCTGGTACTCCACCTTGACCCGGCCGGGAAGTGCCCCGGTGAACTTGCCGGCCATCACCTCAAGAAAGGTGGAGAGGTCGCGGGAGTCCGCCCGCAGCCCCGCGGCCAGCTGCTCGAAGTCGGGTTGGGAGTCCGGCGGGAAGCTCAGCTCTTCCATCTGCCAGGGCAATATACCGCCCCATCCTGCGCAACCAGAATCTGGGGAATTTGTCAAGCCCCTTCCCAAACGGCCCTCCAGTCCCTAATCTTGCGGGCAACAGGGAATGGGGAGGGGCCGGTGTCCTAGGGACTCCTCCCCGGTGAGCAACGTGTAGGGAGGTGCCCAAGTATGGCGACGGCGGTGAAACCCGACTACGACGCGTCGGATCGAAAGCTAGCCCGGACCATGTCGGTCTGGCAGCTCTTCTTCCTCTCCATGGGAGGGATCATCGGCTCCGGCTGGCTGTTCGCGGCCATCGCCTCGGCCTCCGTGGCCGGGCCGGGCGCGATCGTCTCCTGGATCGTGGGTGGCGTGCTGGTCCTCTTCGTTGCCCTCAACTACGCTGAGGTCTCGGGGATGCTCCCCCGCAGCGGCGCTATCGTGCGCTACCCGCACCTGACCCACGGCGGCTACACCGGCTTCATCCTGGGCTGGACATATCTGCTCTCCGCGGTCTCCGTGCCGGCCATCGAGGCCGAGGCGGTGGTCACCTATGCCAGCTCCTACATCCACGGGATCGTCAACAGCAGCTCCGAGCTGACCTGGCCCTCCGGGATCCTCTTCGGGATCGGGCTGATGATCCTCTTCTTCATCATCAACTACGTGGGGATCCGCTTCCTCAGCCAGTTCAATGCCTTCGTCACCGGCTGGAAGTTCCTGATCCCCGGCCTGACCGTCATCTTTCTGCTGATCCTGGACCTTCACACCAAGAACTTCTCCGGTTATGGCGGCTTCTTCCCCCTCGGCACTCAGCCGGTTCTGGGGGCGGTGGCCAGCACCGGGATCGTCTTCTCCTACCTCGGCTTCCGCCAGGCGCTGGACTTCGGCGGTGAGGCTAAGAACCCCCAGCGGGACGTGCCCACCGCCACCATCCTGTCGGTCCTGGCCGGGATGGTCATCTACGTGCTGCTCCAGGTGGCCTTCACCGGCGGCATCAACTGGGGCTTCTTCCACGTCCAGGCGGGAGACTGGGCCAAGCTGGCCGCCTCTGGCAGCGCCGCCGCCGACGCGCCCTTCTATGTCCTCATGAAGGGTGCCGGAACCGCTCTCCTGGGCGGGTTCGCCACCATCCTTCTGATCGACGCCTTCATCTCTCCCACCGGGACCGGCTACATCTACCTCGGGACCTCCTCCCGGACGGTGTACGGGCTCTCGGTGGTGGGATACCTGCCCAAGCAGTTCCAGGAGGTCCTGGCCTCGACCAAGATCCCCTGGCTGGCGCTGGTGGCATCCACAGTCGTTGGCTGCCTCTTCTTCCTGCCACTCCCCAGCTGGTACACCCTGGTGGGGATCATCACCTCGGCCACGGTGCTCACCTACATCATGGGCGGCATCGGGCTTCCCATCCTGCGCCGCACCGCGGGCTCGCTGACCCGGCCCTTCCGCCTCTGGGGGGCGGAGATCCTGGCCCCGGTGGGCTTCATCGGCGCGGTCCTGATCGTCTACTGGGCCGGGTTCTTCACCCTCGCCATCGTCTTCGCTGCGGTCTTCGTCGCCCTGCCCCTCTTCACCTGGTTCTACGCCCCCATGAAGGGCTGGATCAGCACTGGGACCGGGCTCATCCTGGGGTTGGTGTTCCTGGTGCTCTGGATCATCGTCCAGCGCTGGGGTGCCTATGCCCTGACAGCTGCTCCGGCCAAGATCCCCCACCCCGGCTTCGGGGTCTTCTACTTCACCACCATCGTGCTGATCGGAGGCTTCACCGGCGCCCTCTGGTACCTCTCCAACGAGGAGGGGCGGAAAGCGGTCAGCAGCACCTGGTGGTTGATCTTCTTCCTCCTGGCGATGTTCGGGATCTCCTACTACGGATCCTATGGTGCGGCCGGGACCCCGGGGGCACCGGCCACGGTTGGCATCCCCTTCCCCTCCGACCTCTTGGCGGTGATCATGGTCGGCCTGCTCGCCTACGGCTGGGCGGTGCACAGTGGGTACGAGACTGAGGAGATCGCCGCCATCGTCCTCAGCGGAACCGGCGTTGTGGGTGAGGGCCCGATCGCCCAGACGGGTGGCTACATGCCGCCCCAGGTGGGACCTGCCGCGAGCCCCAATCCGGACACCGGGAGCTGACCGACTTCAGATCGACAGACGCCACCTAGGAGGCGTCCAGGGGCCCGCCCGGGAGATCCCGGGCGGGCCCTCTCTTTTCCCCCGGCCTCGGCGGCCCGGCTATATTCGAGTGATGGGATCGGTGTCCGAGTCCGAGCACGCCGTGCACGGCTGGCGGCGCCTTCTGGTGGAGCCGCGGCGGCCGGCCTCGGTGGCCAAGAACCCCAACAGCCACTGGCTGGTGGTGGGCACCGTCTGCGTGGGTGCGTTCATGGGCCAGCTGGACGCCAGCATCGTGGTCCTGGCCCTCCCCCGACTCAAGACCGACTTCAACGCCTCGCTGGGGTCGGTGGAGTGGGTCTCGCTGGCCTACCTCTTGGTCCTGGTGGCCATGGTGACCGCGGTGGGGCGCTTCGCCGACATGGTGGGGCGCAAGCTCCTCTACATCTACGGCTTCGCCATCTTCATCATCGGGACGGCGCTCTGTGGCCTGGCGCCCAGCCTCACCTTTCTCGACGTCTTCCGGGTCCTTCAGGGCTTCGGCGCGGCCATGCTCCAGGCCAACAGCGTCGCCCTGATCGTGCAGGCGATGCCGCCGGACAAGCTGGGCAAGGGGATCGGGGTCCAGGGAGCCGCCCAGGCGCTGGGGCTCTCTCTCGGCCCGGCGGTGGGGGGCCTGCTCCTGGTCCTGGGGGGATGGCGGCTGATCTTCTTCGTCAACGTGCCGGCCGGCCTGCTGGGCATGGGACTGGGGTGGTTCCTCCTCCCCCGCAGCCGCCACCTGGCCCAGCGCCAGCCGATGGACTGGTGGGGGATCGGCAGCTTCGTGGCCGCCATAACCGCGCTCATGCTGGCCCTCTCCTTCGGGAACGAGACGGGCTGGCTCTCGCCCGAGATCCTGGGCTTTGTGGCCGCCACCCTGATCTTTGGGACGGTGTTCATCCGCCGGGAGCTGCGCTGCCGGGCCCCCATGATGCAGCTCTCGATGTTCAAGGTAGTTCCCTTCTCGGCGGGAATCTCCTCCGGCCTGCTCTCCTACCTGGCGCTCTTCGGAGCCCTGTTCGTCCTCCCCTTCTACCTCAAGGATGCCGGGCACCTGAACCCCGCCTCCGCGGGGCTGGAGCTGGTGGTGCTGCCGGTTTTCCTGGGGATCACCGCACCCATCGCCGGAGCGCTGGCGGACCGAATCGGCGCCCAGCCGCTCACCGTGGGAGGGATGGCGGTGCTGGCGCTGGCCATGGTGGGCCTGGGGGCCCACCCGGAGACCGGTGGCCTACTGCTGGTGGAGTTGGCGGTCGCTGGCATCGGGCTCGGGATGTTCACCCCGCCCAACAATGCCGCCATCATGGGGTCGGCTCCCCGTGAGCACTCGGGGATGGCCAGTGGGATCCTCAACATGACCAGGGGCACCGGGACCTCCATGGGGGTGGCCCTGACCGGGTTGGTATACGGGCTCTTCGTGGGAGCGGGCGCGGGGCACAGCGCCTCGGTGCACGCGGTGACCCAGGGCCTGGTCGCCTCTGTCTTCTTCCTCGCCGCCATCGCCGTGGCAGCGGGAGTCCTGGCTGCCTTCCGGGGCCGGACCGGGCTCAACCTCGACCCCACCCTGACCGCCGAGGGCTGATCTGAGCGCTGATCGGGCACGCTCTGGCAGGATGGGCCGATGCTGAGCACCAGGACCCGTCCTTCCCCTCCACCCCGTCCCAGGGGCTGGATCACGGCGGCCACCGCCACAGCGGCATTGGCCCTCCTCCTGGCTGCCCGCCCGCAGCTTCTCAGCCTGGCCCCCAAGGGCGAGGGTCTCGCCATCCAGCTGGGGATTTTCGTCCTGGCCGTGATCCTGGGTGGGGTGGCGATCCGCGCCTTCACCTCCCGGGTCTTCGCCCACCTCCAGGGAAGCTCCCTTTATGCCTGGCGGCCGGTGGTGACCTGGTGCCTCTACCTCCTCCTGATCCTGGGGGTTCTCTCCGCTCTCCAGATCAACCTCACGGGACTTCTGGCCGCCGGCGCGGTGGTCGGGGTGGTGGTGGGGGTGGCGGCCCAGACCTCCCTAGGCAGCGTGTTCGCCGGGATCGTCCTGCTCATGGCCCGCCCCTTCGTGGTGGGCAACTTCGTCCACATCCGCACCTACCTTTTCGGGGGAATCGAGTACCAGGGGGTGGTGACCCACGTGGGGGTGGTCTACACCACGGTCGACCTGGGCGGCCGGCTGGTGCGGATCCCCAACAGCGGGGTTCTGATGGCAGCCCTCACGGTCACCAATCTGCCGCTCCAACTGGACATCGAGGTCCAGCTTCCCGCCCGCGCCCGGCTAGCGGAGCTTTCTGTGGCGATCTCCAGGGCCCTCAGGCTGAGCTCCCGGGAGTCGGTGCAGCTGCGCCCCGTCCAGCTCCAGGTCTCCGACCAGTCCCAGCTCCTCTGCCACCTGCAGGTGCGCTGCCGGCGTCCGGTGGAGGTGGCCGACGTCATGGAGGTGATCTCCGCCGCCGGCGCGGGTCCGGGACCCGCTGACGCCCAGCCGGAGGTGAGTTGAGCGAGGAGGACCGTCACGCCTGGGAGCAGCCGACCCTGGACGAGGTTGCGGAAGGGGTCTGGCGGGTCCCCCTGCCCCTCCCCGGGGACGCGCTTAGGGCGGTGAACGCCTACCTGGTCCAGGACCAGGGGGGCTTTCTCATGGTGGACTGCGGCTGGAACCGGAGGGAGAGCTGGGAGCGGCTGGAGGAGGCGCTCCACCGGCTGGGCTCCGGCCTCCACCGGGTTCGCTGGGTCTTCGCCACCCATGTCCACGACGATCACTACGGCCTGGCTGGCCGGGTGCGCCAGCGCTCCCGGGCCCAGGTGCTGCTGGGGAGGAGGGAGCGCGACTCGCTGATCGCCTTCCGCGATCACCCCGGCGAGGCCCGGCGCAGGACGGCGACCCGGCTGGGCCAGCTGGCCGCCGAGGACGTGGCTCGCCGGCTGGAGGCGGCCGGACCCGCGGGGCGCCGGCCCCCGGCGGACCCCGATCTTTACCTGGGCGGCGGCGAGACGCTCCTCCTCGGCGACCGGGAGCTAGAGGTGGTGGCGACCCCGGGACACACCAGAGGTCACCTCTGCCTGCACGACCGCACCAACCAGCTGCTCTTCGCCGGAGACCACGTCCTCCCCCAGATCACCCCCTCGATCGGAGTGGAGCTCCACCTGCCGGGCTCGCCGCTGGCCGATTTCCTGGAGTCCCTGGAGAAGGTGGCCGACCTCTCCTGCCGGCTGGTGCTGCCGGCTCACGGTCCGGTGTTCGAAGACCTCAGAGGGAGAGTGACGGAGTTGCTCGAGCACCACCGGCTGCGGCTCGAGGAGTGCTACCAGCAGGTCGGGGCCGGCGCCCGAAACGCCCGGGAGGTGGCCGATCGGCTGCCCTGGACACGGCGCCGGCGCCGCTTCCAGGACCTCGACCCTTTCAACCAGATGCTGGCGGTGTTCGAGTCCGAGCTCCACCTGCAGCTGCTGGCGGAGAGGGGCCGGCTGCGCCGCGATCTGGCAAACTCGTCCATTAGGTACGCCCTTCCCTAGGGCGCGGCTTCAGGGGGTCTTGGCATGGCGACCACAGCGCAGCGAGTCTTCAACTCGGTCAACCCGGCGACCGGAGAGGTGGTCTCAGAGTTCCCGGAGATGCGCCCCGGGGAGATCGAGGCCAAACTCGCCGGGGCGCAGGCGGCGTTCGAGCGAATCTCCTCGGAGACCCTGGCCTGGAGGTCTCAGCGCATGCTGGAGCTGGCCCAGCTGCTGCGGCGGGAGCGGGAGAACCTCTCCCGGCTGGTAACCGCAGAGATGGGCAAGCCCATCGCCGAGGCCGAGGCCGAGGTGGACAAGTGCGCCACCTCCTGCGAGTACTTCGCCCATGAGGCCGGGAGGTTCCTGGAGCTCCAGGAAGCGCCTTCCGACTCCCCCCGAAGCCTGGTGGCCTTCCGGCCGCTCGGGGTGGTTCTGGCGATCATGCCCTGGAACTACCCCCTTTGGCAGGTGATCCGCTTCCTGGCCCCGGCGCTCATGGCCGGCAACACCGGCCTTTTGAAGCACGCCCCCACCACCTTCGGCTGCGCCCTCGCGCTGGAGGAGCTGGTGACCAGGGCCGGGTTCCCGGAGGGATCGCTGGCGGCCCTGGTGTGCGGCACCGAGCCGGTCCCGGGCCTGATCGCCGACGAGAGGGTCAGGGCGGTGACCCTCACCGGGAGTGACGTCGCCGGAAGCCGGGTGGCCGAGGTGGCCGGTCGGGAGCTGAAGAAGGCTGTGCTTGAGCTGGGTGGATCCGACTTCTTCCTGGTGCTGGAGGACGCCGACCTGGACCAGGCCGCCGAGGTGGGGGTGCGCGCGAGGTTCCAGAACGGCGGCCAGAGCTGCATCGCCGCCAAGCGGTTCCTCCTCCAGGAGTCCATCGCCGGAGCGTTCCTGGAGCGCTTCCGGGCCCACTGCCAGGCGCTCACCGTGGGGCCACCCCTGGACCGCGCCACCCGAATCGGCCCCCTGGCCCGTGCCGACCTCAGAGAGCGGATCGCCGACCAGGTGGAGCGCTCCCGGCAGCAGGGCGCGGCCGTTCTGCTGGGAGGAGAGGCGGACGCTGGGCCGGGCTACTTCTACCCGCCGACCGTCCTCACCGGGGTGACCCCGGAGATGGCCGCCTTCCAGGAGGAGACCTTCGGCCCGGTGGCCGCCGTGACCACCTTCCGGGAGCTCGAGGAGGGGATCCGGCTGGCCAACCACCCCCGCTACGGACTGGGGGGCAACCTCTGGACAAAGGACCCCGACCGAGGGGTGGAGTTGGCCCGTCGGTTCGACACCGGCGGGGTCTTCGTCAATGGGATGACCCACTCGGATGCCCGCATCCCCTTCGGGGGGGTGCGCCGGAGCGGTTTCGGGCGGGAGCTGGCCAGCTTCGGGATCCGGGAGTTCACCAACATCCAGACGGTCTGGCGCCCCTAGCCCGAACTCGGCCGACTCTGCCTAGTGGATCAGGTGGACCAGGTCGCGGACCAGCAGGTAGGTGACGAACCCCATCACCACCAGGTAGAGGACGGTCATCAGCCAGCGCTGCGGATGGTAGGCCCTCCAGAAGCTGCGGATCCCTCGGACGTCGAAGACCAGGGCCAGAAGGGACAGGGGGATGCCGATCCAGGGGGCCGCCACGGCACCCAGGGCCGGGGTCATGACCGGCACGATGCCGTAGGTAAAAACGCAGCGCACCCCGGTCATGGCCATGGACACCGTGAAGATCCGCGAGGTCTCGGCCTCGGTCGGCCGCGCGGCCCCCTGGGGGATGCAGAGGATCCGGCGGACCGCCGCCTCGGCGGCTGGAGGGGTTGCCCCCGCGGGCCCGGAGAGGACTGGCTCGTCCATGGGGGACAGGCTACAGGGTCCCGGCCCGGTGGGCCCGGAGGCCGAAGGGCTCCGCGAAAATTGGGAAGCTCACGGGTGTTCCGGCGGCCCTGAGCGCCGCCGCGACCTAGCCGCCAGAGCCATAGCCTGGCGGCGGATCCCGGCACCGTCCACCACCATGGCGGTGACCCGCTTGCGGTCGCGCCGGCGGGCGCGCTCCTGCTCGGCGGGGAAGACCTCCTCGTCCGCTGCTGACTTCTTCATCCCACCATGATCGCCGATTGCGAAAACAGGCAGCTCCCTCAGCCGGTCACTCCGAGTGAGGATGGGTCGTATCCCGGCAGCAGTTCCAGCTGGGAGGAGACCGCCGGATGGCCCAGCGCCGCCAGGAGCGCGGACAGGGGCGGAGAGTCGACCTCGTTCTCCGCCAGGAGCAGCGACGAGTCCTCATCAGACAGGGGGGCGAAGTGGAGCCCCAGGGCCAGCGCCGCCGGCTCGGTCGCCACCGCCAGGTCTGCCGCTCCCGCAGCCACCGCTCCGGCCACCGACATGTGGCCGGGAAATGAGCTGGAATAGCCGGGTGGGGGTGGCCCTCCCAGCCTCTCCAGCTCCCGATCGAGGACGGACCGCGCCTCCGCCCCTGGCTCCCGGTTGGCGAGGCGGAGCCTCCGCTCGAGCGCCTCTTCCAGCCGGTCCACGGGCTGATCCGCCGCCGAGATGATCCCCTCGCGCCAGCGGGCGAAGCCGACCGAGATCGCCCCCTCGGGCGGCTCCGGGGCGGAGCCGGAGGCTCGATGGACACCGGCGGCGTGGACCAGGCCGAGCCGCAGCAGGCGAAGTGCCTCACGGTTGCCGCACGGCCACCAGGCGAAGCTGTACCCGGTGCCCGCCTCCCGCAATCCCTCGGCAATGAGGGGTAGGGCG